>CAYWFO010000117.1:0-6108 GCA_964457485.1 uncultured Haloferacaceae archaeon | reverse complement strand
TTGTGTGCTTATCGTCGTCTGACATTTTCCTGACGAAACGTCGGCTGGCACCGCGTTTCAGAAAACGCATCGCTCGGTGTGGGTTTTATTTATATGCCGTCCGGCGACTGCGTGTATGCGAACGTTTCTGCTCGTCACCGACTCGGTGCACACGAGTGCGGCACTCTGTGACTATCTCGATTCTCGACTCACCGTCGATGATCGGGTTGTCGCCCTCGGACTGGTGGGAACCGAAGCGGCCGCGACGCCCGAAGACCGCCGGGATCGACGGGATGCGCTCAACGCGGTGGCCGTACGACTGGCTGGATGCGCGACGGTCGATACCGACCTGGTCGCGGTCGACACCGACCGTCCTGCAACGCTTCGAACCGAGTGTGTCGACCGCGGGGTCGACGAACTCGTCTGTGCCGTGGCGTCATCGGATCGGGCGGACACCACGCTGGCCGCGGCCGTCGACACCGATTTTCTCACCGATCTCCCCTGCCCGGTTGTTCTCGTGGCGTCCGTTGGGTAAGCCGACAAACGCGTACGTATTGGACGCCAGTACGGTTCGCTGATCGGAGTGGATTCGCTTAGCCGACAATGCCGCTTTCGACCGCGTAGATGTAGGCCGCCAACGGGGTAAAGAACACGAACATCGCGACCGCCGCCAGCCGGAGGTTCGTTTCCCCTTCGGTGACAAACAACACGGCCGCAAACACGAGACCGACAACCACGCTCACCAGCAGTGCACTCATCATCCGGGCCGTCATCGCCTCGCTATCCATTGAAACACGTGTTGTGGGAGTCACGTGTTGAGTGTTCCGTTCCACACGGAAGCGGTTTTATCCTCCGCCCGCAACTGGAGCGCAATGGCCACCGCGTTCTTCGATCGACTTGCCGACCGGATCGCGACCATCGACAGCGTCGTCTCGGTCGGCCTCGACTCCCAGTTGGATCGGCTGCCCGAGCATCTCCGTGACCACGACCTCCCACAGTGGGCGTTTAATCGCCGAATTATTGATGCGACCCACGAACACGCGGCCTGCTACAAGCCCAACGCCGCCTTCTATGAGTCGTCCAACGGCTGGCGGTCGCTTCGCGAAACGGTCGCCTACGCCCACGGCAAGAACGTTCCCGTGTTGTTGGACGCAAAGCGCGCCGACATCGGCAACACGACCCGGCAGTACGCCGAGATGCTCGATCTGGTCGACGCAATCACGGTCAACCCGTACATGGGCCGCGACTCGGTGCAGCCGTTTTTCGACCGACCCGACAAGGGCGTGTTCGTGCTCTGTCGCACGTCGAATCCGGGCGGTGCGGATCTGCAGGATCTCGAACTCGCAACGGGCGAACCGGTGTACGAGCGGGTTGCCGCGCTGGCCGATCTGTGGAACCACCACGGCAACGTCGGTCTCGTTGTCGGCGCGACCGCCCCCGACGAACTGGCGGCACTCCGCGAGACGGTTCCCTCGCTGCCGTTTCTCGTTCCCGGCGTCGGCGCGCAGGGCGGCGATGCCGAGGCCGCGGTCGAACACGGTCTCCGACACGACGGCGTCGGCCTCGTCAACTCCTCACGCGGCATTATTTTCGCCGGCGAGGGCGAGCAGTTTGCCGCGGCGGCGGGCCAGTCGGCAAACCGGCTCAAACAACGGCTCAATCAGTACCGCGACCGCTGAGCCGGCGTAATCGACCGACCACGCACCCGAGAGGTGGCCGATTCCGTTCGGGTCGCCCCCGATTCTGCGCCATCGACACGACCTCTTTCTTTTTTGACCGGTTCAATCACCCCGGGCCCCGGAGAGCCTTTTACCGAGCGAATATATTGGGCGACTGTGAACGAAAACGGGCTGCTGTTGGGGGTCGCTGCGGTTCTCATGGGAATCACGGTTCTCATGCTGGTTAGCGGTCTCGTCGTCAGCCCGATTTTCCTTTTGGTGGCGCTTCCGTTCGGCGGGGCAGCCTACTTCATCTGGTACCACGCCAGCGGGCGACTCGCCGAGCGGGTTCGGGAGAATCCTCGGGCCTATACCCGATCGCAACGCGGTGGGGACGCGCCAGGCTCGTTCGGTGCAGGTGCGGGTTCGGGTGGACGTTTCACCCGGGAACGGACACGACAAAACCGCCGCAGCGCACGGTCGGCGGATCCGACTGCCACTGATGGTTCCCCGCGACTGACACGACGCGAAGCCGCCCGCATTCTCGGTGTCGACGCGACCGCCGACCGCGAGAAAATCAAACAAGCCTACCGCGCGAAAGTGAAAACCAGTCACCCCGACGCGCCAAACGGCGACGAGGAGACGTTCAAATCGGTTCGCCGCGCGTACGAGCGGCTCTCCGCCGAATAGATGCATCACTCTCTCTCTGCCGAATAGATGCATCACTCTGGCGGGGAGTCGAATTGCGAGCAACCGCCCACCGTGCTTCTGTTGTTCTCGCGTCGCTGTTACTACTCACGTCCTCGATTCGATCCGTTTCCGTACTGTGATACGGTGTGACACCACACGAAAAGCGTTTTTACAGCGCCCTGCCTACGAGCGTCCATGAGCGCCGACCGGGCCAGATTAGAACAGGCCCTTGCGCGCGGCGAGGAAGAAAACGGTTCGATCGAATTCAAAGAACGCCTCACGCGGGCGCTCCACCTCGCGGACGGTCGGATGGAAAGTCTCGCAGCCCAACTCCGTCACCGGGTGCTCTCGGGCGACGGCGAGGCCACCTACGTCGTCGGCGTGACCGACAACGGCGGCATTGCGGGCATTGCGCCGGACGCCTTTTCGGAAACCATGGACGTGCTCTCGCTGCTCGCCGACGAGGCGGGCGCACACATCGACGATGTCGAGACGTGGAGCGCCGGAGACGACGGGCTTGTCGGCATTGCCACCATCCGCGAGGGCTCAATGCTGACCGCCGACACCGGTCACATCGTCATCGGCACCGCTGGCCACGTCGACCACGGCAAATCAACGCTCGTTGGCTCGCTCGTCACCGGCGAGGCCGACGACGGCAACGGCTTTACACGCAGCTTTCTCGACGTTCAGCCCCACGAGGTCGAACGCGGCCTTTCGGCCGACCTTTCGTATGCCGTCTACGGCTTCGACGACGCCGGCGAGCCGGTTCGCATGGATAACCCACACCGCAAAACCGACCGCGCTCGCGTCGTCGAGGATGCCAGCCGACTCGTTTCCTTTGTCGATACCGTCGGCCACGAGCCATGGCTCAGGACGACGATTCGTGGGCTCGTCGGCCAGAAACTCGATTACGGGTTGTTGACCGTCGCTGCCGACGACGGGCCGACGAAGACGACCCGCGAACACCTCGGCATCCTGCTGGCAACCGAGTTGCCAACGATCGTGACGATCACGAAGGTCGACGCCGTTTCCGACGAGCGGGTCGACGAAGTCGAAAAGGAAGTCGAATCGCTCCTGCGCGATGTCAACCGGACGCCGCTGCGGGTCGGTCGCTACAGCGTTGAGGAGGCGGCTGCCGAACTGAGCGAAACCGTCGTGCCGATCGTCCGGACGAGCGCGGTTCGCGGCGACGGCATGGACGACCTCGATAGCCTGTTCGAACGCTTGCCCAAACGCGCGGCCGATGCCGAGGCCGACTTCAGAATGTACATCGACCGCACCTACAACGTCACCGGCGTCGGCGCGGTCGCCTCGGGAACGGTCAACGCCGGGTCGGTTGAGGCGGGCGACGAACTCCTATTGGGGCCGATGGCCGACGGCACGTTTCGCGAGGTCGAGGTTCGCTCGATCGAGATGCACTACCACCGGGTCGATACCGCGAAAGCCGGCCGGATCGTCGGCATCGCGCTCAAAGGCGTTGCCGAAGCCGAAATCAACCGCGGCATGGTGTTGCTTCCACGGTCGGCCGATCCGCAGTCGGTTCGCGAGTTCGAGGCCGAGGTGATGGTGCTGAACCACCCAACCCGGATTCAGACGGGCTACGAGCCGGTGATTCATCTCGAAACGCTGAGCGAAACGGCGATCTTTTCGCCAGCGGGCGGGAAGCTGTTGCCCGGCGATACGGGCCGGACGACCGTCGAGTTCAAATTCCGGCCGTATTTTGTCGAACAGGGTCAGCGGTTCGTGTTCCGCGAGGGGTCGAGCAAGGGCGTCGGTACCGTGCTTTCGGTGAACGGCGTCGACGACTCCTCCATCGCCGCTGACGACGACTGAAAAGCGGGTCAGGCGAGCCCGAACGACTCCGCAACGAGTTCCTCGTCGGTTTCGCCGACGACGTACGTCTCGCCGTCAACCACGTCAATCGTGACTTTCGCCGGCGCGAACACGCGTTCTGGCACCTCGTAGAAGTCCCAGTCGGCGTCCTCGAAAATCCGCTCGAACGGAACGCCGTACTCGTCTCGCGCGCTCGAGGGCACGTCGTCGAACACGGTCGATTCCTCGCGAACTTGGAGGTACACCTCGCCGCCGTAGGCGAGCGAATCATTCGTCCGGGCCATCGCGACCGACTCGTTGTAGCTCACCGGGGCCATCGGTGCACGGCCCGTCACGGTCGTGATCTCGGTGACTGGATAGCCCAGTTCGGAGAGCCGAAACACCGCGAGTTCGGCCGCTCTGGCAGCCATCGAAACGCTGCCGGCGGTCGACCCCGCCGCGTACGTCGGCAAGAAGACGCTCGACGGCTCGACGTTCGCGTAGTCGGCGACGTGCTCGGCGATTCGGTCGTCCGGCAGTTCGATACTTTCGATGGCTAACACGGCGAAATCGAACTCGTCGTAGTAGCCGACGCGCTCGAAGTCCGTCTCCTCGCCGACGAGCGCCCGTGCCGGCCCCGATCCGAGTCCGTTGAACCCCTCGAAATCGAGTTCCCAGCCGGCTTTCTGCGAGCACAACAGCGCAACCGCCGGGTGGTCGGTCGTGAGTTCGACGTACGGAATCGGCGCGCCGCCAACGCGGCCCATCTGGGTGTAGATCGTTGCCAACCCCGCCGTCTGGATGTCGGCGAGCATGAGTCCGGCCTCGATGCCGCCGTCGGCGGCCACACCGAAATCGAGCACCGTCGCGCCGCAGTCGAGTTCGGCCGCAATCACGCCGAGTTCCTCGGTGAAATCCAATGCCTCGTCGACGAGTTCGATCGCCGAGCGGTTGATGCTTTCCATGCAAAGCCCTCGGCTGGCGGCCGCAAAAGCCATTCGTCCCTCGTCGACGCCGACACCGTGCGCTTCGATCGCCGGCTCCACGAATCCGACACGCCATGCCGCACTCACCAGTTCTCCGAACTCGACACGGCACGCTGCAGTCGTCAGTTCTCCGCTGTCGACACCGGGTTAGCGTCCGCCCACGGCATCGCGGCCGAGTTCGGCTTCGACCGCGGCGACCTTGTCGCTCGCCGACCGGTCGCTCGTCCGTTTGTCGTCGATTTTCAGCACCGTGCTGACGCGGTCGGCGTCAACGGCCTTGTGCGCCGAAGCGACCGCCGCCAGCAACGAATCGATGTCCTCGGCCTCGATGACGGTTCCCATCGGGTTGGTTTCGTAGGTCACATCGTGGGCGTCGAGCGCGTCGACCGCCTTGGCGACCTCGCTGGCCATGCTGTCCTCGATTACGGGTGCAACGCTGAGCAGAGCGATTACCGTCATGGCTCGTCTTTTCGGTTCGATCGCCCTAACTTCGCTGGTTGCTGGCGCTGTCGACCAGGTCGGTGCGGAGTGGCTGGCTGCGAGCGCGTCGTCGGCTGGAATGGAGCGTCGTCGCCGGCGGGGTACGTTTTTGCTTGTAGCGGGCAACCTGCGGACATGGCTCCGTACGTCTCACATCCGGTTCGGCGAATTCGGGCCGATCCGACCGACGAGCAGATTTCGCTAGTCGTCGAACTCGACGCCGAGGGCGACGACGCGGCGTTGACGGCGATGATCGAGTCGGCCTCGGGGCACGTGCGTCGAGAACTCCAGTTCAACGCCTATCTGCTCTCGATTCCACAGACCGCCGTCGACGAACTGTGCGACGTTGAGCACGTGGTTCGTATCGAAACCGCAAATACGCTCTCGATTCACTCGAACGTTGCCGACCTGCCCGACGTGGACGACCCGACTGGTGAGGACTGATTTTCCCGATCGCAGCGGTTACTCGGATAATCAGCAGTCGCTCGCTGTGTTGTGCTCGG
>CAYWFO010000116.1:0-6123 GCA_964457485.1 uncultured Haloferacaceae archaeon | reverse complement strand
CTCAACACGGTCGTCTGTCCGCCGTACAACGCCGACTTCGACGGCGACGAGATGAATCTGCACGCGCTGCAGACCGAGGAGGCGCGCGCGGAAGCCCGCGTGCTCATGCGGGTGCAAGAACAAATCCTCAGTCCCCGATTCGGTGAGAACATCATCGGCGCGATTCAGGATCACATTTCGGGAACCTATCTGTTGACACACGAGAATCCACAGTTCACCGAAACGCAGGCGCTCGATCTGTTGCGTGCAACCCGTGTTGACGAGCTGCCCGAGCCGGATGGCGAAGACGAAACCGGGGCCTACTGGACCGGACGAACCGTTTTTTCGCTCCTCTTGCCGGGTGGACTTGATCTCGAATTCACTTCCTCTGCGGGCGACACCGTTGTTATCGAAGACGGCGTTCACAGACAGGGAACCATCGATGAGGACGCGGTCGGCGCGTTCGGTGGCGAAATCGTCGACACGCTCGTCAAGGAGTACTCCGAAACGCGAGCACGGATCTTCATCAACGAGGTTGCCTCGCTGGCGATGCGCGCGATCATGCACTTTGGTTTCTCGATCGGGATCGACGACGAGTCGATTCCGCCGGTTGCCGACGAGCAGGTCGACGAAGCGATTGCGGCCGCCTACGACCGCATTGGGGAGCTGATCGAAACCTACGAGGCTGGCGAACTCGAATCGCTGCCCGGCCGAACGGTCGACGAAACGCTCGAAATGAAGATCATGCAGACGCTCGGCAAAGCACGGGACTCAGCCGGCGAAATCGCCGAAGATCACTTCGAAGACGACAATCCGGCGGTCATCATGGCTCGTTCGGGCGCGCGTGGATCGATGTTGAACCTCACGCAGATGGCCGGCTGTGTCGGCCAGCAGGCGGTCAGAGGCGAGCGGATAAACCGCGGGTATGAGGATCGGACGCTCGCGCACTACAAACAGGGCGACCTCTCGGCGGAGGCCCACGGCTTCGTCGAGAACTCCTACCGTGGTGGGTTGACGCCGCGAGAGTTCTTCTTCCACGCGATGGGTGGCCGCGAAGGGCTCGTCGACACCGCCGTTCGAACCTCGAAATCCGGTTATCTCCAGCGGCGGCTCATCAACGCGCTGTCGGAACTCGAAGTGCAGTACGACGGTACCGTGCGGGACACGGGCGATACGATCGTCCAGTTCGAGTTCGGCGAGGACGGCACCTCGCCGGTTCGGGTCTCTTCGAACGAGGAGTTCGACATCGATGTCGAAGCAATCACCGAACGGGTTGTCGACGCAGAGTTCGACAGCGAACAGGAAAAACAGGCGTTCTTGAGCCGAACCGAACCACGAACCAACCTCTCGGAGCATGCGGCAACCGGCTACGAGGAGGTGGAGTCCGATGACTGAATACGCGCACGTGACCGACGACATCGAGGCGCTGGTTGAAGACACGACGTTGCCCCGACGACTCAAAGACCGGATCTACGACACCATCGAGGCCCGCGACGGCGTAACGACCGAACAGGCCGGCGAGATAGCCCAGGCAGTCGAATCACAGTACGTCGACACCCGTGTCGACCCGCTCGAACCCGTCGGTACGGTGTCGGCACAGTCGATCGGTGAGCCCGGAACGCAGATGACGATGAACACGTTCCACTACGCGGGGGTCGCCGAAATCGACGTGACCCAGGGACTCCCCCGACTCATCGAGCTGGTCGACGCGCGAAAAACGCCGGACACGCCGATGATGACGGTGTATCTCGAAGACGAGTACGCCACCGATCGCGAGAAGGCCCACGAGGTCGTCTGGTCGCTCGAAGCAACGAAAATCCTCGCACTCGGCGATGTGTCGACAAACGTTGCCGACATGATCGTCCGCATCGATCTCAACGAGGAGACGCTGTTGGAACGCTGGCCGACGGTCGATTCGGCCGACCTCATTGCCGGCGAAATCGCCGAGACGATCGAAGACGCACTCGGCGTCGACACCCACCGACAGGGACTGGCCATCGAGTTCGGACCGAGCGAGCCGAGCTACCGCGAGCTGCTCCAACTGGTCGAACAGTTACGCGACATCGTGTTCAAGGGAATCGAGGAGATCAGCCGGGTCGTTATCCGCAAGGAAGAGACCGAAGAGAGTGATGAGTTCGTGTTGTACACCGAGGGCTCGGCCTTTGGCGACGTGCTCCACATAGAGGGCGTCGACGCGAGCCGCTCGACGTGTAACAACATCCACGAGATTCGGGCCGAACTCGGTATCGAGGCCGCTCGCGAGGCGATCATCAACGAGACGACCGACACGCTGCGCGAACAGGGTCTCGACGATGTCAACGTGCGGCACCTGATGCTCGTTGCCGACATCATGACCAACGAGGGAACGATCGAGTCGATCGGTCGCCACGGCATTTCGGGCTCGAAGGATTCGGTGCTCGCGCGCGCCGCCTTCGAGGTAACCGTCAACCACCTGCTTGCGGCCGCCATCCACGGCGAAAGCGACGATCTCAACGGGATTATCGAGAACGTCATCGTCGGCAAACCCGTCTCGATCGGCACCGGTGATGTCAAACTCCGGATGGGATCGCTCGACGCAGCACCCGTCGATGACTGAGTATGACCGTCACGCTCTCGGACGAGGCGCGGCGGTTTATCGGGCTGTTCGACGAGGAGACCGGCATTGTGCCAACGGACTGTCTCATCGAAACTGATCGACTCGTCTTTCTGATTCCGGCCGGTGAGATGGCCGACGCCATCGGCCCCGACGGCCGGACAGTCAAGCGGATCGAACGGAAACTCGGCCGACAAATCGAGTTGGTCGAAGACGCTGCGACTCCCGAAGCGTTCGTCGAAAACGCGCTCGCTCCGGCGGTTGTCCGCGGGGTGACCATTTCCGAGCAAGGCGACCGTGTCGCCTACGCGGAAGTCGTCGACGCCGACCGTGGAGTCGCCATCGGCACCGACGGCGCGCACATCAAAACCGCTCGCAAACTGGCGCGTCGGCAGTTCGAGATCGACGACATTCAGCTGACGTAGCAGCTGGAGCAGAGCAGTCCGGATCGATGGATCCGTCCACGAGTGGATCGAGGCCCACAAACAGGAGAGCGAATCGTTCTTGGACGCTATCGACCGTCTCACAGCCGATTACTCTCTCATAGAGCGTGCCGGCAGCCATTCGGCCGCGGAAGCCGAGCGTCACCGTGGGCTGCTTGATCGCTTGGAGACCGTTTGATGACTCGACGGTTCTAAACGACTTTTGACGGCCGTCGGCGTTTGTATGCCGATTACTCACAGCCAAAACAGCCTCAGATTCGATTAGCGACCCCTAAGAAGCGATCTGCGTGAGTTTCGCCCGTTTCAAAGAGGGATGTTTAAGTAGCCACGTCGGAAACAGACGGTACATGGCAAACGGCAAATACGCCGCCCGGAAGCTCAACAAGGATCGCCAGAAGCGACGCTGGTCGGACTCCGAATACGCTCGACGAGAGCGCGGGCTCAAAAAGAAGTCGGACCCGCTCGAAGGCGCGCCGCAGGGCCGCGGCATCGTCCTCGAAAAGGTCGGTATCGAAGCAAAACAGCCGAACTCTGCGATCCGCAAATGTGTTCGTGTCCAGCTAATCAAGAACGGCAAACAGGTCACCGCGTTCTGTCCCGGTGACGGTGCTATTTCGTTTATTGACGAGCACGACGAGGTCACGATTGCGGGAATCGGTGGCGCGAAGGGTCGCGCAATGGGCGACCTCTCGGGTGTCAACTACAAGGTCGAGAAGGTCAACGGCGTCTCGATGATCGAACTCGTCCGCGGTAACGCCGAGAAACCGGTGCGATAATGGCCGAGAGCGAAGCCACACCTGAAGACGAAGATGTCGACGCCGAAGCAGAAGCGGCCGAAGCCGACGCCGACGAGGAATCGTCGGTTCCGAAAGCGCTCTTGTTCGGCGTCTGGGACGTCTCGGACATCGAGTACAGCGATCCCAGTACGCAGCGGTATCTCACCGTGACGCCAATCGCGCACACGATGGGCCGACATGCCTCGAAACAGTTCGAGAAAAGCGACATCTCGATCGTCGAGCGACTCATCAACCGGCTGATGCAGACCGAGGACAACACGGGCAAAAAACAGCGCGCGACCAACATCGTTCGCGACGCCTTCGAGATTGTGCACGAGCGAACCGACGAAAACCCCGTGCAGGTGCTTGTCACGGCCGTCGAGAACGCCGCGCCGCGCGAGGAAACCGTCCGCCTGAAGTACGGTGGCATCTCGGTTCCCAAAGCCGTCGACGTTGCGCCCCAGCGCCGCGTCGACGAGGCGCTCAAATACATCGCGCAGGGCACGAAAAACGCGAGCTACAAGTCGTCGACCGACGCGGCCGACGCGCTCGCCCGACAGCTGATCGGTGCGGCCAACTACGATATGGAGGCGTATCCGATTTCGCAGAAAGAAGAACGCGAACGCGTCGCCGCTGCGGCCCGCTAACGACTCTTTTTGTTTCTTTATTCCGCAACCGCGTACGCACGAGTCACATCCACCAGCACCTTTCGATACTCGCTTTCGGACGGATCGCTCCCGAGTGATTTGAACCGCTGTCTGAACGCCGACAGATCGACCGTCGGCGCGTCGGTGGCGGCCGCCTCGGCGAGGTCGTACAGTCGGTGCGTCGAATCGACCAGATCGTGGCGCTCGACCAGCCCGAGCGCGAACGCGGCATTAACCGCTGTGATGTCGGGATCCGATCCGGGTGTTTCGCGTCGCCAGTTTGGGTGGTCGTCCTCGGGTTGGCGGTCGGCCAGTGCCGTCGCCAGTTTCGCCGCGAAAAAATCGATCAGTTTCGTTGCGGGTGCGAGGTCGAGCGTGATGTCGTCGGCGTAGATGTCCTTCATGTGGTTGGCGATCTGATAACAGTGGCTGAGTTTGCGTCGCTCGACAGATTTGCCGGCGAGCGCCAAAAACAGCGCTTCCTCGGTCGATTGAGTATGTGAGGCGTGACGCTGCTCATACCGGGCCATGTGGGCAAACTCATGAAGTGCGAGTTCTCGCGCCATGACGCTGGTGGCAGCCTGCCGAGAGATGTTGAGTACGTGGTGATCCTCGTAGTGTGCCGCCCAGGTTCGCTCGTCGGGATTCTCGCGGATATGCACCTCGACGGGACGAGTTAGGCTGTACTCGGTTTCCAGCAGATCCGCCGCGCTGAGAAACGGATCTGGGGCAACTGTGCCCTGGACGTGGACATCCATGTGTACTTCTACCAGAGACCGCGACGCATATGGGTGTTTCGCGGAGCGACCAATCGGCTGCCGCCGTCTGTATGCGACACTGTCTCTCACCCAATAGAAGCAAATGTTGCAACATTTTTCGAACCCAACACCCCGCTGGTCAGGCTGTTCGACCATCAGAACCACAGTAAGTCTCATTAGAGAGACGGCAGTCCTGCTGTTTCGGTTTACTGTGTGGATTGTTACCATTACTTGTGTAGTAGTCATAGATACCAGCAACAACATCCTCAACAGCGGTGCCTAGCGTATATTTGTTGGCTGATAAGGGGCTATATGTGCCGGTATAGTATAGCTGGTTGATGACACAGCAATACGCTCGACGCTCTGTTCTCGGTGCAGCAGCTGCTGGTACTGCCGTTTCACTCACTGGCTGTCTCGGCGGCGGTGGCGACACGGTTCGGATTTCAGGCGGTGTCGGCCCGCTCCCAATGGTTGAGGTGTGGGCGGATCTCTATGAGCAAGAAAATGATGTTCGCTTCGATATCTCCGGTGGCGGCACCGGTGTTGGTGTCTCGGATCTCTTCAACGAGCAGGTGGATATCGCGATGATGGGCCGCGATCCACGCCCTGAAGAGGTCGATCAGGGGCTGGTTGCGGTGCCGATGTTGGTCGATACCGTTGTCGGCACGGTCAACAGGAACAACCCTGTACTCGATGAGATTCAGTCTCAGGGGCTCACCCGCGAGCAGCTTGAGGCGATCTTTAGCCGCGAGATCACCAACTGGGGCTCGCCGGAACTGTTCGATGCCGACGTCGACGAAGAGATCGTCGTCTACGGCCGGGCCGATGCCTCAGCCGCATACGAACAGTGGGGCGATTTCCTTGGCGGCGAGGACAACGCCTGGACTGAAAGCGAACTCGAAGGCCTCTCCGACGGCAACCACGACG
>CAYWFO010000115.1:0-6189 GCA_964457485.1 uncultured Haloferacaceae archaeon | reverse complement strand
CGGACACAGAACCGCCCGCGCGGGGAGTACCCACCACAATGAGCGCTTCTCGAAACGCGGGCTTGTTTCTCGTGTTGTCGGTGTTCTGGGGCGCGTCGTTCATGGCGATCCGTGTCGGTCTCGAGGACATTCCGCCCGTGTTGTTTGCGGCGGTTCGCTACGACATCGCGGCGGTCATCATGTTCGCCTACGCAATCGCCGTGACCGACTACTGGCGACCGCAAACCCACGCCGACTGGACGAGTGTCGTCGTCAGCGGCGTGCTGATCATCGCGCTCTACAACGCGTTTTTGTTTATTGGCCAACAGGAAGTGACAAGCGGAGTTGCGGCCATTTTGATCGCGCTCAACCCGATTCTCGCGACCGGGTTTTCCCGGGCGTTGCTGCCCGACGAGCGGCTGACAGTCGTCGGTATCGCGGGGCTCGTGCTGGGGTTGGTCGGGGTCGGGTTCGTGGCCAACCCGGCCGCAACCGGGCTCGTCGGAGCCGAACTCGTTTATCCGGGCTTCGTGTTGCTGGCGGCGGTCTGTGTCGCGTTCGGTAGCGTGCTGCTGCAACGGATCGACAGCGACCTCCCGAGCGAGGGGCTCGTCGCGTGGTCGACCGGTCTCGGCGCACTCTTGCTCCACGTGCTGAGCGCGGGGCTGCCGACCGAGTCGGTGTCGGCGGTTTCGGTCACGACCGAGGCGGTCGCCGCCGTGGTCTATCTCGCCGTGTTCGCCAGCGCGGTCGGCTACTTCATCTACTTCGATCTGTTGAGCGAACTCGGCGCAATCGAGATCAACCTCGTCTCCTACACGGTGCCCGTGTTTGCGGCGCTCTCGGGATGGCTTGTGCTCGCCGAAACGCTCACCGTGGGCGCAGTCGTCGGCTTTCTGCTGATTTTCGCCGGCTTCGTCGTCATCAAGCGCCGGGCGATTCGCGCGGAGTTTCGGGCGATCGGGTGAGCGATCAAAAAGCGAACGGGACGCCGATTTTCGAGCGACCGGTCGTTTCTCCACTCTGTTCAGGAAGCCGACTGATGTAACAGATATTATACTAATTTTCGCTATCTTCGATGTTGAACCGGATTTGCTCGTAGCGGAGTGCCAGCGCCAGCCGAAGCTTCTTGTGTAGTACGTTCGTACTACAACGCATGGCACAGTCGGATATCACTGCCGACGGGAACGACGAGAAGGTCAACCTTCGGCTTCCGAAGGGATTCCTCGCGGACCTCGACGAACAGTGGCAGGAACAGGGGTACAACTCGCGGTCAGAGTTCATGCGCGAAGCCTTACGAGACGCGGTGTACGGAACTCGGCTCTCGAAGCGGGCGCTCGAAGACCTACTGGAGAGCGAACGACAGTTCGAGGAGGGCGAGACGGTGGGCGCGGAGGAAGCCCGCGAACGCTTCGGTACGGATGAGTGAGGCATGGACATGGGAGCTATCGGACCGAGCAGCCGACGGACTCGGTTCTCTCGATGATGAAACCCAACAGCGAGTTCTCGACAAGCTCGATGACGTGGTTTCGGACGAATTCCGCGAGCCACCGGGCTTCGCCAAGCCACTAACCGGCGCGAAACCGTGGCAGTCGTTACGGGTCGGTGACTACCGGGTTATCGCGCGATTCGACCGTGAAACACGAGTGGTGCAGGTCGGCGCGGTCGGGCACCGGTCGTCTATTTACGACGAGTTTCCCTGAAGTGGAACGTCTCGGGATACGACGGATTCACCGCGACTGGCGCTGTTCGGCCTTGTTCAACTCGATGAGGAGCCGGAAAATCGCCTTGACGAGGTTGGCGTCGACGCCGAACTGCTCGGCGTTCTCGCCGGCGCGCGCCATCACGCGCTCTTCTTGGCCCTCGTCGGTCGTCGGCAGATCGCGTTCGGCTTTGACCTGCGCAACCGTGTCGGCAACGTAGGTTCGCCGCGCGATGAGTTCGACGATTTCGTGGTCGATGTCCTCGATTTCGGTGCGCAGTTCGTCCAGACTCATTTCGTCGGGTTCGGGGTTCGTACTCATAGAATTCGGGCTCCAGTCCGTCGGGTTGTCGTCTCGATCACGGTGCCGTCGCGCTCGCGCCATCGATCGCCGACCGCCGATAGCGACGCACTATCGCCGACGGCAACGACGCTCGGGCCGGTGCCCGACAGCGACACGCCGTCGGCGTGGGTCATCGCTTCGACGGCCGGGTCGGTCGAGAAGCCGAGCGCCGCCGAGTAGGCCAGTCCGTTGACCGTCATCGCCTCGCCGAACCGGCCATCGAGCGCCAACTCGCAGACGAGGTCGGCCATCGGTGCGATATCTTGACAGCGCGCAACGTCGGCGTCGGCGCTGTAGGCGCGCTCGGGCGGCGTCCAGACGAGCACGTCCCACGCGCGTTCTGCGCGGGCGAGCAGCGCGTCATCGGTGTTGTCGGTGACGACGACGCCGCCGACCATGCTCGCGCTCGCGTCGTCGAACGCGCCGGTGATCGTCACGCCGACATCGCGGGCCGAAGCAACACCGATGCGGCAGGCGTCGAGAAAGGTGAGGCGGTCGGTGTGGTCGTCGATATCGGCGTCAGCGTCGCCGGCGTCGCCGGCGTCGACGTCGCTGTCAGCCGAACCGGGGTTGTCGTCACCGCCGCCAACCTCGGTCGCCCCGTCGGGATCGACCACGTCGACACCGAGCGCATCCAGCGTCGCCAGCACGGTTGCGTTGGCCGCGGCGCTCGAACTCTTGAGACCGGCGGCCATCGGCACGTCGCTTTCGGTGCGGACGACGCCGCCCTCGCCGTCGCCGAACCGGTCGACAACGCGCTCGACACAGCGTTCGATCAGGCGAGTATCGCCGTCGAGTTCGCCGGCGATTTCGCCGGAAACCTGTGACTTGCCGGCGCTGAGCGTGACGGTCGCACGGGTTTCGACGTCGATCGCAAAGGCGGCTCCGCGGCCGGTCGCCAGCGCGTTGAGCACGGTGGCTGCGCCGGGGGCCGCGGCTGCTCCCTTCATATCGGTACCGCCGCGAGGCCGAATAAAAGGTGTGGCGGTTTGTGCCAGCGTCGTCGCGGTCGAACTCGGCTACCGGTCGCGCTCGCGAAAGCCGTCGATGCCCAGATCGTGCAGCGCCTGCGAGACCTCGCCGACCCCGTCTTGCAGCGAGTCGTGGAACGCGACGAGCGCCCGTTCGAGTTCCTCGTGTTCGCGGGCGAGAATTTGGGCCGCAGAAAGCCCCGCGTTGAACGATTTGCCGGCGTCGACCGCGGTGATCGGCGCGCCGGTCGGCATCCCGATCACGCTGTCGACGGATTTCTCCTGAACCGGCACGCCGATCACGGGAATCGGGTAGGCAATCGACGCAGTCATGTTCGGGAGGTCGGCGCTCTTGCCGCCCGCGCCGGCGATGATCACGTCGATTGCGCGGTCGGCGGCAGTCTCGCCGTAGGCGTACATGAGTTCGGGCGTGCGGTGTGCCGACACGACGTAGCTCTCGAAGGTGAACCGGCTCGCCGGGGGACTTTCGAACTCGGTCTGTTCGACAAACCCCAGCTCTTCGAGCGCCTCGTACGCGCCGGCCATCACGTCGAGATCCGAATCCGACCCCATGATGATTCCCACATCGGGCGTTGTTTCGGGGTCGGCCCCTGCGTCGGCCTCGGCTTCGAGTCGATCAATGAGGTTCTGAACCTGTGGTGCGGTGGTCATTGGCTAGCTTCTGTGTCGTCGGCAAGGTTACTGTTCCGATGGCGACTGGGGGCGCTCGGCCGCGTCGCCGACGAACGTCAGTTCGTCTCGCAGGGTTTCGGCGTGTTCGAGAAGTGCGGTGTCACCCTCCTCGCGCTCGCCGGCAGCCGGATTCGTGACGGTCACGTGACCCATTTTGCGGAGCGGCCGCACCTGTGTTTTCCCGTACCAGTGCAGATGGGCGTTCGGCGCGTCGAGCACGCGGTCGACGTTGTACAGCGTCGCCGCCGCGGGTTCGTCGACATCGCCGAGAATGTTGACCGAAACGGTCGGCTCGCGAAGCTCGGTCGGTCCGAGCGGCCAGCCGAGAACGGCACGAACGTGGTTTTCGAACTGCGACGTGCGCGCGCCTTCGATCGTCCAGTGCCCCGAGTTGTGCGGTCGCGGCGCGATTTCGTTGACGAGAATCTCGCCGGCCGGGGTTTCGAACAGTTCGATCCCGTAGACGCCGTAGCCATCGAGGAGTTCGAGCACGTCCGTGGCAACGTCGCGAGCGCGGGCGAGCACGTCGTCATCGCTGCGAGCCGGTGAGACGCTCGCGCGAAGGATTTCGTCCTCGTGAACCGTTTCGGTGACGGGGTATGTCGTCACCGCGTCGGCCCCTTTCACGCCGATAACCGACAGTTCGCGTTCGAACGGGACGAACGACTCGGCCATCGTGTCGACACCGAGTTCGTCGAGTGCGGCCGCTGCCTCGCTCGGGTCGTGAACGGGCGTGTTGCCGCGGCCGTCGTAGCCGCCCTCGCGGGCTTTGAGCATCACGCCGCCGAGTTCCTCGACGACGAGTCTGAGATCCTTTTCGCCGCCGATGCCGACGAACTCGGGAACCGGAATGCCGGCGTCCGCCAGCGCCTCCTTCTGGACGAGTTTGTCCTGGATCGTCCGCAGCGTGTTCGGATCGGGAGCCACCGGAACGTCGTACGCCGCGGCGACCGATTCGAGCACGTCCGGATCGGCGAGTTCGATTTCGTAGGTCAGCACGTCGCTTTCGACGGCGAGTCGCTCGATTGCGTCGCGGTCGTCGAACGCGCCGACGATCTGCTCGCGGGCGACGAGCGAGGCCGGACACTTGGGCGTTGGATCGAGAACGATCACTTCGACGCCGAGCGGCGCGGCCGCCTCGGCGAGCATCCGGCCGAGTTGACCGCCGCCGACGACGCCCAGCGTCGGGCCGGGCAACGTAACTGTCATACGCGATCGATTTTCTCGCCGGATAATAAGGGTTCCCAAGCGCGGAGCACCGTGGCCCGTCAACGCACCCTGCGTGGTGCAGTACCGCTGACGACCAGCCAGAAGGCGGTGACGCTCACGACGACCGTCAGCACCACGGCGGCGGTGTAGCCCTCGGTGTAGGCGATGCTCGCGGTGCCAAGCGGCGGCATGGCGAGCGAGCCGACGCCGGCGGCGACGTTGAATACGCCGACGACCGCCGAATCCTTCTCGGGCGGGTAGACGGTCAACAGGAGTGGAATGTAGAGCGCCGCACAGCCGCCCAGTCCGAGCCCGATCAGAACCACGCCGAGTCCCAACAAGGGTCGGATCGGCGCGGCGAGCAGCGCGATGCCGACGATAGCACAGCCCAACGACGTGAGAAACGCCCGGCGCGACCCGACCCGGTCGGCGACATAGCCGCCGCCGATTCGCGAGATAATGCTGACGCCGCCGATCGAACCGAACAGCGTTGCCGCCCCCGCCGCACTCAACCCGCGGGCGACAAAGAGGTCGCTCGCGAACGCCGCCAAGAGTTGGTACCACGCGAACGCGAGCCCAATGCCAACGAACAACACCTGAAACCGCCGGGTTCTCGCCAGCGTGCGGAGCCAGCCGACGAGGTCGGTCGTCGTCATCGAGGAGGTGGCCGTCCACGGCGGGCGGCGACAGACGAGTCCGGCAAGCGCGAACGCCGCCGCCGTCACCGAGAGAATCAACAGAAACGCCCGCTCGACCGCGACCGTCGACAGCGCGGCCTGCCACAGCGGCGGAAGCAAAAACAGTCCGAGGCCGTTGCCGACGAAAATCAGCCCGGTTGCCGCCCCGCGGCGCGCGTCAAACCAGCGCGGCACAGTCGAGGCGACGAGGACGAACACCGTGCCCAACGCGAGCCCGAGCACCGCGAACACGACGAGCAGTGCGACAAAGGACTCGACGAGAAACAACGAGGGGGCAAGCACGGCGGTCGTTGCTGCACAGGTGAAAAGTACTGCCCGCGCCGGCACACGAATCGCGAACACGCCGACAGCGCCCGAGCCAACGAAGAAGGTGAGCAACATGACCGAAAACACCGTCGAGAGGGCGAGCGGTTCGATGCCGAACGCATCGCTGAACGGCCCGCGGAAAATGCCGTACGAAAGCGGTGTCCCGAACGTGAAAATCATCGCAACCGCGCCGGCAGTGGCGACCAGCCAGCTGTACCGACTGTCGGGACCGACGGACTCGCTCACACCGGAGCGGAGGCAGGCGGCAGGCGAAAAGGTTCTGTTTGC
>CAYWFO010000114.1:2639-6226 GCA_964457485.1 uncultured Haloferacaceae archaeon | reverse complement strand
GCCGCGAGCCATGGGTGCGCTGGTCGGCCGCAAGCGAGAGCCAGCAGTCGACGACAGCGTTGGCGTCGTCCATGGTCGCGTGGGCGAGTTCCATTAGCGCGGTGAATATCAACGGGCACGCCGTATAGTTCTGTGTCCCAGCGGGAACGCTTGCTCAGTACCCGCTGACTCGTAATGCGAGGTGGCGCAGTGCGAACTCCCGGTTAATACGCGAACCCGCGTTCGTTTTGGGTACGGTTGAGACGCTGGTATCACAGGGTTGAGCCCGGTCTATGACGAACGCGTGTGTGGGTACGTTTAATAGAGTCGATGGTATACGGTGTAATAGCATGACACGGAGCATACAACGACGTGACGTACTCAAAGCAACCGGCGTTGCAGGTATCGCAGCGATCGCCGGCTGTGCGGCTGAGGATCCCGACGACGGAGACGACGACACGGCTGACGAAGACTCCGACGTTCCGGACGCCGTCATGGTGGTTGGATTTCCACAGTCCGGCATCCAACTGTTTCGCGACTACTACTCGGAGTTCGAAGACGACTCGCCCGACCTCGACATCATCGTTCCCGACGGGCTCATCGATGACAGCCTGCCTGGTGAGGTCGACAACGACATGAACAACGTGATCGGAACGAACCCCGCAGCCGTCGGCCCCGGTGCGGAGTTCTTCGCCGACGAGTACGAGGCGGCGTACGACCGGGGCCCTGGCGTATTCAATGCCCAGGCGTACGACGCGATGGCCGTCAACGTGCTTGCGACCGTCGCGGCCGGTGAAAACACCGGCTCGGAGATCCGCGACCGTGTTCGAAGCGTCACGAACCCCGGTGACGACAAAGAGGAGTTCGGCCCCGAAGCACTCGTCGACGCCGTTGAGACCGTTGCAGCCGGTGATCCGATCCGGTACGTGGGCGCATCGTCAAGCATTGACTTCGACATCAACGGCGACATCGTCGCAACGGCGTACGATATCGTTGACTTCCAAGACGGCGAACTCACGACGGTCGACACGCTTGATTTTGTCAATGAACTCACTGAGGAAGATCAGGCTGTCACGGCCGAGGATCCTGTCGGCGTCGACGAACTCGAAGCCCAAGTGGGTGTGCTCATGCCCGAAACCGGCGATCTGGGGCCTCTCGGTGGCCCAATCCGCGACGGTGCGCTGTTGGCGGCCGACCAGATCAACGATGCCGATATCAACGTGAGCGTCGACGTCCGTGTCGAGGACACCCAGACTGATCCACAGGCGGGAATCTCCGGGGCAAACGCCCTCGTCGACGCCGGCTACTCGTCGGTCGTCGGGCCGGCCGCCTCGAACGTCAACTTCCAGGTCACCGATCAGGTGTTCATTCCAAACGGTGTCGTCGGCATTTCGCCGTCATCGACGGCACCCGGCGTCACTGATCTCGACGACAACGGCTACATTTTCCGGACAACCGCATCCGATGCGTTGCAGGGGCCGGTGATGGCCGAACTCGCGGCAGGTGACCGTGTGAATGCTGAAAGTTCCGGTACGTTGTTCCTTAACGACGACTACGGGCAGGCGCTCGAAGAGTCCTACGTGAACGGACTCGATGATGTCGGCATTGAGACCCGAGAACGAGTCTCCTTCGAGCCCGAACAGGCGACCTACTCAAGCCAGTGGGGCGACGTCTTGGAACTGTAGGTCACGTTCTCTTCGTTTTTGTTTCAGCCGCCACTGAGCGGCCGCGCTCTGGACGGGAATGCTTGCGCATACAAGGGGATCGATTGACAAAAACGAGGAGAACACAGCGACTACCTATCCACCGAGGAAATCTTGGCGAACGTTCTCGTCGCGAAGAAGCACCTCGCCACGGTCGGTGTAGCGGTTTTCACCGTTGACGAGCACGTAACCGCGATCACACCGGCGAAGCGCCTCCTTCGCGTTCTGTTCGACCATCAACACGGCCGTTCCCGCCTCGTTGATTCGGTCGATTCGGTCGAACATGTCGGCTACGAGGTCGGGTGCGAGTCCGGCCGAGGGCTCATCGAGTAACAACAGATCGGGATCAAGCATCAGCGCCCTGCCCATTGCAACCATCTGCTGCTGGCCGCCGGAGAGCGTGCCGGCCTTCTGTTGTTGTCGTTCGCGGAGGATCGGAAACCGGTCAAAAATCGTCTCAATCTGGCCTTCTGGCACTTCGTCGAGAATGTATGCTCCCATCTCGAGATTCTCACGCACGCTTAGCCCCGGAAACACGTTGTCATTTTGTGGCACAAATCCGATTCCTGTGCGGATGATCTCTTCGGGTGCGCGCCCGTGAATGGCTTGCCCTTCGAACTCGACGGTTCCATTCATATACGTTGTTAGCCCGAACACGGTCTTCATAACCGTTGACTTGCCGGCACCGTTCGGCCCAACGATGGTGACGTACTCCTCGTCTGCGACATCGAGAGCGATATCAGAGAGGATCTGTAAGTCGCCATAGCCCGCATCGAGGTCACGAATCCGGAGAATCGCCTCGTCGTCGACGGTGTGTTTTTTGCCTGCAGTGACTGTCTGTTCGGTGCTCATATGTCTTCTCCCAAATATGCCTCGATAACGCGTTCATTGGTTTTGATTTCGTCGCCGGGGCCCTCAGCCAAGACTTGCCCTTGATGCATGACGATAACGTGATCGCAGTTGTTCATGATGACATCCATGTCGTGTTCAACGAGCAAGAACGTGTAGCCGTCCTTCCGCAACTCGTGAATTCTGTCGAGAATTTTCTCTTCAAGCGTCGGGTTAACCCCCGCCAACGGCTCATCGAGCAACACCAACTCCGGATCGGTCATTAGCGCTCTGGCCATTTCTAAGAGTTTCCGTTGCCCCCCCGAGAGGTTTCCTGCGTTTTCGGTCGCGAGATGTTCGATCTCGAAGAATTCGAGCGTTTCCCAGGCACGTTCTCGAATGGCGGTCTCCTCGCTGATGACATCGCCACGAAGGCCAGGCATAACCGATCGAAGCGCCGACTCACCGAGTTGGTTTTTTGGTGCGAGCATCAGGTTCTCGAGCACGCTCATCCCGCCGAGTTCCCGAGCAATCTGGAACGTTCTGACCAACCCTTTTTGTGCGACTTGGTACGGTTTGTGCCCGGTAACTGCCTCGTTTTTGAAATACACGGTTCCCGCGGTCGGCTTATGGACGCCGGTGATGCAGTTGAATGTAGTGGACTTTCCGGCACCGTTGGGCCCGATCAATCCGGTCAGCGAGCCCTGTTCGACCGCAAATGAGGCCCCGTCAACGGCTGTTACGCCACCGAACCGCTTGACGAGTCCCTCAACGCGAAGTGGGACACTTGGTGGGACGTGTTTTGCTTGCTTTTCGACATCGCTGTCGTTTGTCTCAGGTTCGACACTTTCCCCGGTCGACGCCTCCGGTCCATCGGGGTTGTCCAACGGGTTCGGTACGTCACTACTCATTGTACTCACCTTCTTGTGACCGCTTGGAGAGATCCACCGCCGCGGCGGTCTCGATTCGATCGCCGAGTAGCCCGTCCGGTCGGCGGTGCATAATGAGAATCAAAATGAGTCCCAGAAACACGAACTGAAGCGGGGCGATGTTGTCGGTCGCGAACGCAAGAAACGC
>CAYWFO010000114.1:0-2539 GCA_964457485.1 uncultured Haloferacaceae archaeon | reverse complement strand
AGCCGTTCGAGCAGCACATACACTCCAAGGACGAACACCGCAAGTACGAACACGTAGGCCCACCCGATGAGAATCGTGTTCGAGATGCCGATCCCTCCGTCGCCGAGGGTTCCAAAGACGACCTCACCGAGAGCGGTCGGATCGCCGGCACGACCATCAACCAAGAACAGTTCACGAACCGGATTGTCCGGCATTCCCATGCCGCGCCCGCCGCCCGTGCCGACACCGACTGTCTCCCTGAGAAATGTATCGAACGCGCTCGACTGCAGCGTGAGTCGGATAATCTCCGACAGCCCGAGTGTCACGATGGCAAGATAATCGGCTTTCAGCCGCAGCGCTGGTAGCGCCGCAAACAACCCGACGAGCGCTGCGACCGCCATGCCCGCGAGAATGCCGACCGGGAGCGGTAATCCGAAGCCCGGCGGGCCGAACGCCGGATCGGGTGAGCGAACGACGATTCCCATTGTGTAGACGCCGACGGCCATAAAGCCGGCCACCCCGATGTTGAACAGTCCGGTGTAGCCCCAATGGAGGTTCAACGCGAGCGCGGACAACGCGTAGACGAGGCCGAGGAATGTGAGCGTCCGCATCAGCCCGACGACGCTGTTGAGGCCGTCGCTCACCGTTAGTAGCGTCGCCCCCACGTAGATGAGCGCCAGTGTTGCCAGTACGAGGCCGAGGTCGCTCTGTTTGAGCGCATCGAGCACTGCACCGGTTGCACTGTCTGGCTTCGAGTCGGGTTCACGACCATCGGTGCCATCGGGACTCGTCCCGCCGTTGGCGGGAGGATCATCGGCGCTCATGCGGTCGACACACCTCCGAAGATTCCCTCCGGTCGAATAAGCAGTACGACAATCATTACGGCGAACGCCGCCGCCTCATTGAAATCGGACGGAATCCAGATTGTTGAGGTGGTAAATACAATGCCGATAACTATCCCGCCGGCAATTGCGCCGTACACCGAGCCGATTCCACCGAGAATCACCGCAGCGAACATCAACAACAAAAGCAGCCAGCCGAAGTCAAACTGTATCGTTCCCCGGAGCAGTACGTACAAATAGCCCGAGGCACCGGCGAGTCCGCCGCCGATGAGCCAGGTCGCCGTGACGACCCGTTCGGCCGGGATACCGGTGACGAGCGCCAAGTCCTTGTTGTCGGCCATCGCGCGCATCGCCGTTCCGAGCTTCGTGTGTTGCAGCATAAAGTGCATTGCAACCATCAACCCAACGCCCGCAACGACGATCGTGAGCTGGTGTGCGTTAATCGAGAGCCCAAGCGGGGCAAACACGAGATTTGACGTGTCCACCGACGCCGTAACGCCGCGACGACTGGAGCCGTACACGAACTGCAGGATGTATCTGACAACCAACGCCACGCCGATCGAGGCAATAAGTAACGAGATACCGCTGCGGTCACGCATCGGCTTGTAGAACAGCTGATCGAGCACGAGCGCGATGAGCGCGGTGATCACGAATGCGGCGAACAACCCGACGAACACGGCCGCCGGCGCTGTAAGAACGTGTGCGCCGATCGCACCTGAACTTACGTCTCCGGCCCCTCGAACGGTTATCAGTGCTCGAAACGGAGCATCGCCGAACGCAGTAATGACGAAGGCAACGCCCCATCCAGTGAACGCCCCCGTACTGACGAGATCACCATGTGAAAAGTTCGCAAACGAGAGAATGCTGTAGGTCATGGATAAGCCGATGCCTGCCAGCCCGATTACGATGCCAATTACGAGGCCGTTCCAGAGGTTGGAACCGAGTCGACCCGCCGACAGTGATCCGCCAAGCGGGCCAACGGCGACCCCGGCAAGTTTCGCGAGCAGATCGATGAGAAACAAGAGTCCGACCACCGCAATGATACTGAGCCCCGGCCGGGCCCGTATCGATGTTACAATCGACGTATCAGTTGTTGCCATGTGTGTGTGTCACTTACAGGTCGTCAGTTGCCGACGGATAAATAATCCGCTGTTCGACGAACCGATTTTGTGTCTCGACGTACAACGTTCTATACAAAAGGAGCCGCCCTGTTTCGACTGGCTGAACGGTGTTCGATTTCGACACTGTTAGCGCGTTCGGGTGAACTGATCGGCACCCTCGTAAAACCAGAAGTCACCGCGACGCATCGCGCGGCCGAGCGCCTGATGCATATCGACAATGTCGCTGAACGACTCCTCTTCGACGTACTCGAAAATATCCGCCACCGAGACGACCGTTTCGTGATCGATTCGAACCGGATCCGCCCCATACTCCGCAACAAACGACTCGACTTTAAGCGGAAAATCCTCGTCTTCGGTGACCTTCTTGGCGATGACCGCGTGGCCGTACTGCCGTCCGCCCTCGCTTCCCTGTTCGCCATCCGGGTCGTGTGGCCAATCCATACGAAACCATACCAGCGGGCCGTGGTTAGTCTTACGCTCTCGGCGGTCACGCCACAAACGGCAACGCCTTTGAGCGCGCCACGACAATCGGTGGCTACCCCATGGACGACCGAACACGGGCGTATCTTCGCGGCCGGTTTGGCGACTACTACCGCG
>CAYWFO010000113.1:0-6268 GCA_964457485.1 uncultured Haloferacaceae archaeon | reverse complement strand
CGGGATCCGAAATAACGATGGCGTCGACATCGGCGGTCTGTTCGAGCACGTCGGCAACCGACCAGAGCCACGGCGGCCGGTAGCCCCCCTCGCGAAACAGTTCGTTGACCATCGTGTACTGCTGAACGTTACAGGGGTTCATCGAGACGGTGTGACAGCCCTCGACGGCGGCACACCGCCGAACCGATTCGATCATATCGTCGCGGGCCTCGCGCTCCGAGAGGAACGGTGGCTTCATCAGCAGATAGGCTTTGACACCAGCGCCCGCGTCGGCGGCGGTTGCGCAGGCGGCCTCGAAATCGTCGAAATCGAAGTACTTGTTGACGCAGTCGTGGCGAATTCGGTCGGTTGCGGTTTCGAGGCCGATGGCGATGTCGACCGCGAGCCCGTGGTCGGCAAAATCGGCAATTTTCTTGTGATCGACGAAATCCGGCAGTGATTCGAGCACGATCCGGTCGCGGTCGGCGAAGGTTTCGGCGATCGCCTTTCGTGTCTCGGCGGGCACTTCGCGTTCGTCGAGAAACGAGCCGGAGGTGTAGATTTTGATGAGCGGGGCGGGTTCGTCGGTGCGGTCGGCCTCGTGGTCGAGACAGACCTCAATCTGATCCATCAGCGCGCCGTGTTCGACAGTCCCGCCCTCGACGCTCTCGGCGACGTAGCCACACATCGTACAGCCGCCGGCGCGGGCCCACCGGCAGCCCCCGGTGTTGAGGATGATCGTGAGCGACTGATAGACGCCGTCGGGCGTGTTGTCCTCGTCGACCCAGACGCGCGTCGGTTCGTGGGGATCGTAGTGTTTCTCTTTAAGACCGCGAATCTCGCGCATCACCGAGTTGTGGGCGTCCATACCGCGCCCCTTTTCGTAGACTTCGGGACTGGGTTTGCTCATTGGCGGTGGCTACTCGGCTGGGGCGTAAAACCGCATCGCCCCCGCGATCAGCGCACCACACGCCGCGCTCACGGCGTTGATGACCAGATCCGTCATCGAAGCGGTTCGCCACGGGAGTGGGGCTTGGATTGCCTCGATGACCGCGCCGTACGTCGTCACCGCGAGAACAACGGTGATTGCGCCGAGGAGCGCTGCGGTGCCCGCCGTCCGTGTCGCCACCGTGTCTCCGGTCGTCGTTGACTTCGCGGTTGTCGTTTCGGTCGTCGGTGCTGTCGCCGTGGTCGTTTCGGTTGCCGTTGCTGTCGCCGTGGTCGTTTCGGTTGCCGTTGCTGTCGCCGTGGTCGTTTCGGCCGTCGTTGCTGTCGCCGTGTCCGTTTCCGTTTCGTCTTCGCTTCGGCTTCTCGCGATCCACTTCGGCCAGCCGATCCCCCGGCTATAGTTGACGCCGAGGAGTGCAAGAACTCCGTAGCCAAGCACGTGACCGAGTGTCGTCAGTCCGACCACGCCGGCTGGCTCGCCCGCGTGAACGGCCGTCGGCACGGGCACAACCGAGCCGACGAGGACTGCGGCCGCCACCGCCACAATACAAATCCGGAGGGTTCGATCTCGAGGGCTCTCCACACCTGGCTCTCCGGTCGCCGGGAGTATGTCACCATCGCCGTCTCGCTTGCGCGGAGTCGACGACAAGGCGCGTCGCGTCGACTCAGCCGAGAAACCGATCGCTGACGTCGTCGTCTGGAATCATACACTGGTCTTTGCGGCCGAACCAGTCGTAGCGGTTGTCGGCGACGAAATCGTAGAGGCGGTCGCGAAGCCCACGCGGAATGGGTCGTCCGGCGCGGGCGAAGGTGTAGGGCCATCCGAGCAGTTCGGCGACCCGGATTGCCGCCGTCGACTTCGTGTAAAGGCCCTTGTTGTCGACGAGAAGCACGCTGTCGAGGTCGTCTGGATCGAGCCCGTACCGCTCTTGAACCGCGGTACCGATCGGCGACTGCAGCGGAGCAAACGCGAGTACTGCGTCGGTATCACGCGGAATAATCCACTGGATCGTCCCGTTACAGAGGTTGCAGACGCCGTCGAACAGCAACACGGGCTGGTCGCCGATTTCGTCGAGAACCGTTTCCGGGTCGATGTCGCGTTCGGGTTCCGTGTCGCCTGTGACGGTTGCGTCCGCGTCGTCCTCGACGTTCGGTTTTGTCCCGTCCTCACCACTCGATTCCGCGTCGTCGCCAGCGGTCTCGTCGCTCATTCGTTGGATTCCTCGCTCCAGCGTGTACTTTGTCCGGCGATCACATCAAGCCCGGGGCTGTAGTACCGAACCGGCTCGCCGGTCGGCTGTGCGAACCCGTTGGCCGCAAACAGCGTATTCGACTCGGTGTCGGCCGCCGCGGGGTACAGCGTCCACGGTTCGTGGTCGACGTCGGTGTAGCGCAGCGAGCCGTCCGTTGCCTCGGTGTACAGCCGGTACCGTTCGACCAGAAACCTCGCAAGCGGGTCGTCGCGCGCCGCAAACGGCTCACCGGTCGGCCAGTAGGTTGCGTCGTAGTGTGCGGGTCGGTCGCCGGGATGTCGGCGTCGGCTGCGAAACCGGATTCGCCCCTCGTGGGGGGAGAGGCTGATCCGCGCGTAGTAGTACGGCAGGTGTTGCAACACTCGTGCCCCAAGCACGCTCGCCAGTCCCTGTGCGTCGAGACTGAAAAAGTAGACTCCCGGTTCGCCGTCGCAGGTGACGTAGGTTCGGAGGTTGAGTTCGGGCAACCGCAGACCGAGACGGGCCGGTACTCCTGCTGGCCGGATGTCGACGTTCGTGAACGGGACGACTGACAGCCACGCATGTCCGTCGTGGGTGTCGACTGCCAGCCGTTCCGGGAGCCGTTCGTCGACCGTTGCAGGCTCAACGGGCCAGTTTTCGAACAACAGCTGTCGCCAGCCCATCGCCAGTGAAACGCCCATGCGCAGTGTTGGGACTGTGTCGATAAAACGCCTCGCAGAACGTGCTTTCGTCGTGCCTTTTCGCCCGCTAATTATCCACTTGCTGCGTGCTCACCGCCTGTTATCGCTCGCGAACGTGTCGCACTCCGCTCGCAATGCCGCGTGTCGACTCGATCATTTCGGGCCCGCTCATTTCGGCGCGGCCGACGGCGAACGCCTTTGGACCGGTGATGACGACCTCGTCGCCCGGCCTGATCGACTCGCTGGCGTTGACGACGCCCGGCGCGAGCACGCTGCCGTGGGGCACGAAGCCGTCGATTTCGACCGTCCGCGTCGGCGCGTCGCTTTCGATCCAGCGGTCGCCTCCGGCGAGCGTCAGCGCCAACAGCCCGTACTGCGGCACCATCGTTGCCAACTGGTCGCCGTCTGGGTTGCGAATCTGAAGCTTGGGATACCGGCCGGTCGTCGAGATGTCGATGTCGCCAAACAGCGCGTCGCCCGCGCCGTCGCCGAACTGGTAGTCCGCAATCGCTTTCACCGTGTTGTGCTCGCGTTCGCGTTTCGCATATTTCAGCTCGCCAGCCATCGCCGACGCCAGATTCGAGAGCGACTCCCCGTCGGTGGGATGGTCTGAAACGGTGTACTCGACATCGAGGTCGAGTTCGCGTTCGACCCGCTCGACGATGTCGCGGTAGCCGTGATCCGGGACGTGTGCGATGATTCGCGGATACTCGTTTCGCCGCAGATACCGTTCGAGGACAGCGGCAACAAACTGTTTTTCGTCTTCGGACCAGCGGCCGGTTACCACCGAATCGTAGTGCTGGGCGGGATAGGTGAGTTCGAGTTCCTGCGGGACGACGCCGATGGGGGAGGTCATCGAAACGGTGTGGCCGCGGAAGCCGATCGCCTCGTGGAACAACCCGTGGCTCTGTGAGTCGCTGTAGGGCTTTCGCGCCGAGCAGGGCACGAGCACGAGCGGGTTGGCAAAGCGGTTGCGGTAGCGTGTGGTCACTCGCTCGGCAAAGCGCTGGATTTCGACGCGCCGAAGCGAGTCGCCCGTTGCGGCCGACAGCTCGGCGGTACGGAACACGGGCGTTCGACGTTCGAGATACGCGTACTGGTCGTCGAACTCGCGCATCGCCGCGGTGAGCCAGTTGTCGTGACGCGCCTGCCCTTCGATGTAGTCGCGAAGTCGCCCTGCACGAATCCGTTCGCGCACCCGCCGGAGTTCGGCGTCGAGTGCCGCTACGTTGTGGTCGAGACAATCCTCGCGGGTGAACGCCGCACGCGGCTGCTGGCAGGCCGAACAGGCACACGGGAGTTCTTCGAGATCCGCGAGGAAGTGTTCGCCGTCGGTCGTGAGGTACTTTCCTTGGCTCGCTTTGATTTTCGCGAGTTTCGCGTCAACCGCGTCGACCCCACCGTAGGCGAGTGTGGCGACGTTTCGCGGCGTGGCGACGCCAGACAGCACGAGCGCCGTGTCGGCCGGGAGCGCCGCTTTCGCGGTAAGAATCGCGTTTTTGAACCCCGAACCGTGGCCGACGAAGCCGCCGGCGTCGCTCAGAATGTAGCCATCAGCACCGAGATCGCGGGCGCTCTCGCTGGCAACGACCGCGGCGCTCGGGCCGTCGATGTCGACCGAGTCTGTTGCGAACGCGTCGCGAACCTCCTCGCGGGTGCCGGCGGGAAACGCCCGATGGGGCACGATCGTCAGCCGACTCTCGTCGCCCGCCGGCGTTTCGTTGTCGTTGACCCACTGGCTGCCGCCGTCGACGAGGATGTCGTCGACGCGTGCCGGCGTTATCCGTGGCGTCGATAGCCGGAGTTCGCCGAGCCGCGCCGCCCCGTCGCGGTCGTGGACTTCAAAAAAATCGGTCATGTTCGGTGGTCAGTCGCCGCCGGCAAACTATCTTGCCTTTCGGCCCCGGGACTTTTCGCGGTGCGCCCCGATATTCCGGTATGGATCACCTCAGCGGCACGTGGAGCCGCTCGCAAACAGAGGCGTTTCTCGCCGACACGACGGTACCGCTGCGGCTGTCGTGTCACACGCCCGCCGACTCGCTGTGGATGCTCTCGCTGTGGTTTCGCTACGACGACGGCTCGCTGTGGTGTGCCACGAGCGCCGCCGCCGACGTCATCGAGTACCTTGCACACGACGATCACGTCGCTTTCGAAATCTCAACCAACAAGCCGCCGTACAAGGGTGTTCGGGGCAACGGGCAGGCGACGGTGACGCCCGACGAGGACAAACAGCTGCTTCGGTCGCTGCTCGACCGGTATCTCGGCGGCACCGACTCGTCACTTGCCGAGCGGCTTCTCGCGCCCGGTCGCGAGGAGGTGCGGATCGAAATCGATCTTGCCCGCGTTTACACGTGGGATTTCACCGATCGGATGGCGAGCACTGCCGACGAGTAAGCTCGTCCGGCTTCGCGTGTCGCTGTCTTCGTTCGATTCACTCGCTCGCGTCGTGCTCGCCGGCCGCCTTGTCGGGTTCTCGCTCCTGTACCGCCGCCAGCGCCTCGGTTTCGACCCGATCGGGCACGCGAGCCAGTGCGTCGTCGTGCCAGTCGCCGACCGCGAGCGTGATCGCCGTCTCCGGGTTGGCCTCGGCGAGTGCACGAACGCCGTCGGCCGCCGCACACTGGCCGGCGCGGTCGGGCCGGTCGGGAACGGTCGCTGTCAGCGGATAGCTATCGGCCAGCGCCAGCGGAAACGGGCCGAACGGCGCGCGAACCCGCCAGACCTCGTCGTAGCCGCTGTCGGACGGTATTCCGCCCTCTGTCACCAGCAGCGTCTCGGGTGTCTGTAGCCGGCCGAGTCGTCGGTGGTGTCGCCGAACTTCGGGCCGTCGAGCGCTCTCGGCGGAGAGATAGAAGAACGACCCCTTCGAGACGGGGTCGTCGGCTTCGAGCTGGTCGGCGTGGTTCAACAGCGCGCGGTAGCCGTCGTACATCGCGGGATGACTCCGCGCGCGACGCTCGACCAACTCGAACAGCGTGCCGCTTCGGATCGCCTGTTTGATCCGCCGGAGTTCCTCGAACGTCACGTGAAGGTTGTGCTCGGCCAACAGCCGCTCGCGGCGGTCGTCGGCTTCGCCACGGAGTTCGGCGGGCGTTCGCTCGCGACAGACCGGACACGAACACGGGAAGTAGTCGAGTTCGTCGAGATGATCGGTGCCCGAAACGGTGAGATACCGTCCGGCGCGCGCGTACAGCGCGTAGGCCGCCGAGTCGAACAGATCACAGCCGATCGCGGTTGCGAGCGCCAGCATCATCGGATGGCCCGCACCGAACAGGTGGACGGGGCAGTCGGCGTCGAGTCCGCGTTTTGCGGCGGTGACCGCCGTGACGACATCGGCGTAGCGGTAGTTGTTCAACAACGGCACGACCGCACCGATCGGAAACAGATCGAGGTCGGTGGCCGCGGCGTGGCGACCCGCCCGCTCGC
>CAYWFO010000112.1:0-6290 GCA_964457485.1 uncultured Haloferacaceae archaeon | reverse complement strand
ATCGCACATGTGTCGCCCCGTGAACCCATGTCGCGTGTGAATTAGTTGCACACTTCAACCCATGCGCGTGTGGTTTTCGTGCGTCCAGAGGGATATTTTAAGTTCGTTCTCTCTACTGTGTTGAACCAATGAGTACTCTGACGCTCGATGAACTGAATGCGATGGCACAGTCCGATTTCGTTGCGGCGCTCGGCGACGTGTACGAGCACTCGCCGTGGGTTGCCGAGGCGGCGTGGACCGACCGGCCATTTGAGTCGGTCGAGACGCTCCACCAGCGCATGAAACAGGCTGTCGATACCGCCTCAAGAGAGCAACAACTCGAACTTCTGCGTGCCCATCCCGATCTGGGCGAGCAGACCGAGATGACCGACTCGTCGAAACAGGAACAGGCCGAAGCCGGACTCGATCAGCTATCAAAAGCACAGTACGAAACGTTCGACCGACTGAACGAAACCTACCGCGACACGTTCGACTTTCCGTTTATAATGGCCGTGAAAAACGAATCGCCCGATGCAATCGAAACGGCGATGCGCGCCCGCATCGACAACTCGCCGGCACGCGAGTTTCGCACCGCCATCGATGAGGTTCACACAATCGCCAGGTTTCGACTCGACGAACGCATCGAACCGTAGTCCGCCACCCTCTGTTCGTCGTCCCACACCGATGTGTTGAGTGTGCCACACGCTGTGTAGCGCCTTCATTCGGAACCACCGCCGCACGACACGGCTGTAAAAAACATTTTATACATGCGTCCGGTGAGTGGAAGTGAAAGATGCAATCTGACACAAACGCTGCTGTTTGGTGTCCGAATCGGTCAACACACTCACTTTTCACTGTACAAGAAGGAACACCGAATAATGAGTAGCGATGACCCGGACGGCTCCGCACGGACGATGAACTACGGAAAGGAACACGTCGCGGTCTACCGGACGTTTGGCACGCCGCTGGAGGGGATCCGACCCGTTCCGGAGTCCGCGTTCGACGGCCGCCCGAACACGCTGTTCGGCCTCGAGGTTCGTGTGCAGGTCGAAGGCGAGGCGTTTTTGCCCTCGTTTAGCGAGGGCGACAACAGCATGGTCGTCGCGACGGACTCGATGAAGAACTTCGTTCTCCACCACGCCGGCGAGTACGACGGGGCGACAATCGAGGGCTTTCTGGAGTACGTTGGCGCGGCGTTTCTCGAAACATACCCGCAGATGGACGCGGTGTTGCTTTCGGCGGACGAACTGCCGTTTGACGAACGGCCGGTGCCGACCGACGACGGCTTCGAACCGAGCGATCTCGTGTTTCGGGTCTCCAACAACGAGTCGGCCTACGGCGAAATCTACGTGACTCGTGACGGCGACGGAACGACCATCGCTGACCACGAAAGCGGGATCACCGACATCGAACTGGTCAAGGTGAAGGACAACTCGTTCACCGGGTACGTCCAAGACGAGTATACGACGCTTCCCGAGCGGGAGAACCGAACCCTCTACATCGGGCTCGACATTTTCTGGACGTACGCCGACGAAACGAACGCACTTGGCACGGATCCCGAACAGTACGTGCCGGCCGAACAGGTTCGAGACATCGCACAGACCGTGTTTCACGAACTCGACGTGAACTCGATTCAAGACCTGATCTATCAGGTCGGACTCAGGATTCTCGAACGGTATCCACAGCTCGAATCCGTCCGGTTTGAGGCGAACAACCGGACGTGGATCAAGGTTCGTGACGACCTTGATGGCGAGGCGAAGGTGCTCCGCGAACCACCACGGCCGACCGGCTTTCAGCAGTTTTCGATGGATCGCAGCGATCTCGAGGAGGCCGACTGAGGATGAGCGGTGGGCTCACGACGCACGTTCTCGACACGAGCCGAGAGGGGCCGGCCACCGGCGTCGAGGTGACATTGCAGCAACTCACCGACGACGGCGAGACGGTGAGGCTCAATCAGGGCGTAACCAACGCCGATGGCAGACTCGACGAACCACTCCTGACAGAAAGCGAGATGGAGGCCGGTCGATACCAACTCCTCTTCGATGTCGGCCCGTACTATCGCGATGGAGCGACGCCATCGACCTTCTTGGAGACGGTTCCCGTTCGGTTCGTTGTTGACGACCCCAACGAACACTATCACGTTCCCTTGCTGTTGTCTCCCGGCGGGTACACGACGTACCGCGGAAGCTGAACGGTTCTCTCGAACCTCGGGTTAACGGGACTACTTTGCCAACGAGAGGCCCGCTCTGGCAAACGTGTTGGCCGCGCTGTAGCAGTCGTCCCACGAGGTAAACTCCGCCTCGTTGTGGCTTTTGCCGTCCTCGCTCACGGCGAACACCATCGCCGTGTCACACACTTTCGCCACGTGTGCCGCATCGTGGACCGCGCCGCTGAATATCTCAATCGCGTCGTACTCGAGTTCGTTTGCGGCCTCGCGAACCGCGTCTACAGGTCGCTCGGCAAACCGAATACTCGACGACCGTGCTCTGTCTTCCCACTCGACCTCAACGCTCTCCCGGTTTGCCGCTGCCTTCGCTTCCGCGATCACCTGTTCGCGCCCGCGCTCGACGACGCTGTCGTCGGGATCGCGAATCCCCCACGTGACCGTGGTGGTTTCGGGCACCGTGTTGATCGAGTTCGGGCGTGACTCGATGTGTCCGACAGACCCAACCGTTCGGTTTCCGAGTTTGCTCGGCAGGCGACGAACAGCGGTAATCAGATCCGCGGCGGCCACCAGCGCGTCCTGGCGGCCCTCCATCGGTGTGGTTCCGGTGTGTTCGGCCTCGCCCTCGAACGTTACTGCCCCCCAACTCAGCCCGACGATTCCGGTGACGATGCCGACGTCCTTGCCGCGGGCTTCGAGTTTCGGCCCCTGTTCGATATGCAGCTCCAGCGATGCGTCGTACTCGGTTGCGGGCTCGGCCGGCTCGCGTCCCTTGTAGCCGATGCGTTCGAGTTCCTCCTCGAACGTCGTCGCGTTTTCGTCCGTCTTGCCGTACTCCGTTTCGAGATCGAGTTCGCCGGCCCAGACGCCACTGCCCTGCATCGCCGGCTGGAACCGCGACCCCTCCTCGTTGGTCCAGTTGACGATCTCGACCGGATGTGTTGTTTCGATTGCTTCATCGTTCAGCTGTCGGATGAATTCGAGTGCCGCGATCACCCCCATTGCACCGTCGTATATGCCGCCATACGGCTGTGAATCCAGATGCGATCCGAGCAAGACCGGATCGGCGTTCGGGTCCGTTCCGGCTCGTCGGCCGAACATATTTCCCATCTCGTCGATCCGAACGTCGAGGCCCGCTGCCTCCATCTCGGAGAGAAACCAGTCTCGAACTTCCTTGTCAGCGTCGGATAACGTCAGTCGGTGCAGGCCACCGTTTTCCGTTCCACCGATGGCTGCCTGCTTTTTCATCGTCCCGATAAACCGCGTTTTGTCTAGACTGAAGCCCATTCGTCCGATACAACTACCGGATAAAATAAAGAAGTTTGGAAATACCGGTTGTTCGGCTGACGGAAAGAACTCATTTTTGGCCACATTGCTGTGAGTGTCGACCCACCACCGAGTTCTGTTGTGCTTTTGTCAATGCCGTCTGGCCCCTTTTCGTTCGGCAAAATCACACGCCTCAATACCAGTATCGAACAGAGACACGAGTGCTCGCTACCGATAGTGTCACTATACGTCGAATACTGTGGTCATACATGCACTCGAAACCCAAACAATTAAGACAAAATAAACGGGAGAACGCGTAGAGAATATGCGTCTCAATTCTTCACGTAAAGCTAACAAATGACATACGATATACTGCTCAAGAACGGGAGAATTGTCGATGGAACGGGCGCACCGTGGTTCCGCGGGATGATCGGGATTTCGGACGGCCGTATTGAGACTATTAGCCGGAACACACCGGTTCGCGAGTCGGCAGCGCAAACGATCGATCTGGACGGACTCATGGTCGCGCCCGGATTTATCGACCTCCACTCACACTCGGATCTTCGGTTGTTTTCCGAACCCGAACTCCTCCCGAAAACCATGCAAGGGGTCACCACCGAGATTCTCGGGCAAGACGGGTTTTCGATGGCCCCGATCTATCGAGACGGGGGCCAACAGGAGTGGGAAGACCATCTGAGCGGGCTTGATGGACGCCCCGAGCGCGAGTGGACATGGGGTAGCCTGACGGCGTATTTCGATGCCATTGAGGCGAACGGGGTTGCGCCGAACGTTGCCACGCTTGTCGGACACGGAACCGTTCGGTACAACGTTATGGGCATGGATCTCCGTTCACCGACCGAGGCCGAACTGCAAGAGATGGCTGATCTCGTCACAGAGGCGCTCGAAGACGGCGCGGTCGGGTTTTCGACCGGGCTTGATTATATGCCACAAGTGACTGCAGACACCCACGAACTCCAAACCCTGGCCGGCCGCCTCAGCGAGTACGGCCGTCCGTTCGTTGCACACATCCGCAACCAGAGCGAGGATATTTGGAACGCCTTGGACGAGTTTGTCGACATCGGATTCGAGGAGGATATTCCGTTGCATCTCTCGCATTTCAAACTCATGTATGCGCCACAACACGGCAAGACCGACCGGGCAATCGGTCTGCTTGAGACCGCTCGCGACCGCGGCGTCGACATCACTGCCGATCAGTATCCGTACACCGCAGGGAGCACGATGCTTGCGGCGTCGCTCCCACCATGGGCCCGATCTGATGGCCCCGAAGAAACGCTCAACCACCTTCGATCCAACCGGCGGAAAATCCAAGACCACCTGGAAAACGAGATCCGTGACTGGTCGGATATCGTTATCACGAGCGTCGCAAGCGAAACGAACGAGCGGTATGTCGGCATGGCGATGGATGACATCGCAGACGAACGTGTGGGAACCCCTGCAGAGGCAGTTGTCGATCTTCTCCTTGAGGAACAACTGGAAGTCGAACGGATCTGTTACTTTGTTGATGAAGAAGATGTCAAAGAAATTTTGCAATACAAACACGCCTCGGTTGCGACCGACGCGCTGCTCGGCGGTAAACCGCATCCACGAACCTATGGAACGTATCCACGTGTTCTCGGCACGTATGCCCGCGATCAAAACCTGTTTTCCTTTGAGGAAGCCATCCGCATGATGACCTCGCTTCCGGCGCGAATCGTGGGGTTCGAGCAAAAAGGCGTCATTAGAGAGGGGATGGACGCCGATTTGGTTGTCTTCGACCCACAGCACGTCGGGACGCCCGCAACGTACGAGGAGCCGCGTCAGTTCCCGTGGGGAATGCCGCATGTGCTGATCAACGGCACGTTTGTGGTTCGCGATAGCGAACACACCGGAGCGACTCCCGGAACGGTGATTCGACAGTAAGCGCTTGTATCTCTGCGTTGAGTGATTTACGGTCTCCCGTTTGTCAACTCGGCCGTGGCCTGTATTTATGAGACAACTCACGGGTCGGGTACTCACAGTCCAGTGGGCTACGGGATGACAAACTAGCCATTTATATAATCTCCCACATCGGAGGACAACCAGAGCGTGGGTATCTCATGGATGATGCGACACTGCGAGAGTTGACGATTGACGAGTTTCACCGCCAGTTTCGCCGCGGGGAGTGCTCAGTTGAGACGCTTGTTCGCGGCTATCTCGACCGAATCAAAGCGTATGACCGGGACGGACCCGAACTCAACGCCACTGTCACAATCAACGACGGTGCACTCGACCGGGCACGGACGCTCGATGACGAACTCCCAGCGACCGGTTCCGACCGACCGCTGTACGGCGTACCGGTACTGCTCAAAGATCAGGCGCTCACGAAGGGCGTTCGGACGACATTTGGCTCCGAGGCGTTCGCGGAGTACATTCCCGATCGTAGTGCAACAGTCGTCGACCGGCTCGAAGATGCGGGCGCGATCATTCTTGCCAAAACCAATCTGCCTGATTTCGCCGCCGGCTTCGTTGGCTACTCCTCGGCTGCCGGCCAAACACGAAACCCGTATGCGCTGACCCGTGATTCCGGCGGATCGAGCGCGGGAACGGCCGCGGGAATCGCCGCAAATCTCGGCCTCGTCGGTATCGGCGAGGATACTGGCGGTTCGATCCGCGTGCCTGCTTCGTTTTGCAATCTGTTCGGCCTCCGGGTCACGACCGGGCTGATTAGCCGAACCGGTATGTCGCCGCTGGTCGCCGAACAGGACACACCAGGGCCGATGTGTCGAACCGTCGACGATCTTGCTCGCTTGCTCGATGTCATCGTCGGTTTTGATCCCGCCGACGAGGCGACCGCGATTCACGCCGAGTGGTCGGCCGAATCGTTCGTCGACGCGCTCGACGA
>CAYWFO010000111.1:0-6347 GCA_964457485.1 uncultured Haloferacaceae archaeon | reverse complement strand
ATATGTAAAAAGATTCATGAATCTGTTCAACAGGGACATAGTATGTCAACAGCTAACACGGATGTGCTCGAGAACATCGACCTCACCGGCGACGAGTACGAGGTTGTTGGGGGAATCATTCGGCGAAAGTGGCGGGTTCACGACGCCGACGGCGAACTGTTGCTTCGAGCCAAACAAAAAATGCTCAAAGCCAAGGAGGTGTTCCCGTTCACCGACGCTGACGGCGAGTCGGTGTTTACGGTGAAGGCTGAGGGAATCATCGATATCTCCGGGGACTACGTGCTGACTGACGACGCCGACGACGAGCCAATCGCCGTTCTGACCAAGGACTTCACGCTGCTCAAACACGTGTGGCACATCCACGGCCCGGACGACGAGGAGGAGTGGGCGGTGATCGAGTCGCGGAGCGCGGCGTTCCAACTACTCCGTGGCATCCACAGAGCCATGTCGTTTCTCCCCCACAAGTACACGATCGAGACGCCAGCGGGCGAGCCAATCGGAACGATGAACGGCCAGTTTGCGCTCAAGGACAAGTACGATATCGACATCGAGGACTCACGGGGGATTCCAAAAGAGGCGCTGGTCGCCAGCGCCATCGCCGTCGACGCCCTCGAATCCTGATCGGTAACCGCGTGGATCCGTCGGGTGTCGATGTCGAATCCACCATGCCGACTCGGATTTCGGTTCGCCATCCTTTTTTCGCCCACGAGCCGTCGTTCAAATTCGCAGACACCCGTTCGAATTCGGAGCTACTCGCGGCACAGCAAGCTTCCCGCTCGGGAGTTTGAATTCGGGAAAACGCCCGGAGCGGGATTTGAACCCGCGTCACAACCGTGACAGGGTTGTATGATGGGCCACTACACCATCCGGGCTTTCCGTACCTGATCGTACCGCCGTCCAATAAATAAGGCTTCCCTTTCGACCCTTCTATGCGAGTCGCTACCGTTGAACCCCATAAGACATTTATTCCCGCCGAGCGTGGGGTACGGTACCATGCCCCCGGTTGATGAGCCGTCGGCCTCGGACGAAGTTGCCAATGCTTAAATGGACTCGTCTAATAAATTGCTGTAGTATCTCGTGATAGTAGCTTCTCCCCACCGTCAGATAACTCACCCATGGTAGATGTCAGCCAACACGAACTCGTCCCGGACCACATACCGATCGATGGCGACGAACTCGATGCCGTCCTCGATGAGTATGGGGTCTCTCGCACCGACCTGCCGAAGATCAAGCGCAACGATCCGGCGCTGCCCGATGGAGCCGAACCGGGCGATGTGCTCAAGATCGTCCGCGAATCTCGAACGGCAGAAACGTCGATCTCTTACCGACTGGTGGTCGAATGAACCGAGAGTCCAGACGAACGATTTCGAGAGAGTACTTTTCGGATTCACGACTGGCCGAACACCACTTCCGCTCGTTTAACGCGTTTCTCGACCGGGGCATGCAGGAAGTTGTCGATCAGAAAGAAACCATCGACACCGACATCGGTGACAAGGAGGGCCAAGAACCCGTCTATGTCGAACTCGGCGATGTCCGTATTCTCACCCCCCGCGTTCGAGAGGCCGACGGCAGCGAGGAGCTGTTGTTCCCGCAAGAGGCGCGACTCCGGAACATCACCTACTCCGCGCCGGTGTTCATGGAGATGTCGATTATCCGCGGCGGCGACGAGGAACCCGAGACCGTCGTCGATTCAACCGAGACGAAGGTCGGCCGAATGCCGATCATGGTCGGCTCGAACAAGTGCAACATTACGGGTTTTTCCGACGAGGAACTCATCGAAATCGGCGAGGATCCCGTCGACCCCGGCGGCTACTTCATCGTCAACGGCTCCGAGCGCGTGCTCATGACGAGCGAGGATCTCGCGCCGAACAAGATTCTGGCCGAACACGACACCAAGTACGGCGACGACATTCAGGTCGCCAAAACGTTCAGCCAGCGCCGTGGCTACCGCGCACTCGTGCTCTGTGAGCGCAACCGCGAGGGACTGCTCGAAGTCAGTTTCCCATCCGTGTCGGGCAGCGTCGACTTCGTCACACTCGTTCGCGCGCTTGGACTCGAATCCGACCAGGAGATCGTCCACCGCGTCAGCGACGACCCCGAGATTGTGAAGTTCATGCTCGAAAATCTGGAGGAAGCGAGCGTCCAGACGACAGAAGAGGCGATCGAAACGCTTGGCAAGCGCGTCGCCAGCGGGCAGGGCAAAAACTACCAGCTCAAACGCGCGAACTACGTGATCGACCGGTACCTCCTTCCACACCTCCACGAGGAGGGTGTCGAGGACGAAGAGGTTCGGATTAACAAGGCGTACTATCTGTGCCGAATGGCTGAGGCGTGTTTCGAACTCGCGCTCGAGCGCCGCGATGCCGACGACAAGGATCACTACGCCAACAAGCGGCTGAAGGTTTCGGGCGATCTGATGACCGATCTGTTCCGAACCGCGCTCAATAAACTCGCTCGCGACGTGAAGTACCAACTCGAACGCGCAAACATGCGGAACCGCAACCTGTCGGTCAGCACGGTCGTCCGCTCGGACGTGCTCACCGAACGGCTTGAACATCCGATCGCCACGGGTAACTGGGTCGGTGGCCGCTCTGGCGTGAGCCAGCTTGTCGACCGCACGGACTACATGGGGGTGCTGTCTCACCTGCGTCGACTCCGGTCGCCGCTGTCGCGATCACAGCCCCACTTCGAGGCACGAGACCTCCACGCGACCCAATGGGGTCGCATCTGTCCCTCCGAAACACCGGAAGGGCCGAACTGTGGGCTGGTGAAGAACTTCGCCCAAGCAATGGAGTTGAGCCAGAATATCGAGGACGAACAGGGACTGAAACGCGAGCTGTCATCGATGGGAGTCGAGGGGATCCCCGGCATCGACAGCATTGAACGAACCACCCCGGCGGACGACTAACAATGGCTCAGGCACGAGAAGCGAAAGTATACGTCAACGGTAGTCTGGTTGGAACCCACCCGGACCCAGAACAGCTCGCCGAACAGATTCGCGAAGCCCGCCGCCGTGGCGACGTTTCGGACATGGTCAACGTCTCGGTTCGCGGCCGAACTCAGGAGGTCATTATCAACGCCGACGCGGGTCGCGCACGACGGCCCTTGATCGTCGTCGAGGACGGCGAACCGCTGCTCGGCGACGCCGAAATCGAGGCGGTCGACAACGGCGACCTCTCGTTCGAAGATCTGGTCGACCGTGGCTACGTCGAGTTCATCGACGCCGAAGAGGAAGAGGACATTCTCGTCGCCGTCGACGAGGAGGAGCTCACCAACGACCACACACATCTAGAAATCGACCCCTCGCTCGTGTTCGGTATCGGTGCGGGCATGATCCCGTATCCGGAACACAACGCGAGTCCCCGAATTACGATGGGTGCAGGGATGATGAAACAGTCGCTCGGGCTGCCCTCTGCGAACTACCGGATTCGTCCGGACACCCGCCAGCACCTGTTGCACTACCCGCAGTTGTCGATGGTGAAAACCCAGACGACCGAACAGATCAACTATGACGAGCGTCCCGCCGCCCAGAACTTCGTTGTCGCGGTCATGAGCTACGAGGGGTTCAACATCGAGGACGCACTCGTCATGAACAAGGGCTCGGTCGAACGCGCACTCATGCGCTCGCACTTCTTCCGAACGTACGAGGGCGAAGAACGACGCTACCCCGGCGGTCAGGAGGATCGCTTCGAGATCCCCTCCCAGGACGTTCGCGGTGCCCGCGGCGAGGATGCGTACACCCACCTCGACGAGGACGGCCTCGTCAATCCCGAAACCGTGGTCGACGAAAACTCCGTGCTTTTGGGCAAGACCAGCCCACCACGGTTCCTCGAAGAACCAGACGACATGGGCGGTCTAAGCCCACAGAAACGACGCGAGACCTCGGTCACAATGCGGTCGGGCGAAGACGGCGTCGTCGACACGGTCACGCTGATGGAGGGCGAGGACGGCTCGAAGCTCTCGAAAGTGAAGGTTCGCGACGAACGCGTTCCCGAACTCGGCGACAAGTTCGCCTCGCGACACGGCCAGAAGGGCGTTGTGGGCCACCTCGCACCGCAAGAAGACATGCCGTTCACCGAGGAGGGACTCGTTCCCGATCTCGTGCTCAATCCGCACGCGTTGCCCTCGCGGATGACCGTCGGCCACGTCCTTGAGATGCTTGGCGGCAAAGTCGGCGCACTCGAAGGCCGACGCGTCGACGGCACGCCATTTCAGGGCGAAAACGAGGCCGAACTCCGCGAGGCACTCGAAGAACACGGCTTTCAGTCCTCCGGCAAAGAGGTCATGTACTCGGGCGTAACCGGCGAGAAAATCGAGGCCAACATCTTCGTCGGAACGATTTTCTACCACAAACTCTACCATATGGTCTCGAACAAACTGCACGCTCGTTCGCGCGGGCCGGTGCAGGTGCTGACACGACAGCCGACCGAGGGTCGCGCCCGCGAGGGTGGCCTTCGTGTCGGTGAGATGGAACGCGATACGATCATCGGCCACGGTGCGGCGATGGTGCTCAACGAACGCCTGCTCGACTCGTCGGACAAAGAGACGGTTCACGTCTCGGCGGATACGGGCATGATCGCGGTCAAAGACCGCACCCAACGACGGGTGTACGATCCCGCAACTGGCAGCGAGGACAACATCCACGAAATCGACGTGAGTTACGCGTTCAAGCTCCTACTTGACGAGATGATGGCGCTCGGCATCCGACCAACACTCGAACTCGAGGACGCGGTCTGAGGGGAACACAATGTCAATGCAAACACCAAAACAGCTCGGTGGGATCCGGTTCGGACTGATGGATCCCGAGACGTATCGCGATCTCTCGGCAACGAAAGTAATCACGGCCGACACCTACGACGACGACGGCTATCCAATCGATATGGGGTTGATGGATCCCCGCCTCGGCGTGATCGACCCCGGACTCGAATGTCGAACCTGTGGCCAACACTCGGGGTCGTGTCCCGGCCACTTCGGCCATATCGAACTGGCCGCGCCTGTCATCCACGTCGGCTTTACGACGCTCATTCGCCGGCTGCTTCGAGCGACCTGCCGCGAGTGTGGCCGACTGACGCTCACCGAGGACAAGATGGCGTACTTCCGCGAGCAACTCAAAGAAGCCAGAGAGCTCGGCAAGGATCCCGATACGGTGCTCAAAGCGGCGGTTCGTGAAGCGCGAAAATCGAACACCTGTCCGCACTGTGGCGAGCCGCAGGCCGACATCAAACACGAAAAGCCGACCACCTACTACGAGGTTCAAGACGTCCTCTCGGGCGAGTACTCCGAACTGATCGCCTCGGCGATGCAGCCCGACCCCGACGACGAGGACGACGCGGGCATGAGCCCCCAAGCGCTGGCCGACGAAACCGGCATTTCGCTCGACCGGATCAACCAGATTCTTGGCGGCGAGTTCCGCCCTCGCAAAGAAGGGCGCATCGCGCTCGAAAAGGCACTCGATATCGACCTCACCGAGGAGGACATGAACAAGCTCATGCCCTCCGATATTCGCGACTGGTTCGAGGACATTCCGAACGAGGATATCGAGGTGCTCGGCATCGACGCCGAACACTCCCGTCCCGAGTGGATGATCATGACCGTGCTGCCCGTGCCGCCGGTCACCGCTCGCCCCTCGATTACGCTCGACAACGGCCAGCGCTCCGAGGACGACCTGACGCACAAACTGGTCGACATTATCCGAATCAACCAGCGGTTTATGGAGAACCGCGAGGCCGGCGCGCCACAGCTGATTATCGAAGACCTCTGGGAACTACTACAGTACCACGTCACGACGTTCGTCGACAACGAGATTTCGGGGACGCCGCCGGCGCGCCACCGCTCGGGCCGACCCCTGAAGACGCTCAGTCAGCGCCTGAAGGGCAAGGAGGGTCGGTTCCGCGGATCGCTGTCGGGCAAGCGTGTCAACTTCTCGGCGCGAACCGTTATTTCGCCGGATCCAACGCTCTCGCTCAACGAGGTCGGCGTGCCAGACCGGGTTGCAAGCGAGATGACGATTACGATCAACGTTACCGACCGGACCATCGAGGAGGCCCGACAGTATGTCGCTAACGGCCCCGAGAAACACCCCGGTGCCAACTACGTCAAACGGCCTGACGGCCGCCGGCTGAAAGTCACTGAAAAGAACTGCGAGGAACTCGCAACCAAAATCGACGCCGGCTGGGAGGTCAACCGGCATCTCATCGACGGCGACATCGTGATTTTCAACCGCCAGCCCTCGCTGCACCGAATGAGTATTATGGCCCACGAGGTCGTCGTCATGCCGTACAAAACGTTCCGCCTCAACACGGTCGTCTGTCCGCCGTACAACGCCGACTTCGACGGCGACGAGATGA
>CAYWFO010000110.1:0-6349 GCA_964457485.1 uncultured Haloferacaceae archaeon | reverse complement strand
GAGATTCTCGTGATCACGAAAACCGGAGGGTTTTCGACGACCCCGAGGCACTCTCGCTGTATCTCTGTAGACGGCGAACGGAAAACCCTTGACCGTCTGGCACTTCCCAGTGTACATGAAACGCGTTGTCGCCGTTGTTCTCATCCTGAGCGCTGCTGTCGGCCTTGCAGTTGCGACTCCGGCAAGCGCCGGTGACGGTTCGTCGATTATGTATAGCGAGGAATCCAGCTATACCGCCGCCCCCGGCGAAGCGGTGACGGTCGTCATCGTCGTCAGCGACCACGGCTCGCTTACCGGCGATGGGCTCGAGCACGTCTCGCTTGTCGCAGACTACGATCCCGACGCGCTGCAGGCGACCGATGTCGAGGCCAACGGATGGTTTGAATCGGGTGACGAGAGCGTTACCGTTGCGACCGACACCGACATCGACGCCGATGCCGGTGTGGTGACGCTGACACAGACGCGAGAGCCTGCCGGCGATGGCACGGTTGCAACTGCACCGTTTGCGACCATTACCTTTACTATCGACGAGGATGCAACCGGCAACACGACAGTCGGCCTCGAGGAGTCGAGTGTGACGCTTGCTGGTGGCTACGCCAAGGCACTCTTTGTTCAGCCAACCCAGGACGGCCCGAACGGTCCACAGATACAGGTTGTCGACGGTGCCGACCGGGTTCCGGGGCTGACTGCTGTCACTGCTGTTATCGCGTTAGTGCTGGCGGCTGCAGTTGCGGTACGTCGAAAAAACCGATAAGACAGCGGCGTTAGTAGTGTGGCGAAGTAAAACCGTCCCACTCACCGACTGGGCGGACACCGATTCCGTGGAAGTCTGAGTCGTCGTCACCTGATGGGATGATCGTCTCGACGCGTTCGCGCGATTCGATGTCGAAGACCGCGAAGCCGGGGTTGATGCCGGTCGCGGCGTGTGGGTCACCGGACTGTGGGTTCGGACCACGGAGCGTCACGAAGATGTACTCGCCGTCAGGCGAGGCCCACATGATGTCCGGCGAGTCGCGCTCGCTGCTGTCCTCCGAGGTTTCCGGACCGTAGGCGTCGATTTCGCCGATCTTCTCGTCGGTTTCGGGGTCGAGAATAATCCCGTCGTTGGTCTCGCGGTTAAGAACCCACAGTTCCTCGGCATCCGGGGTGAACCAAAAGCCGTGGGCGTCGATCCCTTCCGTCGAACCCTGGTCGCTGATCGTGATTTCGTCGCCAGAGGTATCGAGGACGTAGTAGTCGCCGACGCCCTCTTCGCCTTCGATTGGCTCGCCGTCGTCGTCGGTTGGCGTTGGGAGACCGGCAGTCAGGTAGAACTTGTCCGCAGTCGGGTGTGGAACAGTGCCACAGTTAGCCGGCAGCTCATCATCGCCGAAGGACTGGGCGATGCTGAAGTCGTCGTGATCGACAACGACGACACCGGCATCGTGGTAGCTCGGACCGAGCGTGTGGATCGATCGGCCGTTGCCGTCGAACTGGTGGCAGATCGGGTCGGTGTCTGCACTCTGGAACTCGACGTCTTCAATCACGATTTCTTCGGTCTCTTCGAACCCTTCTTGGCCCTCATCAAGCGTGGCCTCGACCTTGGCGATCCGATTCTCACCAATCACGTCGACAGTGAGGTAATCATTGTCAGGCGAGAAGCTCGCAAAGTGCGAGCCGGGGCCGGTTTCGATGTTGCCGACGAGTTCGCGATCTTCGGTGCGGTAGACCAAGACTCGAGAGCCTGCGGTACACGCGATCGCCGCGTACTCGTAGTCGGTCGTGAAGTCGACCATGTGTGGCACCTGACCGCCTTCGGCACCGGTGTCGATGGTGTCGATTTCTTCGAACTCGCCGTCGCCAGCGGGTTCGTAGATGTGGATGACGTTTAGCCCCTGATCGGCAGCCCAGATTTCGTAGGTCTGTTCGAGCTCGGGGCTTTCGTCTTCACTGTCGGTCGTCGGCTCCTCGTCTTCCTCTCCTGTACCTGTACAGCCTGCGAGTGCAACGGCGCTTGCGCCGGCAGCACTGCTGAGAAACCACCGTCTACTTTTCGTTGTAGCCATACCGTAACCTTCGACTCAACCATGAAAAGTTCCGCGGTTTGAGGCGCTCTACCCGGCGAATTTACGGGTTTAGCCGATGTAGCGGTAAGAATCCCCGGCACCTACGTCGGCTGGTGTGTCACACCCCGAAGTACTGTGGTATGATCCTCGAACGGTGAAATTATGCGGCAAAAATATCCGCCATCTGAGTCAGCGTTTCGGCTGGCAGTACCGCCGGTCAGTACGGTGACGTCGCATCCGCACCGTCACCGACATCGACAGTGACCGTCATTGGCGGCATGTCAATAAAGGCCGTTTCATAGCCTGCGTGACGCGACACCTGTGGCGGCGTTTCGACGACAATCTCGAACTGCTCGACATCGTCGAAATCGACGGTCAGCCCGTAATGGTGGCCGAGTTCGTCATCAAGCGTCTGAACCAACTCGCCGCCGATGTCGCCCTCGACCGACAGCGACATGTCGGGTAACGGGATTCGGTTGTACGGCGTTCGTGGCGAGACGAGCAGGTAGTCCTCGTCGTTCTCGGCGAGACGGCTGTCTTCGAGCTGTCTCACGACAAAGTCGGCGTCGCCGCTGGAATGGACGCCGAGGTCGGTTCCCGGATACTCGGCCGCTGGCGGGAGATCCATTTCGGGATGGCCGTGGTCACCATGTTCGTGGCCGTCGTGTCCGCCATGGTCGTCGTGGCTGTGGTCATCGTGACCACCATGATCGTCGTGGCTGTGGTCATCGTGACCACCATGATCGTCGTGGCCGTGTCCATCGTGATCCATCAGGTCGAGCGCACCGGGTTGTCCCCATTCGTCTTCAGGGAGCCACTCGATTCCCTCGATTGTCCCGATCCGGGCTTCTTCGTCGTACTCGAGGGTGTACGTCGCCGTCTGTGCGTGCTCGAAGCGTCCCTCGAATGCACCTGTTTTTCGTGCATCAATCGGATCGAGTCGCAGTTCGACCTCGTAGGTACCGTACTCCAGTGGGATGTTGTCGCCGAAGTGAAAGCCCATGCTCTGTGCGATCATCGGCCACGGATCTCGCCGGTCGACCAGCTCGCCATCCTGTCGAATCGTCATCTCTGAGACGATGTCGAGTGGAATCTGTTCGCCGGTTACGCTGTCCAAAACCGCAACCATCAGATGAATGCCCGGCTCTTCGGGGTCTTCTCTGACCGGTTCGTCGCTTCCGCCACGCATGAGCCAAAACGTATGCTCATAGGTGAAGTGCGGCAACAACGTATAGTCGCCACCGTCGGCGTGGATCATCGGATCCATCACCATCGACTCGCGGTGGGTTGGTTTGTATACCCTACTGGGCGGGTTTTCGACGGTCGTTACTCCCGGATCTGGCTGTTCTGCGCCGTCTTCGGCTCCGTCCGGTTCGTCACCGTCGCCGTCACCGTCACCGAGACAGCCGGCGACGGCGGCGGCCGCCGCCGTGCTCGCGGCGAGAACGTGCCGGCGTGAGTAGCGATTCGATTCGGGGTGGGTGGGTTCGTTCGGTGTCATTGGGTTGGGACGGTCGTGAAACGTTATACTTCGGGAAGTGCGCGTCTGTCTCGTGGTGGGACAATGAAGTTGCCGCGTCGGTTGACGAAAATGTACTGCAGAATCCCGTTGTTGTGACTCCGGCCAACGCCGCTGCCGGCGAGATCCTCGCCGGCCATCGCCGCACGGACGCGGACGAAATCCGCAATCGACCGCTGGTGCGAGAGGAAATGGAGGCCCGGAAAGTCGTTGTCAACGGTGTTGAAGTCCCGGCGGAGCAGCGGTGGCGTTCCGTCGGCATCGCGGGCGCGTGCGGCCTTTTGGGCGTGGCCAACGATTCCTTCGCTGCGGGCATCGGCGGCCGCCTGGTCGGCATACGGTTCGATACCGCTCGTCGATCCCAGCGCATCGCCAATGCCGGGCACACGGTCGGTTTTCGCATGGGCCGGACTGAACATCTGTGCGACCCGCAGAAACTGGTCGTCCTGTTCGAACCACGTCCGTAGTTGGATGTCCAACGATTCGACGTGTGTCGTCGTCCCGCCCGCATAAGGCCCGTCCTGAATGGTCACACGGTCTTCGGGTGCTTGGCTGTTCGGAAAGCCCGATTTGTACCCCATGAAAAACGGAGCCTCGTCCGGCATCTCGTCAGGAACTCCACCGATTTCGTCGGCGAACTCGGCGGGAAGTCCCTGTCCAACAAAGCCGGTACGCCTCGGCTCACTCGGTTCGAACACGCCCGACAACGTCGCCTCCATCGCAACCCCGTTGGGTTCTTTGACCGCACCGAACAGCGCCTCCTCGGCTTCGACCACGACCGCCGGATTGTTACTCGCAAGGTGAACAAGTCCGTCAAAGCCGTCGAGTTCCGGCGATTCCGACCGTGTCAGCGCTTTGGGCTGTGGAATCGGTGACTCGACGCCGATCTGTTCGAAGTACGATGGCCCATAGCCAACAGTGAACAACAGTCCGTCGGGGTCGTAGCCGTAGGCGCGTTCGAGCGACCGAAACGCCGTTTCAACCTGCTCGTGGTCGGCGTCGGTCGGCGTGGCTTTCAGCGATAGCGCAGCCAGCACGTGGTGGGCCGGGAGTTCGGTGTGGCCGTCTTCGGTGACAGAAAGCACCTCGTTCCACGCGTGTTGTCGTTGTGGCCGGCGCTCGGGGTCGCCGGTCGGAACCGATGTCTCGTCGTCGAGTTCGCCGGTACAGGCAGCGAGACCGACTGCACCGCCGACGGCAACAGCGGCTTTCAGGTACTCGCGTCGCGAGACGGAACTTCGGGTCGGAAGCGCCATCAGCTACCGAATACTAGCGGCGCAGACCGTATTAACCGCGCGATTGGTCACTGAACTTGCCGCTTGCGATGACAGCGGCTGCCCGCGGTCGTTGCGCTACTCGGCAGCGTCGAAGTCAAGCGCGAGCGAGTTGATGCAGAACCGCTTGCCGGTTGGCTCGGGGCCGTCGTCGAACACGTGGCCGAGGTGGCCCTCACAGGACGCACAGACGACTTCCGTGCGGCGCATCCCATGGCTGGTGTCGAGGCGGGTATCGACGTTGTCGGCTGCAGCATCGAAAAAGCTCGGCCAGCCGGTGCCCGAACCGAACTTCGTTTCCGAATCGAACAGCTGTGTGCCACAGCCCGCACAGACGTAGGTACCGTCGGCTTTGTGGTCGACGTACTCGCCGCTGAACTTCGGTTCGGTGCCCGCCTCGCGGAGAACACGGTACTCCTCGTCGGTGAGTCGTTCGCGCCACTCGGCCTCGGAGTCCGGCAGCGACGCCGGGGAATCGGTCGATGAGTCGGACATACATACTCCACGGGCGCGGCAATAAAAGAGGTTGCGCCAGCCGATAGACACCCGTGTTCCGCGACGGCAACGCAGTTATTCGCGGGTCGTATCAGCGTGCGAGCGAACCCAGAGTTCGCCGATTCGCGACAACGTTGTCCGGTAGGAGTTGCCCACGGACTCCTGTTCGATGTAGCCTTTACCGCCCGGCCCGAGTCGGTCGACGTTGTAGATGACCTTCGAGCGGAAGCTGTCGGTGTACTCCTCGTTGAGATCGCGCGCGAGCGCCGAGGCCAGTTCGCTGACCGACTCGAACTCGCCGTGTTCGCCAAGCGTGAACAGAATCAGCTCTTCGAACGGTTTGACGCTCGAAAACGAGGCGACCGGGAGTTCGACGATGTGGCTGTCGCCGATTTGTTTCGCGCCGATCGTCACGCCGCGGTCGTCGAACTCCGTGAGCAACGCGGTGGTGCTTTCGAGCCGCGCCTCCATTCGCTCGCGGTCAAGTTCGTCCGCCGCAAGCAAGTCCGAAAGCAGGTCGCGCTCGGCGCGAAGCTCCTCGGCCAACTCGGTTTCGAGGTACTTCTCGGGGGCGGTGTAGTAAGTGTGAATCCGGTCGCGGTCGGCCTGGCGTTCGACCATCACCGAGTGTGCCGCCGTCGCGAACGCGAAGCTCACCGGTCGGGGCATCGAACAGACGTTGACCCAGACCTCCGCACCGCCGTCGAGTTGGTCGTTGATGAGCGCGAACGCCCGCTCGAAGGCGGCGTCGTAGTCGTAGACGTCGTCGAGGGCGACGTGTTCGGTCTCCGCGCCCAGCAGGTTCTGAAAGTCGGTTTCGAGCTTGCGAGCGAGGTGTCGTGAGTACTCGACGTTGGCCTCGCTGCCGACCGCGCCTTCGAGCAGAATAACCCGGTCGACAGTGAACTGATCGCGGATGAGCGGCGCGATAAGCCGGTCGTAGTCGAAGCCAACCGGCACGATGTGCGTTTGCATAGCCCTACTCGGGCTACCGGGGACAAAAAGCATCAGCCTCC
>CAYWFO010000109.1:0-6361 GCA_964457485.1 uncultured Haloferacaceae archaeon | reverse complement strand
TCCGGTCGCGGCTCCGCGCCGACGACGTGGAGATGGGGATCTGGGAGCTTATCACCGGTTTCCCGCGCCGCATGGCCAAATCCGCGCTGAAATAAGCGGGACGGCGTCCTTGATCCGGTCATTTCGAGTCCGGATCTGACGGTAGATTGAATCAATTTGTGATTGTGAGGAACCACTGTGAGCAAGAAAGTGTATGTCTCCATCTCGAATAAGAGAAATCGGGTAAACGGGGCAGAATTTATTTTCCTCGTCGGGCTGTTCATTCAGCGTCTCCGTGCTTGACTGCGATCGACTCAGGAAAAATATCTATGAGCTGATCGTCGGCTTCCCGCGACGGATGGCCGACTCCGTCGTCAGGTAGCTCGACGCTAGCGTTTTTCTTCGATCTCGCGGGCAGCAGCCAGCAGTTCGTCGTGTCGTTCGCCGTTCGAGGCGACAACCCCACGGCTCCACGGCGTCCACGGCTCGCCGTCGAGATCGGTCACGGTTCCGCCTGCCCATTCGACCATCGCCACGCCCGCGACGGTGTCCCAGGCGTTCGCGTCGATATTCGTGAGTACGCCCTCGACCGACCCAGCCGCGAGCAGGGAGAGCGATGCTTGAGCGCAGCCTGGCCGCCGGAGGTCGCCGAACCGTCGGACGATTGCACCGGTCGCGGCGGCGTACTCTTCACGACGATCCCGGGGCCACCAGATCGTCGGGACGACCTGAAACGTCTCCGGGTCGGTTCGGTCGCTGACCGTCACTGGTGCGCCGTTCCGCCTGATGCCGTCCGGCGTCCCGACGTAGGTGTCGCCCAGTGCGGGCATTTCGTTGACCGCCGCGACCGGAGTACCATCCACGAGACAGGCCACGCTCGTCGCCCAGCGACGGTTCTCTCGAACGAAGTTGTTCGTCCCGTCGATCGGATCGACGATCCAGACCGTCCCGGTTTCGGGAACGGTTCCGGTCGCGCTCTCCTCGCCGTAGATCGTGGCGTCTGGGATAGCATCACGTATCCGCGCTTCGACTGCCGTCTCCACATCCCGGTCTGCCTGGGTAACCACGTCGGTTTTGCCCGACTTGCGCTCAACGTTGAGTGGGCCTCTGAACGCATCCGCCGCGACAGCACTTCCCGCAGCTGCGCTCTCGCGGGTTACCTCAACCAGCCGCTCGGTAGCGACCTCGTTCGAGTTTCGATCCATCGTTGTTAGTTTACGGACAGGGGTTTAGGTGCAAGGGGTTTGTCGGTGGTGTGCCACGTTCGAAAAAAAGCAACCCGTGCTCAGATTTGCTCGCGGTGGAGTGGCACACAATCGAGAAACTGCTGGCTTGTCTCGTCGGGGCGAGCGAGAATAACTCGTAAGGTAGATCCGGCACCGGCGATGGGGAGTATCCCGAGAGCAGCGTCTCTGCATCGTATCAGAGTTCCCTGTCGTCCGCATCCATCACGGCCTGCCACTGTTCGTCGTTGGGATGCCGAATACATAGCCGATCCCAGACAGCAGCAAGGACGTCACGCTCGATTCGATCGTACGCGTCTACTTCTCGTTTTAGGTAGATTGCGTGGGTCGCAACGGCGTAATAGAACTGGCATTGCCCGTCGAACCGGCAGGTGTGTGCCAGCCCGTGTGCGACATCTTCGACGCGGATCGTCGACGGGTCCGGATCGAGCGGGTCGAACGCGCGACCGGAGTACGTCTCGATCGCACTCGTTCCTTCGAAGTCGGCCATACAGAACCAATGAAAGAGCAATACCAAAAGCGTGCCCACGTTGGCTTCTGCAGTCGAAGCTATTTTGCTCCCGGTGGTCCGACGTGCTGACAGGCCCTAGCGGGGCGGAACCGAGCATGACCGGAGATCACGGCGACACCGACAGGCGAGACCAGCCGTCCACGACCGAGCGGGTGGACGCCACGAAAACTACCGATTCCCGGTTGGTCGTCCTCTGTGGGCTCCCGGGTGTGGGAAAATCTACCGTCGCGGAGTTCGTCGCCGAGCGACTGGGCGCGAAACGGCTCCGAACCGACGTGGTCCGCAAGGAGCTATACGACGATCCGCAGTACACCGACGAGGAGATCGAACGCGTCTACCGCGAACTGTTCGATCGCACCGAATCCGCGCTCGAAGCGGGCGAGTCAGTCGTCCTCGACGGCACCTTCGCCGATCGGGAGCGCAGACGCGCGGTCCGAGAGATTGCCATGGGTGCAGGTGCGGAGTTTCGTCTGCTCGAAGTCGTCTGTGAGCGTCCGGTCGCAGAGGCTCGGATCGCCGACCGAGGGGACGGGATGAGCGACGCTGACGTCGAGGTCTACCGTGAGTTCCGCGAGGAGTTTCACCCGATCGAGATGTACCACGTCGCGATCGACAACTCCGGATCGACGGCGGAAACACGCGAACAGGTCGCACGGACGTTTCCGAATCGCTAGGCGATCCCCAGCACGTCACGGGCAGCCTGCCCGACCGATTCGGTCCGTTCGCCGGGACAGTAGACGCCGAGTCGCCAGCGGGCACGTTCCGCCAGCCGGATCCCTCTCACCAGCTCGGAGGCGTCCTCCAGCCGCTGGACGACGCCGTCGACGACGACGCTGGTCGAGGACTCCTTGAGCCGTGGCCGATCCGGAATGTCGACGATCACGTCGGTCGGATCGACCTCCGCCGCGCTGGCGATCTCCCGTTCCGCCCGCCGCTGTTCCTCGTAGCCTACGTCGACAGTGCCCGGTGGGACGTTCTCGATTCCCGTCCAGACCGCACGCTTGTACAGATCGCGGTGTTCCAGACGGCGACCGAGCGCAGGGACGTGCTCGGCCAGCGCAACGAGCAGGTCGTGGTCAGCCATCCGGCGGAACGACTCGACATCCACGTCGGTCCGGTCCAGATATCGCTCGCAGGCGCGGTCGAGCATCGCCCCGGCGATCCGAGAGACGTGGTGCCGGTAGACGACGGCGTTCATCAGCGCGCGTGAGAACAGCATCGATTCGGCCGTCGCGACGTTCCCTTCACTGAGGACGAGCCGGTCGTTCTCCAGACGAAGTTCACGGACGAGCCGGCCGTGATCGATCGCGCCATACGGCACGCCGGTGTGGTGGGCGTCGCGGGTGAGATAGTCCATCCGGTCGACATCGAGCTCACCCGAGACGAGTGCGCCGAGCCGTCCCTCGCCTGCGACGAGGTCGGCGACACGCCCGGGGTCGAGTCCGAACTGCTCTATGACCTGACAGACCCGTCGGTCGGGATCGGTCAGCAGCCAGTCGATCTCGTCGTGATCGGTGCCTGTCCGCCGGTAGATCACCTCCTCGGTTTGGTGGCCGTATGGCCCATGCCCGGCGTCGTGAAGGAGTGCGGCGGCCTGGAGGTGTGCCGCCGTGTCGGCGTCGATGTCGAGATGGCCGACAGCAGTGTCAGCAAGATGGTAGACGCCGAGACTGTGCTCGAATCGGGTATGATTGGCAGCGGGGTAGACCAGCCGGACTGTCGAGAGCTGTTTGATATTGCGAAGCCGCTGGAGGGTTGGTGTGTCGATCAGGGCTTCGGCAACTGGATTAAGCGCGATATAGTCGTGAACGCTGTCCTTGATCGGCTTCATTACCGGGGAGACGGCCCCCCGGCGCAATTCGGTTTCGGTCGGGTTCGTATTGCGACAATCCGGCCTGTCTTCGAGCCAGTCCGTCGGTCTTGCAGTCGAGTCCGCGGGTAATCAGACACTCTCATCGCTAAAGCGAGTCACGTCGACATCAGTAGGAAGTAAGACGAAGTCATCGTCTCCGCTAGCGATGACCTCAGCCGACAGTACTGATAAATACTGCAGTCACTTATCCATTGTATTGACTGAACCAGTTGTCGGTGACACAGCGTCGTACAGTCTTACAGACCCACACAGGGTGCCGTGGATTTTGGGCACCCAACTCCACCAAGATGTTGGCCCGCTCGCCCGGGCTCCAGATGATTCACGCGTCCTCCTGATCGAAGCCCACGACTTCGCCAGACGGAAGCCGTACCATCACGACAAACTGACGCTCGTGTTTAGCGGCATGCGGCATTTCAGGGACGAACTCCGCGAGCAGGGGTACAGCGTCGAGTATATCAAAGCCGAATCGTTCGGTGACGGGCTGACGACATACTTCAACCGGTATCCCGACGACGAACTCGTGGTGATGCGGTCGCCGAGCCACCGCAGCGGTGACAGGTTTCGCGAACTGGTCGCGGACGCAAACGGCCGTCTCGATGTCGTCGAAAACGAGCTCTTTGTTGGAACCCGCGAAGCTGTCGATCAGTGGGCCAATGAGACCGATAAGGATCCGTTCAGACACGAGACGTTCTACCGGTGGATGCGCAAGCAGACCGGTGTGTTGATGACTGACGATGGCGACCCGGAGGGTGGCGAGTGGAATTACGACGACAACAATCGGGAGTTTCCACCTGACTCATGGGAGTCACCGCCGGTGTACACCCCTGATCACGACGCGTTGACCGCCCGGACGAGCCGATGGGTCGCCGACGAGTTCGATGTCTGGGGCGAGACTGACGAATTCGTCTGGCCGGTCACCAGCGCACAGGCGCAGACGAAACTCGACCACTTCGTCGAGACGCGGCTGCCCGAATTTGGCCCGTATCAGGACGCGATGCGGAGCGACGACTGGGCAATGGCTCACGCCCTGCTGGGCTCTTCTATCAACCTCGGATTGCTCCATCCGTGGGAAGTCGTCCAGCAGATCGAGCAGGCTTACTACGAGCGCGACGACGTGCCGCTGAATTCCGCCGAGGGGGTGTTGCGCCAGCTCATCGGCTGGCGGGAGTTCATGCGCCACGTATACCGCCATTCGATGCCCGACTTGAGCAGCGCAAACCAGCTTGACGCCGACCATGACCTCCCAGAGTTCTACTGGAGCGGCGAGACGAATATGGCATGCCTCAGACAGACGATTGAAGATGTCGAACAGCGGGGGTACTCACACCACATTCAGCGGCTAATGGTGCTGGCCAATTTTGCGACACTGTGGGGTGTCAAACCCGCCCAACTCAACGAGTGGTTCCACGCCACCTACGTCGATGCCTATCACTGGGTGACGACCCCAAACGTCGTCGAGATGGGGCAGTACGCCCATGGCGTTTTCGCCTCAAAACCGTACGTCTCCTCAGCGAACTACATCGACAAGATGAGCGATTACTGTGGCGACTGTGATTACTACAAGACGAAGAACACGGGGGAGAAGGCCTGTCCGTTCAACGCGCTATACTGGGACTTTCTCGACCGAAACGAGGGGCAACTCCGATCTAACCACCGAATGGGGCTGATGTACAGCCACGTCGGCTCAAAACAGGACAGTGGCGCAATGACCGAGATCAGGGATCGTGTCGCAACGCTTCGTGACAAAGCGACATGCGGTGAGCTATAGCGTTTTCAATCGAACTGGGGCCAGGTGAGTATACGGTTGGCGCACAGCTCGGTGACGGGGCGCATCGCGCCTTTGGTGAAACCGACGAAATCACCGTCACCGTTGCAGAGTAACGATCGGCCCCCTCGGCTTTTATTTCGACCAGCCGCCTCGCCACGGCCTTCATTATCGTCCCGCCCGTTTGCTGCGTATGGTTGCAAACCCAGATTTGCGGGGACATACAGCATTAGTTACCGGAAGCGCGACACGCGTTGGCCGTGAGCTGCTTCTTCGGATCGCCGACTGTGGGGCCGATGTCGTTGTGCAGTACCGCGAAAGCGAGGCCGAGGCTGTGGCGACAGCCGAGGACGCCCGTGAGCGAGGGGTTGCGGCAGCGACAGTACATGGCGATATCACCGATCCTGAGCGCGTCGACCAGCTGTTTACCGCAGCAGAAACTGAACTCGATTCGGTTGATATTCTCGTCAACAACGTTGGGAACTTCGATGCCCGTCACTGGGAAGACATCGAGTGGGACGCCTGGCGGAGCGTGGTCGAAAGCACGTTTTACGGCACCGTGCTCTGTTCGCGGCGGGCGTTGCCGGCGATGCGCTCACAGAAGTGGGGCCGGATCGTCAACATCGGCTTTGCTGACAGCGACCGGATGCACGCCGCCCCGGAGAACTTCCCCTACTTTGTCGCCAAAACCGGCGTGTTGATGTTTACCCGAATGCTGGCCGGTGATACCCAAGACGATGGTATCACGGTCAACGCTGTCTCGCCGTTCGCCGTCGAAAACACCATCTCCGATGTCGACGACTTTCCGCGAGGCCGTGCCGCATCGTTTGCTGAACTTGCCGCCCCGCTGTTGTTCTTCCTCTCTGACCAGGCGGGGTATATCAGCGGCGAGAACGTTGCCGTCGACGGTGGCCGACTCACCGAGTTATAATGACTGTACTCCCCGCACCCAGACCCGTTGCTGATAGAGACCGACTGTGTTTTTCAGC
>CAYWFO010000108.1:0-6425 GCA_964457485.1 uncultured Haloferacaceae archaeon | reverse complement strand
GCCGAAATGATCGCGTTCTCGGCTGGGTGTACCGGCTCTCGGATCGAACACGCGCGGTGGGCCACGGCGGCATCAGCGACGCCGACGGGACTCCAACCGGCTACCGCGATGTCGACGTGACCGACCACGTCGCTGACCACTACTCGTATTTCCAGCCCGATGAGGGCTGTCTGCCCGAGGTCGTCGACGCACTCGCTGAGTAGCAGTGAGTGCCGTGAGCCGCCACCTACCGTCCAGCGGCCGCCAGCCGCGGTTCGACCGTGTACGACACCGTCGCGACAACGACCGCGATTAACAGACCGATGACGGCCATCCCGACCCACCCGACCGGCAGCGCTCCGACGAGAAGCAGATACCCCTGCGCGAGAACGACGAAACTCATCGCGCCGACGACTCCCCACAGCAGGCTCGATTTCGTTCGGCGGTTCATAGCGAGCGTCTGACGGCCGATTGAATAACTCTCGTGATCGACGCCACGGGCATCTGGACGCCTCGACTCTCCCCGATTGTGCGGTTCACGCGACCCAACTCACTCCAACACGTCGACCGCGTACCCCGCCTCGCGGAGCGTCGTCAGCAACTCCTCGGCGTGGTCGGGGCCGTGGGTTTCGAGTTCGATTTCGACGGAGGTGTCGCTCATCCCGATCTTCCGCGAGGTTCGCTCGTGATGTATCTCGTAGATGTTGGCCTGTTTGTCGGCAATGATTTCGATCAGTCCCTCCAGCGCGCCGGGGTGATCCGGCAGCACGGTTCGGATCTTGAGGTACCGACCCAACTGAATCATCCCACGGAGAATCACTGTCGTCAGCACGTTCATATCGATGTTGCCGCCACAGAGCGCCGGTACGATCACCTCGCCGTCGTCGTAGTCGAACCGCGCTTCGAGCACCGCTGCGAGCGCGACCGCTCCCGCCCCCTCGACGAGCGTTTTGCTCCGTTCGAGCAACAGCGTCAGCGCCAGTGCAATCTCCTCGTCGGAGACGGTGACGACCTCGTCGACACGTTGTTGAATCACCGCAAAGGGGCGCTCGCCAACCGAACGGGTGGCGATCCCGTCGGCGACGGTTTTGACGCTGTCGCGCGACTGGATCGTCCCCTGTTCGAGCGAGTCGATGACGCTTTCGGCCCCCTCGGCTTGCACGCCGATAACGCGGACATCGGGGTGTGTGGACTTGATTGCGGTCGCGATGCCGGCGATGAGTCCGCCGCCACCGATCGGGACGACGACGGTGTCGACATCGGGGCGCTGGTCGAGAATTTCGAGACCGATCGTTCCCTGGCCGGCCATCACCGCCTCGTCGTCAAAGGCGTGGACGTACGTCCGACCCTCGTCGCGTTCGATTTCGTGGGCCCGCGTTTGTGCGTCCGCGTAGTCGACGCCGTGGAGGACGACGCGACCGCCGTAGCCGCGGGTGGCTTTGATTTTCGAGATGGGAGCGTGTTCGGGCATGACGATTGTCGCATCGACGCCCGCGCGGGTGGCCGCGAGCGCAACGCCCTGGGCGTGATTGCCCGCGCTTGCGGTGACGACGCCGGCGGCCTGTTCGTCGGCCGACAGCGTCGTGATGCGGTTGAGCGCGCCACGGATTTTGAACGACCCCGTTCGCTGGAAGTTCTCCAGTTTGAGCGAGACGTCCGCGCCGGTTCGATCCGAAAACGTGTGCGAGTACTCCATCGGGGTGACCCGCGTGACATCGGAGAGTCGGGCCTGCGCGGCCGTGATTGCCGACAGCGAGAGCATACCCCGAGTCGTGTGACCGCGCGCTAATCGGTTTCGGTGTTCGACACGACTTGGCAGTCACGACGCGCGACACGGAAGGCGGAAAATGGGGGAAGAGGGGAATGCACGCGTGTAACGTGCAACTGTTGTTTCGCCCCCGCAGTATAAAAACATATGGCACACGGAGTGAAAGTGAAAACCGCAAGCAAGCCCCGGGATAATTGGGTCGTCAGACGGGTGTCGGTCACGGGTCATCTGGGCGTGGTTCGCTGACGATTCGCACGGAAGCCGAGCGGCAGTAGCTCTCGGTCCGGTCGACAAATGAGTCGCCGGGTGGCCACAGGCGCTCGGTTCGGTCGGATCGTGTGGGAGCCGGTGAATCCACCACGTCGCGGTCGGCCGGCGAAACGTCGGCAGAGTCGATACCGAGGCGTTCGGGGTCGGCAATGTAGACGAATGCGCGGTCACCACCCCCGGTCGCGTCGTCGACACCGCTCGATTCGTCGACAATCGGAACCGACACCCGAACGTAGAGGCCGCTGTCGACTCCCTCGTAGGCGTCAAGCCGGGCAATTTCTGGCGTTTCGAGCAGTCGACCCGTCACCCGAGCGCCGGGAACAAGCGTTGGATACCGTCCATCGATTCGCCGAAGGCCGAGACAGACCGCCGAACCGAGAAACCGGAAGGACTCGAGCAGTTCGCCAACCCGATCCTCATCGGTCAGGGTGCCGTAGACGAACACGGTCTCGCGGTCGCTGGCCCGACGGCTGGATTCGCTAGCGGATTCGGTGGTGTCGGCGAGCAGGTCGGTCACGACTCGGTCGTTTCGTCCGACAGCGACGCACCTGTCTCGGCCGCTGGCGATTCGTGTGCCCTCCACTCGGCGACCGCATCGATCGCCTCACAGCCGAGTGCGACCGTGTCGCGATCGAGGTCGCTTTCGCGGAGCTCGCGTTGCGTATACCAGTTCCACGCCGACGCCTCCGCCTCACCGTCGGCGGGGTTGATCTCGCGGCTCGAAACGGTCGCAAAGTAGATGTGGTCGATGTGTTGGTGGCCGACGCGGCCGTCGGGGTGGACGTTGATGTCATACAAGACCATGTGTGCGGGTTGCGGAAGCACCTCGCCCGCCGGCGGATCGAGATCGGCGCGGTCGCTGAGCAACGTCGGGTCGAGACCGGTTTCCTCGCGAACCTCGCGGCGACCCGCCCTGTGGGGCAGTTCCTCTCGCTCGACGTGGCCGCCCGGCGGAATCCGAATGCCCAACCGGTCGTGGTGATGGAGCGCGGTCGCCCCGTTGTTGACGATGTAGACCGTCGCGGTGAAATGCCGTGTCGTCTCCATGGCCGACGCTCGGGTGCGACGCTCTTGGTGATTGCGGAACGAAAAACCGGCAGTGAGCCACCGCGCCAGCGCGAGACGAGTTTCAGGCGGCAGGGGCTCAGACGGCGGACCGCGCGTCGTCGGCTTCGAGCAACTCGTGGTAGCGGTTGCGAATCGTTACCTCGGAGATGTTGGCGACCTCGCTGACGCGGCTCTGGGTGACTTTCTGGTTGGTGAGCAACGAGGCGGCGTAGATCGAGGCGGCCGCGAGGCCGACGGGCGATTTACCGCTGTGGACGCCCTGGGCTTTCGCCGTCGACAACAGCTGTCGGGCCCGGCGTTCGGCCTCGTCACTCAACGAGAGATCCGAGGCAAACCGGGGCACGTACTGTTCTGGATCGGCGGGCTTGATTTCGAGCGACAGCTCGCGAGCGACGTAGCGGTAGGTGCGGGCGATCTCGTCTTTTTCAACGCGCGAAACTGCGGTGAGTTCGTCGAGGCTGCGGGGGGTACCGACCTGTCGGGCTGCCGCATAGAGCGACGCGGTGGCGACGCCCTCGATCGATCGGCCGGGCAGCAGGTCGTCATCGAGCGCGCGGCGGTAGATCACCGAGGCGGTCTCGCGAACGGTGTCTGGAAGCCCGAGTGCGCTGGCCATGCGATCGATTTCGCCGAGCGCCTGTTTGAGATTCCGTTCCTTGCTGTCGCGCGTGCGGAACCGCTCGTTCCACGTGCGAAGCCGCTGCATTTTCTCGCGTTGCCGCGAGGACAGCGACTTGCCGTAGGCGTCACGATCCTGCCAGCCGATGTTGGTGCTCAGCCCCTTGTCGTGCATCATCTTCGTTGTCGGCGCGCCCACGCGGGATTTTCGATCCTTCTCGTTGCTGTTGAATGCGCGCCACTCGGGGCCGTGGTCTATTTCGTCCTCCTGGACGACGAGCCCACACTCGCGACAAACCGTTTCGCCGTGTTCGGTGTCAGTCGCGAGTTGGCCACTGCACTCCGGACAGCGGTGGTTCTCGTCTGGTTGGTCGGTCCGCTCGTCGGACTGGTCGTGGCGTCGGGTGTGCTCGTCGGTAAACGTCCGGACGTTATCGCTCATAATGTAGGGGTGAATTCATGCGAGAGACAGGACTCTCGCGGCGTGATTTCAGCGAACTAGTAAAGGGGCTACACCATCTTAATTATACCCCATTATATCAGTCAAAAAGTAATCGAAAATTACGTGACGCGAGTGGGGTCGAACGCCGTCTCACAACCCCGGCTGAGTCGGGTGATTTTTCCGGCGGTCGCTGTCGGAGCGATGTCGGTGTGGGTATGGATCGAAACGCTTACTCGCAATCCGTGGTTCGGATCGGATATGAGCGATTCGCCTGTCGATGCCGACGAGGTCGAACACGTCGCCGACCTCGCTCGGGTCGACCTCGATGCGACGGAACTCGACGAGTTCACCGAGCAGTTCGCCGAGATCCTCGAATATTTCGAGGCCCTCGACGAAGTTCCCGCTGTCGATTCCGAGCCGGAACTCGTCAACGTCATGCGGTCGGACGAGGTTCGAGACGGCCTCACGCAGGCCGAAGCCCTCCGCAACGCCCCTGAAACCGAGGACGGCTTTTTCAAAGGACCGACCGTCTCATGAGCGGGACGACCGACGACAGCGACGCGGATCCGTACAACATTTTCGTCACCGAAACACCCAAGACGGCGCTCGTCGGCAGCGACGGCGAGTGCGTCGAGAACGACGGCCCGCTCGCTGGAACGACAATCGCGATCAAGGACAACATCTCGACGGCGGGCATCACGACGACGTGTGGCTCGGCAATGTTGGCTGACTACGTCCCGCCGTACAACGCGACCGTCGTCGACCGCGTTGCCGACGCGGGAGCGACGCTCGTTGGCAAAACCAACATGGACGAGTTCGGAATGGGTGGAACGACCGAAACCTCCGCGTTCGGACCGACACGGAATCCCGTCGATCCCGACCATGCGCCGGGAGGCTCCTCGGGTGGCTCTGCGGCCGCCGTTGCCGCCGGCCTAGCCGATGTCGCCCTCGGAACCGACACGGGCGGCTCGGTGCGGAACCCCGCCGCGTTCTGTGGCGTCGTCGGCCTCAAACCGACCTACGGACTTGTTTCGCGTTACGGAATCGTCGCCTACGCCAACAGCTTAGAACAGGTCGGCCCGCTCGCGACCACGGTCGAGGACGCTGCGCTCCTGCTCGACGTGATCGCCGGAGCCGACCCGAACGACGCAACAACCAACAGCGGAGGCGACGATTCGAACTACGCGGCCGCCGCCGACGGCGACGTCGACGGGCTCTCTATCGGGGTGATTTCGGAGCTGATCGACGGCGCGGACGAGGACGTTGTCGACACGTTCGACGCGGCCATTTCCGATCTCGAATCACAGGGCGCAACCGTCACGGAAATCTCCTTCGACTCGCTCGAACACGCCGTGCAGGCCTACTACGTCATTGCGATGTCGGAGGCCTCCTCGAACCTCGCGCGGTTTGACGGCGTTCGGTACGGCCCCGCAACCGAGAGCGACGGCAACTGGAACGAGTCGTTTGCGGCGGTTCGCGAGGCGGGGTTTGGCCCCGAAGTGAAACGCCGGATTCTGCTCGGTACCTACGCGCTGTCGGCGGGCTACCACGACAAATACTACAAGAAGGCACAGGACGCCCGTGCGTGGGTCAAACAGGAGTTCGACGACGCCTTCGACGAGGTCGACGTGCTCGCGTCGCCAACAATGCCCGTCCTGCCGCCGAAACTCGGCGAGAGCCTCGATGATCCGCTGCAGTTGTATCTGATGGACGCCAATACGGTGCCGGTGAATCTCGCCAACCTGCCGGCGATTTCGGTTCCCGCGGGCGCTGTCGACGGGCTTCCTGTCGGCCTCCAGCTCATTGGCCCGAAGTTCGGTGAGGAGACGATTATTCGGGCGGCAAGCGCGGTCGAACGGTAACCACCGGTCGACGCCATGGGACGATCCGTTGCCGTCACGACGTCCAGAACGATCGTGTGAGCAACACGAGAACCGGGATAATCTCGATTCGCCCGATCCACATAACCAGTATCATGATGCTCTTGGTCGTCATCGGAAACACGTCGTAGGTTCCGTACGGCCCTGCGGGCCCGAACGCCGGGCCGATATTGAGAAACGTCGAGGCCGACGCACCGATCGCGTCGAACTCGCTGAGGGCCTCTGCGGCATACAGCCCGGTTCGGGCTCCGTCGACGACGATGAGAATCGTCACCAAAAAAACGCCGACGACGGCGATGAGGGTGTAGGCGTAGACCTCACGGATCGTCTGTTCGTCGACTGGGTTACCGCTGAGCCGAACCGGCCGGATGGCTTCGGGATGGATGACCGTAAACAGGTC
>CAYWFO010000107.1:0-6551 GCA_964457485.1 uncultured Haloferacaceae archaeon | reverse complement strand
ATCTCCCCGATGGCTCACGCATTCGCGGCGACCTTCATATGCTCCTTATTGGTGATCCCGGAACGGGAAAGTGTGTTTCGGGCGACACCCGAGTAACGCTCGCAGACGGTTCGGAGATGCGAATAAGCGACCTCGTTGATCGAAACCTCGACAATCCAAAACCCGTTGACGACGGCGTCTGGGACCACGCTGACGTTCCCGTTCCGTCACTCCAGCAAGACGGAACCCTCGAAAAGAGTCGCGTGACGAAGGTTTGGAAGCGGGAGGCGCCAGGGCACCTGTATCTGATTACCACCCAGTCGGGTTCGTCGGTGAAAGTGACGCCATCGCATCCGTTGTTCGTCCAACAAAACGGCCAGTTCACACCGGTGCGTGCAGAAGACCTCTCTGCTGGTGACTTCATTGGTGTTCCACAGACCATTCCGAGCACTGACTGTGACGCACTGGATGGAAACTACCGAAAATCACGGTCGAACAATGCGGTTGAGCTATCACTTCCAGAGCAGTGGACGCCCGCGCTCGCTCGCCTTCTGGGCTATATTGTCGCAGAGGGATACGTCGAGCAACGCGATGATAAGACCGGGTTTGTATCGGTTACGAACAACGACGAGGCGGTGTTGGACGATGTCGCAAAGACGCTGTCAGAACTCGGGTTGAACTACACAATCAGAACGCCCCACCCTGACAAAGACGCAAGAGAGTTGTTGTGTTCGTCTGGAGAGTTCGTGAGTTTTCTCGCAAACTGTGAGCACCGACTGCTGACCGGTTCGAAGACACAACGAGTTCCACCCGCGATTTTCCGGGCGTCGGTCGAAATTAGAGCCGCGTTCCTGAAAGCCTACATTGAGGGTGAAGGACACGTTTCAGCAACGCAGCGCCAAATAACGGTTGCGTCGATGAGTCGCGAACTGCTGGAGGACGTTCGAAGCCTACTGCTGTCGCTGGGGATCACTACACAGTTGAGTGAACGACAGAATGGAAGCTACCGGCTTCGAATCAGCGGCAAACAGGTTTCTCGGTATGTCGAGACAGTCGGATTCGTTACTGAACGGAAATCGGAGGCTACGGCGGAATACGACGCCATCGCGCACAACACGAATCGGGATATCGTTCCGAACATCGGCACAACGCTCAAACGAATTCGAGAGACGCTCGGGTTGACACAAGCATCGTGTAATCTTCCACGGAGTACGTACCAACATTACGAACGTGAGAGACGGAATCCTAGCTGTCATGCGTTGTCACAAATTGTTTCGGCATTTGACACGGCCGTAGCAGATCTCAAGCGCAACGAAGCAACGCTCGTCTCGGACGGTGGGATCGATACACTTTGTCGGGATATCGATGCACTCCGACAACTGGCTGCTGGCGATGTTGGATGGGAGAAAATCACCTCGATTGAACCCGTTGCGCCCGAAAGCGACTGGGTCTATGACGTGGAAGTCGAAGAGACACACAACTACCTCACAAACAATATTATTTCGCACAACTCGCAGATGCTTTCGTACATCCAGAATATTGCTCCGCGCTCGGTGTATACCTCGGGGAAGGGCAGTTCCAGTGCTGGGCTTACGGCCGCCGCGGTTCGCGACGACTTCGGCGACGGCCAGCAGTGGACGCTCGAGGCCGGCGCGCTCGTGTTGGCCGACAAAGGGATCGCGGCTGTCGACGAACTCGACAAGATGCGGCCGGAGGACCGCAGTGCGATGCACGAGGCGCTCGAACAACAGCAGATCAGCATCTCGAAAGCCGGTATCAACGCGACGCTTAAATCGCGGTGTTCGTTGCTCGGGGCGGCCAATCCGAAGTACGGACGGTTTGACCGCTACGAGCCGATCGGCGAACAGATCGATCTGGAACCGGCGCTCATTTCGCGGTTCGACCTGATTTTCACTGTCACCGATCAGCCCGATGAGGAACACGACACCAAACTCGCCGAGCACATCATCAAAACGAACTATGCCGGCGAGTTGAACACCCAGCGAAGCCGACTTGCGACCTCCGAGTTCACTCAGAGCGAAGTCGACGCCGTCACCGACCAGGTTGCGCCCGAAATCGACGCCGACCTCCTTCGGAAGTACATCGCCCACTCGAAGCGCAGTTGCTTCCCAACGATGACCGACGAGGCGAAAGCGGCAATCCGTGACTTCTACGTCGACCTCCGGTCGAAAGGAGCCGACGAGGACGCGCCGGTGCCGGTGACGGCCCGAAAGCTCGAAGCGCTCGTTCGGCTCTCGGAGGCTAGCGCCCGCGTTCGACTCTCGGACACGGTTGACCAGGAGGACGCCGACCGCGTGATCGATATCGTCCGCTCGTGTCTCCAAGACATCGGCGTCGACCCCGAGACCGGACAGTTCGATGCGGATGTGGTCGAGACGGGCACCTCGAAGACCCAGCGCGATCGAATCAAGAACATCAAGGGCCTTATTTCGGAAATCGAAGACGAATACGAACAAGGCGCACCCGTTGAGGAGGTACTCGAACGGGCTGACGAGATCGGAATGGACGCCTCGAAGGCCGAAGGGGAGATCGAAAAACTCCGCCGGAAAGGAGAAGTCTACGAACCGCGACAGAACCACCTTCGGACGACGTAGAGCGCGACAGCCCCGTGTTGGTCGGTCACGGTCGCCGGCCGTGAGTCCGTGTAGTGAGCGTCGTAGAAAAAACGGAGGAGGAAAGAACAGACCGAAGTGGGCGAAGAAGCGACCGGCGTACGGATCTCAGTCAGCGCCGAGTCGACGGTTCGCGGTGGTGTCAGCCTCCGGTGACGGTGGAATGTCGTACTGATTGAGTGCGCGAGCGAAGGCGTCGGGCGAGTGTCCCGCACGGGCGGCCGCTTGGCTGAAGGTGAGGGTGCCACAGCAGTACAGTGTCAGTGCGGTTGTCAGACCGTGGGTTGCCATACGATTGATACAGTTACCGAGTATGTAAAGCTATCGTGAGATTTACTCACACGATGTCAGATTCAGTCGAGATATTAGTTTATGATCAGTGCTTTTATTTCTTTTTGCTTTCTTTTCATCAAATTGTGTTCTTTCCAGTTCAGTCACGATCGGAACAAGACGATATTTTGCGGGCGGGCGACTGTCGACGGCGGAGCCGACGATAGACACCAACCGTCGAGTTGGGTGAAAAAAGCCCGATAAAAAGTCAACAGTTCTAAATCCTCCGGGAACGACCGATATTGTATGAACAGACAGCAGTTCATCGCGATCTTCTTCACCGTCATCATGGTGACATCCATGCTGGCGTGGGGCGCAACGCTTCTGTAGTCGGCGCGTCGCGTGACGGTTAGCCGTCGCCCCAGACATCCGAAAGCGGGTGGTTCTGTCGACGGTCAGCGTCCGCGTCGCTCCGGGTTTGCTGTGTCGGAGACGTGTGTCCTCGCTCCCCGCCTGATCCCGTTCGTGTCGTATCGATGCCCGCGAGCGCCTGCGATGGATCGAACGCAGGCAGCGTTGGAGCCGAGAGCCGATCGATCTGCTCGCGGAACCACGGTGGGGAATCCGCGCGAGTGCGGTCGAACAGATCCAACAAACTCGAATCGGCGAGATACGTCGCCCCATAGTCATCGGGCGACCGAACCACCCGGCCACAGGCCTGAATCACGGTTCGCAGCGCGCTGCGGTGGTACCACGCCCACTGGCCCTCTTCGAGGCGACGGGCCACCCGCGAGTCGTTCGTATTGAGATACGGCGCTTTACACAGCACCTGCCAGCGCGCGAGTTCGTCGGTGAGATTCAGCGCCTCCTCCATTTTCACCGAGAGAAACACGTCGGGCGAGTCGGTGGCTTTCCACGCGGCAAGGGCGTCATCGCGGTCGGCTTTCGAGTGGGTTCGAACCCGATCGCCAACGCCGAACGCCACGAGTCGATCCGCGAGGTGGTCGGCAATCGCATACGAGTGTGCGTGAACGATTCCTTTCTTTTGGGGATGTGCGGCCATCAACCGGACGAGAAGCCGAGCGATTTTCGGAATCGTCTCCTCGCGGTGTTCGTAGGTCATTTTGCCCTGCGTGACGTCGTACAGCGGGCGGTTTTTGACCGGAAACGTGTGTTCGACATCGACGAGGGCGACACGCGAGGGGTCGAGACCGACCTGCCGACAGAACGCGTGCTTGTTCAAAATCGTCGCCGAGAGCAACGCGAACGTCTCGCCGCGGTCCCAGACGGTGTGTTGGAGATACCGCGCGGGGTCGAGCGGTTTGATCGTCAGCGCGGTCGCCGCCCCGCCGGGTTGGTCGACGATCCAAGTGGTCGGGCTCTCTGGGTTGCGGTAGTCCTCGACAAACCAGGTGAGTTCGGAGCTGAGTTCGGCGAGTCGATCCCGACGGGCGACCTCCTCGGGCGAGAGTTCGGGGGCGGCTGTTAGCTCGTCTTTCGCTTGCGAACAGACGCCAGCGAGCGTTTCGGCGAACCGCGAGGCACGTTCAACCGAATCGTCTGCGGCAGTTACGTCAGGAACACTCACGTCGGCCCAGATCGGAACGCGTTCGGGTGAAACCTCGATCGTCGCGTACATTTCGGCCCACTCCGCAAGGCCATGCGCCTCGTCGATAACGACGACATCGCGCATCCCGAACACGTCGGAGCCGGCGGTCTGCATGAAGTACGCCAGGGTCATTGCCGCCAGCGGCTGGGCCGATGCGAGCGCACGATCCGAATAGTACGGACACCGATGTTTGACCGTACAGTCGAACCCGTTTTGGCGAGCACAGGGTGCCTGATTGACCGGCGTGTCGTGTTCGCCCGGCAGAATACAGCTGTAGTTTCCTTTACCGCGAATCACATTGAAATCGCCAAGCAACGAGTCGGCCTCGACAGCGTCGAGTTGCGAAACCTGTGGCGTCGTGTAGTACGCGCCTGTTGGTTGGGCCGGCGTGGCTTCATCCAGCGTTCGCGCACAGCCCATAATCGCCCGAGCGAGCAGGGATTTCCCGCTGCCGGTTGGGGCACGCACGAGGACAACGTCGTTGTCGGCCTCAAACGCCTCTCGAATCTCGTCGAGCGCTTGTTTCTGTGTTCCCCGAAAACTCGGTGCCGGAAACGCGTCGACGATGCGGGCGGGGTTCACGGCCGGCGATCCGCTCGCGGCGAGCAAAAACGTGCGGGTTTCGGTTTGTCACTGAAAATAATTGCTCGGTACCGAAACCGCCAGCACCGACACCGACTTACTTCGACTCGGTTGAGAGCGCAGCCACGTCGGCGGCGGTTGGCTCGTGATCGTCGGGAAGCGAGTCCACACAGTCGAGGCAGAGAAAGTGCTCGGTTCCATCAGTGAGTTCGAGAATCATGCCCCCGGTCGGTTCGAAATTGAATCCCCAGAGGTCCCCGATGCCGCCGGCGATTTTTACGGTCTTGTTGCAGCCGTCGCAACGCCGTTTTGCCATTGGCGTAGCTACACGTCGCGTGGTCTTTATTATGCCGTTTGTGGTGGTGGGTGGGGTTCGTCTCGAATGGATCCGTCGACTGGCTGCCGCGGCGAAACAGCTTAATCGGCGTATGCACGATGCATACATATTGGCTCCTCCATCCGAGTTTCAGAACAGACCAAACAGCAGCTCGACCGGCTCAAACGTGATGGCGAGAGTTTCGACGAGTTGCTGCGCCGGCTGGCCAGCGACGAGGAACCCATCGCAGTCGGCTCGTGGGATTCGGAGACGGCCGACCGCGCTCGTGAGGCAGTCAGTCGCTCGCGTGAGAGTTTCGAGCGATGACGTTTCTCGACTCCTCCGTTATTATCGACATGCTCGAAGGGGTCGACGATACTGTCGAGTTTGTCCAATCGCAGGGCGAGCCGTATCTGACCGCCTCGATCTGTGTGTACGAGGTGCTCAAGGGACCGCTTGGCAGTGGCACGACTGATGTCGTCGCCGAACGCCAGCGGTTCGGTGGGATTCGAGCAATCGGGTTCACCGACGATCTCGCAGTCGAGGCCGCCCGGCTTCAGGACGAGCTACTGAGTGAGAGACGGCGGATGGTGGTTCGTGATTGCATGATCGCCGCCACGGCGCGGTCGACTGGCGATCAGCTTGTTGTGGCCGATGCGGATTTTCAGACCGAGCCGATTGAATCAAAACTGGACGTGACGAATCTTCGAGACTAATTGTGTTGTCGTCGTTCCTTCATAATCTCCGTGTTGGCTTGTGAGCGTTCGGGATGGTGCCGACGCAGACCAGACAGCGGCACTGCTCGCTGCGGTCGGCGAGTTCGAGCATCTCCGGGCGCAGTGGCAAGAAATTTGCAGACCTCATCCGTCAATAGGACGATACCCTGCACTTTGTTTTCGTCGTCAACCGTCGATGTCATCGTATCCTCTTATATAGAACTCTAGTATTCCGCAGCAAAATTTAAATACGTTATGTAAAGAGCCATTTAGTTTGGTGGAATCGCTGTACGTCGTCGGGGTGCCGATTTTGACACCGGGGTCGCGTCCTTGAGTTCGGGACATAGCTGAAACACAGAGAAGGCCTGAAACGCCTGAAATCAAGAGAAAGACAGCCTAGGCCGGGATTTGAACCCGGGCTCTCGTCCTTACCAAGGACGCGCTTT
>CAYWFO010000106.1:0-6570 GCA_964457485.1 uncultured Haloferacaceae archaeon | reverse complement strand
AAGCCGCAGGTATTCTCCTTGTGCTTTATAATCCGAAACAATCGAACATCCGACAACGTTCTCGTGACCGTCGGCGCACCCGACGAACGAACCCAGCACCCATTGGGATCCGAACAAAAGTGCCGAAATGTCCAATTATTTTTCATCCTACATAGTTTTTAATAGCATGTATCCGTGAAACAGTGTATGGAATCCGCGCGTACACGGCAAACAGAGGGTGACGTACTGACCGCAGCCTTGGAGACCGACGACGGAATCATTTATGCCGCGTACAACGAGCGCGAGCGGGGATCGGAGGGCCCGTTTTATGTCGCCTACGCCGACAGCGAACGAACCGATCGCTACGGCTACGTTTGTGGAACCTGTGGGAGCACAGCTGTCGCAATGAGCACGATGGGTCGACTCGACTGTAGCGACTGCGACAACGATCGCAAACCCACCGAGTGGGACGCGGCGTATCTTTAACATCCTCCACACGAGTAAACTCGTGGGATTCCCACCCGCCGTTGGGATATTGTGGTTTACGACGTGACCTGTTCTTGAGGTGCAAATGCACCAGTTTCCTTGTCAAACAGGAACGTCGATGGCTGTGCCAACCAGCCGTTACTCCTCTCTTTTCCATCACAGACGAGACTCGGAGATACTTTCTGTCGAATGTTCTCCGCACCGTTTATATCAGCGTTCGCTACCATATCACATTCGTCGCACACGTACAACCCGCGTTCAATGTCGAGCAGTCGCACCCAAACCGGGAAACACATACAAACCTGCAGGCAGATATCCGGCCACCTGCGCGTAGCCATGGAGAGAACAACCCGAAGAACACTCCTCCTGTCGGCCGCCGCGGCAGGAGTCACTGGACTCTCGGGATGCGTCGAACGGCTTCCAGTGGGATCGGAGACCAGATCGCCGGAGGAGTTCGAACGGTGTACGGTGGTGAACGTGTTTCCGCTCGATCACCACCAGTTCCCGGAACCGGCGGAAACCGAAGTGCGAACGGCGATCGAAAACGGCTCGTACACCTCGGACGAACCGCTGTACACCCCGAAAATCATCGATACCGAAACCGCATTTTTGAAAGACGACGAGATCACCTACTACCGAGCCAGCGTCTCACGGGACGGCGAAACACGGACGCTCGAAGTCGAGCGAGCGATTCCGACACACGGAGAACACTCACTCGACATAATCAACGCCGGAGAAACGGAGCTCACCGGCGATATGACCGTGATGCGGACGGCAACAACCGGAGCGCGCGCATTGGGCGAGGGGCCCGACCAGGCGGTGCCCGATCAGACGGTGCTTGCTGACGAAACGCTCTCGCTTGGGCCCGGGGAGGAACACCGGATCGAGTACGAACGGTTTCTCGGAACGTACGTCGCGGTGGTTTCGACGGCGGATGATGCGGTGCTTCATCAGTGGAGCGAGGATGACTTCGACCAGCCGTTCCAGGGGTTGTCGATTGACGACACCGACGACCTCGAACTGTTGGTCACCACACCACAGCTACACGGGCACGTTTCTGACTGCTGGCCGGGACAAAGAGCCTGATCGCTGCCGCCTTGCTCGCGCGTGTTGCCGGCCGCAACTCGTGAGAAAACGACTCACTCAGCGTCGGCGACGAACCTGTTCGCGTTGCCGGTTAGTCGGTTTGGGCCTGTTGTTTGATGTCGGCCACCACCTCGGGATTTCGGAGCGTGCTCGTGTTGCCGATCTCCTCGCCGTCGGCGATGTTTTCGAGCAGTCGCCGCATGATTTTTCCCGACCGCGTTTTCGGAAGGTCGGGCGTGAAAACGATCCGTTCGGGTCGGGCGATCGGGCCGATGGCGGCCTCGACGCCGGCCTCGATGCGATCGCGAAGCGCCTCATCACCCTCGTATCCATCCTCGGTGATGACGTAGGCGTAGACGGCCTCGCCTTTGATATCGTGGTTGCCGCCAACGACGGCGGCCTCGGCGACACCCTCGACGCCGACGATGGCCGACTCGATCTCCATTGTTCCGAGACGATGACCCGACACGTTGAGCACGTCGTCAACGCGACCCAACACGGTGATGTAGCCGTCATCGTCGATTTTTGCGCCGTCCTCGGGGAAGTAGACCCAGTCGGTAGAATCGTCGCTGTCGGTTTGCGAATACTCGCGCCAGTACTCGTTAATAAAGCGGTCGTCGTTGCGGTACAGCGTGCGCAACATCCCGGGCCACGGTTTGTTGGCGACGAGATAGCCCGCCTCGCCGGCCTCGACGGGACTGCCGCGAACGTCAACGACATCGACGCTCACACCGGGCAGCGGCGGGCCCGCCGAGCCGGGTTTCATCTTCCCGATGCCTGGCAGCGTTGTGACCATCATCCCGCCGGTTTCGGTCTGCCACCACGTATCGACGACCGGGCAGGACTCGTTGCCGACGTGTTTGTAGTACCACTTCCACGCCCGCGGGTTGATCGGCTCGCCGACCGTGCCGAGCAGTCGGAGGCTCGAGAGGTCGTGCGCAGCGGGGAACGACGAGCCCCACTTCATAAAGGCACGAATCGCCGTCGGGGCGGTGTACAGCTGGGTTGCACCGTACGCCTCGATAATCTCCCAGAGTCGGTGGCGGTCGGGGTAGTCGGGTGTTCCCTCGTACATCATCGTCGTCGTGCCGAGCGCGAGCGGGCCGTAGACGATGTAGGAGTGGCCGGTGATCCAGCCGATGTCAGCCGCACAGAAGTAGGTATCTTCGGGCTTGATGTCGAGCACCGCATGCGAGGTCCAACTCGCCCACGAAAGGTAGCCACCCGTGGTGTGTTTGACCCCCTTCGGCTGGCCGGTCGTTCCCGACGTGTACATCAAAAACAGCATGTCCTCGGCGTTGCGCGCGATCGGTTCGACCGTCTCGCCGGCGTGGGCCGCGACGAGGTCGGCGTAGTCGAGTTGGTTGCTGCTCAGTTCGTGGCCGAAGTCGTCGCCGCGGGTTCCCAGACGGTCGACAACGACCGTCGTGGTGTCGTGAGCGACGTTCGAGAGCCCGTCGTTGGCTTTCGCGAGGTGGTCAAGCGGATCGCCGCGGCGGTAGTAGCCGTCACAGGTGATGAGATACGCCGAGTCGGCGGCATCCATCCGGGTCGCCAGCGCGTCGGCCGAAAAGCCCGCGAAGACGACCGAATGGGGTGCACCGATGCGCGCGCAGGCTAGCATGGCGATCGGCAGTTCGGGAATCATCGGCATGTACATCGTCACCACGTCGTCGGCCTCGACGCCCTGGGCGCGAAGCGCGGCGGCGAACTCGTTGACCTCGCGGTGCAGTTCGGCGTAGGTGTAGGTTCGGTTTTTCTCGTCTGTTGGCTCGCCGATCCACTCGATGGCGGCCTCCTCGCCGCGCTCGTCGAGATGGCGGTCGAGACAGTTCGACGAGGCGTTCAGTTCGCCATCGGCAAACCACTCGTAAAACGGCGGGTTGCTGTCGTCGAGCACCTCGGTGTACCCGGTTTCCCAGTCGAGCAGGTCGGCCGCCCGCGTCCAGCACGCGGGCCAGTTCTCGCGGAACTGCTCGTAGATTTCGGGATCCGTGACGTTCGCCTGATCGATGAAGGATTCGGGCGGCTCAAACGCGTCCTGTTCGGCCAGTCTGGCTTCGAGTTCTCCCTCCGTATCGGACATACCCTATCTAACTCGATTGTCCATGATAAACGTATGCGACCCGATCAACCGAAGTTCTCGGTTTTCGCGTCGCTCGGGTCGCCGCCAGCGGTTTCGAGCGCCGTTTCTGCGGCCGCCAGAAAGTCCGCAAAGCCGTAGATGAACACCTGTTGGTCGCGTTCGCCACCGACGGCGGTTTCGACGGCGTCAGTAAACGCCGCGCCCGTGTCGTCAACAAGTGTGACCGACGCGCCCGCGGCCTCGAGCGCCGACAGCCGCTCGGTGTGGGCGGGCGTTGCGTCCTGATAGACGATAGCGACCTGTCCGCCATCGGCGAGCGCACGCTCAGCGATGCCGACCGCCGGGCCAATGCCGGGGCCGCCCGCGAGAACGACGACGCGGGGTTCGTCCTCATAGTAATCCGCGCCGAACGGGCCACTCATCGCGAGCTCATCGCCCGGCGACAGCGCGGCGAGATACTCGCTGAACGGGCCGGCGTCGTCGGGATCGATACCAACGGTGATCTCGAACGTCTCATCGACAAACGAACTAGAAAGCGTGTAAAACCGCGAATACGACTCGCCGTCAACGCTGGCAGTGAGTTTGACGAACTGTCCCGGGCGGGCCGAAAAGCCCGCCGGCGTCGAAAACTCGATAGCAATCGTTTCGCCGCCAACGTCGTCAGTGTCGGTAACGGTAACCGTCGCGTCCATACCACGTGTTGTGTCGGCTCGCTAAAGGCTCTTGTCTCCGAGCGCGACGCCGGGTCGAGCGCTGTCGATTACCGGCGACACCGGAATCGACGCACTCTTAGAATCGATCCGATCGACGCCGATAGCAACGAGGTCGAATCGGACGGCTGACGATCCACAGTCGTGGGGTGAATCCGTGCGAAATCGCTCGCCGGCGGCGATACTTTCAGAAGGCTTTTGATTTGTCGTAGGTAATCTGGGTCACTATCATGCCTGCGGACTTCAACTGGGCCATCGGCGGCGAAGCCGGCGACGGCATCGACTCAACCGGAAAGATATTCGCGCAGGCGCTCTCGCGGGCCGGCCGGCACGTGTACACCTCGAAAGATTTCGCGTCGCGTATCCGCGGCGGCTACACGGCGTACAAAATCCGCACGGCCGTCGAACCGGTACAGAGCGTCGTCGACCGACTGGACGTGCTCATCGCGCTGACGCCACGGACGATCGACGAAAACCTCGGCGAACTTCACGACGACTCGGTCATCATCTATGACGGCGAGCGAACGACGATGCAGAACGCCGAAATCCCCGACGAAATGGCCGGCCTCGACGTGCCGCTCAAACGACTCGCCGAGGAGGCTGGCGGCGCGATCATGCGAAACGTCGTCGCGCTCGGAGCGGCCTGTGCGGTCGCGGACTTCCCGATCGAAAACCTCGACGAGGCGGTCGAAAAACGCTTCGGCGACAAGGGAACCAAACTCGTCGATAACAACAAGGAGGCCGCCCGCGCGGGTCGACAGTACGTCCACGACGAGTACGACTTCGACCTGCCGTACGCGTTGGAGACGACCGACAACGACTACGTTCTGCTCAACGGCGACGAGGCGATCGGCATGGGCGCGCTGGCGGCGGGCTGTCGGTTCTACGCGGGGTATCCGATCACGCCCGCAACCAACGTCATGGAGTATCTCAAAGGCCGCATCGAACGCTACGGCGGCCACGTCGTCCAAGCCGAAGACGAGCTGTCGGCGATCAACATGGCGCTGGGAGCCGCCCGCGCCGGCGCTCGCGCAATGACGGCCACGTCGGGCCCCGGCGTCGATCTCATGACCGAGACGTTCGGCCTCGTGGCGACGACCGAGACGCCGCTTGTCATCTGTAACGTCATGCGCTCTGGGCCCTCGACCGGTATGCCGACGAAACAGGAACAGGGCGACATCAACCAGATGCTGTACGGCGGGCACGGCGAGATTCCCCGGTTCGTGCTCGCGCCAACGACGATCGACGAGTGTTTCTGGAAGACCGTCGAGGCGTTCAACCTCGCCGAAAAGTACCAGATTCCGGTCTACCTCGCCGGCGACCTCGCACTTGCGGTGACCGAACAGACGTTCGAACCCGACGCGTTCGACATGGACGCCGTCGAGATCGACCGCGGTAACGTCGTCAACGAGGAAACCATCGGCGCGTGGCAAAACGAGAAGGGACAGTTCACGCCGCACGCGCTCACCGAAGACGGAATCAGCCCGCGGGCGTTTCCCGGCACCGCGGGCGGGGCCCACATGACGACGGGACTCGAACACGACGAACTCGGCCGGCGAACCGAAGCCGGCGAGATGCGAATCAAGCAGGTCGACAAGCGCAACAGAAAGGTCGAAACCGCCACCGAGCGCGAGGACTGGTCGCCCAGAGAGTTCGGAAATCCCGACAGCGACACGCTCGTTATCTCGTGGGGATCGAACGAGGGCGCGATGGTCGAGGCGATCGAGCTGTTGGCTGACGAGGGAGTCGACATCCGGTTTATTTCGGTGCCCTACATCTTCCCCCGACCCGATCTCAGCGAGGAGATCGCGGACGCAGAGCGCGTGCTGGTCGTCGAGTGCAACAACACCGGCCAGTTTGCCGACCTGCTCGAACACGACGCGCTCGCCCGCGTCGAGCGGATCAACAAGTACGACGGCGTGCGGTTTACCGCCGACGAACTGGCCGAAGAAATCAACGCGGCAGTTGCTGACACACCGGAGGTAACCCAATGAGCTCAGACGTTCGATTCACCGACTTCAAAAGCGACAAACAACCCACCTGGTGTCCCGGCTGCGGCGACTTCGGGACAATGAACGGAATGATGAAAGCCCTTGCCAACACCGGCAACGACCCCGACAACACGTTCGTCGTCGCCGGCATCGGCTGTTCGGGTAAAATCGGCACCTACATGCACAGCTACGCGCTTCACGGCGTCCACGGCCGGGCGCTCCCGCTTGCGGC
>CAYWFO010000105.1:0-6592 GCA_964457485.1 uncultured Haloferacaceae archaeon | reverse complement strand
ATTCCTCCGGACTCATCTATTCGGAACTACGGTGGCCCAAGTTCCATTCTCAAAAGAGTTGCTACACAAGCGGGCGCAGTCTTGCACAGCTACTGCACGTACAAACACGTGTGACTGCGACTACGGTTCGCTGGGGGCGGTTCGAGCCGTATGCGAGTGCCGTCGACGCCGGCCGACGTGATCCAACACGTCACAAGCCAGATCCCCAAACAGCTCGCTGATAGCCGACTCACCCAAAACGATTGGCTCGCCGGTTTCGCCAGCCTCGCCGATGGCCGGATCGAGCGGGATCCGACTCAGTACGGGCAGATCGAACTCTGCGGCGAGCTTCGCGCCGCCGCCGGCCCGGAACACTTCGTGGTTCTCGCCACAGTTCGAACAGACGAACGCGCTCATGTTCTCGACAATGCCGAACACCTCGGCCGCGTGGTCGTCGAACAGCCGAACCCCCTTTCGGGCGTTGTCGAGCGCGACATCCTGCGGCGTCGTGACGACGACTGAGCCCATGACGGGCATCTGCTGGAGCATCGTCAACTGCGCGTCGCCGGTCCCCGGCGGCAGGTCGACGACGAGATAGTCGAGATGCCCCCAGTTGACCTCGTGCCACAGTTCGGTGAGCGTCTGGTCGACCATCGAGCCGCGCCAGATGACCGGCATCTCCTCGTCGACCAGAAAACCGACGCTCATCAGTTTCATTCCGTGGGCTTCGACGGGGACGATTCGCTGGTTTTGGTCGCCCCGTACTGGCTCGCCTTGGACGCCGAGCATTCGGGGAATGTTGGGGCCGTAGACGTCGGTATCGAACAGGCCGACGGTCGCGCCGCGGTCGGCGATCCCCGCCGCGAGATTGACTGCAATCGTGCTTTTGCCGACGCCGCCTTTGCCGGACGAAACGGCGATCACGATCGGGCCTTCGGAAGCCGGCGTCTCGTCGTCGATTGCGACCGACAGCTCCGGTGTGTAGCCCGCCGCCTCGACGGTCTCGCGGACGGCGGCCGCCAGTTCGGTTTCGGCCGGCGAGTACGGCGCGCCGAATGCCAGCGGGACGCTGGCGGTGTCGCCGTCGACCGTGATCTCGCCGACGAGCCCCGCCGAGACGATATCCGTGCGCTCGTGGGTGTCCTCAACCAGCGGCTCGGGTGTCTCGACCGTCGAGAGCTGTTCACGGAGTTCGACGCTCACAGTAGCTCCTCCGAGACTGCCGGGAGATCATCACAGGGAGACAGTACGGTTTTTTGTTGGTACGCGTCCTGGCTGAGTTGGATACTGGATCGTTCCCACAGCTGGGCGTTGAGCCCGGTTGTAACCTGTTTGAGCGCGTCTTTCGCATTCGCATGCACGTCGCTATTTACGAACGAGGCCCATTTTTTGAGCGACTGAAAGCCGAAGACGAACCGGATCTCAGGAGACATCCCCTTGTCGTTTTGCCAGACATCGAACGTCGTGACGGCGGGGTGGCTGACCCACTGAACGCTGTTTTCGGCCATCCAGCAGTCGTAGTCGTCTCGGCAGGCTCCAATCACGTCAAACTCGATTTCGTAGCTGTAAGGCGTCGAGGGCGTCATTGAGAACTCCCCTTCGGTGCTGTTGGATTCTGTGTGGCATGCCACCGAGCGGTGACTGTTCGGCCTGCGGTCTGCGGCGGACGGTGCGGGTTCATATCTATACTCTAGAGACTATCTCCCATTGGTTTACGGCTCAACTGTAGAAGGTTTTAAGTACCGTTCGTCGGCCGACTCGCCTGACTCAGGCGGTTTAGCCGAATTGAGGCGCTAAGCCCTCTTGCTCAACGAGCAGCGCAGTCCGCGCAAGCGGACAAGGAGCGGTAACGAGCGCGGAGCTCTCGTTCGCACATCAGAACGCAAGCCGACAGTTCATAAAAAAGCGCGTCGCGGAACCGGGAAGTCGTTCGAAAGAGGAAGTCTTTCGTGATCACGAGAGACACCATCTCTCGGACGACCCCACCCTCAGCGCGAGCAGGGTGGGGTAGTTCACCCGTGGGAGGATGTCAGATCGGCGGTTGCCTTTCGTTCGCGAACGGCCAGTGCGCCGTAGTAGATGATAATTGTGGTGACGAAGAATGAGGATCCGATGAGCAGAACGAAGCTCACGGTGTCGAGTATCGGCATCTCGAACCAGTTGGCGAACTCGCCGAAGGCGACCGCGGCACTCGCTAAAAGCAGCATGATGCCGAAGTAGATGGTCACGTCGTTCTCGTCAACGTAGGCTGTCGACGCCGACCCGATCCGGGCACCGAGTGCGCTCCCGACGAGCAGCGCCGTCACGACGCCGAGATCGATAACGCCAGAGAGCCCGTAGCTGAACGCCCCAACGGCGCCCGACATGAGCGCACCGAAGAGGCTCGTCCCGACGGCGGCCGCAAGGGGGACGCCGATAAGATAATAAATGGCGGGCATCCGAATGAAGCCTCCACCGACGCCGAGAAAACCGGAGACGACACCGACGCCGCCGCCGACACCCGAGATAGTCCACATCGACGCCTTGCTGCCGTCGGTGAGCGTCACCATCGGCGGGATATTGTACGATTTGATCTTCTTCGCGATATCGGGAATGTCGTCGTCGGTGTGCTGGTTGTCGTCCTCGGCGTTGTCCGCTGTCTCATCCTGTTTGAGCGCGTTTCGCGTGAACACGATACCGATCGCACCCAGAAGCAGGATGTAAGCGATGCCGACGACCAGCTCGGCCTGTCCGATGGCTTCAAGACCGAAGACGAGCATCTTCCCGGCCTCGATACCAAGAACGATACCGACGAACATCAGCGCGCCGAGTTTGTAGTCTACCTGTCCGACATCGTGGTGTTTCAGAGTAGCGATCACGGCTGTTCCGAAAACGAACGCCATCGAACTCCCGATAGCGACCGGAGCGGGATAGCCGAGAATCAAGAGTGCAGGGGTGACGAGAAACGACCCGCCCATGCCGAAGAATCCGAAGAACACTCCCACCATGAAGCCGAAGCTCACGAACAGCACAAGCAGCGCTGGGGGAAGTCCGAGTAGTTCCATTATCAGACGTTTTCGATGACTCCGAGAATCGGCGGCGCGACGCGTTCTTCTACTATCCCGTATCCGACATAGAGGACAATTGCTTCGACAAGCACAACTGTGACGACGAGTGCTGCCTGTACCGCTATCGGGAGAGCCGAGATTGCTAGCATATAACCGACCACCCTCTCTGCAATGGTTGTGTGCGGATCATACTTTTTTACTCACCCTCATCTACGCCTGCCGGAGGTAATAACAGTTTTGGGAACACCATACAATATTATTGTTATGTATAGGATGAGTAACTGATAAAAATATATGAGTAAGTTATATAAATATAACGTTGTCCGGAAAGGCTCAGTTTTTCCGCCATACGGTCCTGCACTATTGCTTCGCGCGGAACCGAAACGAGTTCCCCAAATCCACGAGAGTTGCATCTCAAAATTTGCCGAGAGTGCCCTCAGAAAATCCGTCTCAGGCACGTCCAGCGGGACAAAACACCTCTTGCTGGATTGAGAGCGACGGCTCCAGTGTAGCGCCGGCAGTGCGACGGTGAAACTGCCTGTAGGTGGTTCGTGACTGTGTGGTGGCCCCGTTCGACACCTGTAGTATTGTATAAGTTTTGCAAACATTTTTGCGTCCGGAGGTAGTAGATGGAGCCACAATGGCCGACTCGATGAGCGAATACCTCAAACAGGACATGCAGTGTGAGGGGCTCCTAGAATGTATTCACGGCCTGAAGAACCTCGACAAGGAGATTTTCCTCCTACTTACCGAGCAGGACGAACCACTCACTGTCGACGATATCGCCGAGGAAGTAGAACGAGAGCGGTCGACCGCCTACCGATCCGTCCAGCGCCTCGTCAACAGCGGATTCGTCCAGAAAGAACAGGTCAACTACGACCAGGGCGGCTACTACCACGTGTTCCGACTGACCGACTCCGAGGAGATAGCCGACGATATGCAGCGGATGCTCAACGACTGGTACGCGAAAATGGGCCAGCTCATCGGCGAGTTCCGCGAGAAGTACGACGAGCCACAGAGCCAAACCGCGGCAGCAAAAAACTGACTGCTTTGTGTTCACGGGCGGACTTGTGAGCGGTCGAGGTTCTCGTCATCACAAAATTTCTGTTCAGTAGGAACGTTACCGAGCGGCGCAATTGGATGAAAACCATACTCCGAGGTTGTGAACGTCTGGGTAGCCGCTTTGCTCCTCACGTTGTTCGGAGAAAAGCGGGCTGGACGCGATTTGAACACGCAGTCACTCACTACGTTCGCTCCCTGCGTTCAATTCGGTAGCCGCTTTGCTCCTCACGTTGTTCGGAGAAAAGCGGGCTGGACGCGATTTGAACACGCGACCGACGGATTAAGAGTCCGTCGCTCTCCCTAACTGAGCTACCAGCCCTCATTCGATTCTATCGGTGATAGCGTAAAAGGCGTTTCCTTTCGCAACACACGGGTGTCGGATACAGCGCCACATACCCGGCTCATCAACGACCATATCGGGTGCGTCGATCACGATTCACTCAACGCGGATGACGACGTCGTGCGCGACGATGGATGTGTTACCGGTCGCACAGACGGTGGTTCGAAAACGAATGGCGTTAAGTGAGTCCCAACCCGAAACAACTCAGTAATGAGTGCTGGCGCAATCGACTCTGGCCGATCAACATACGCGATTTTGGGCTGTGGGAGCGTCGGCCACGCGGTCGCAGAGGAACTCACCACCGACGGCAACGAGGTGCTGATTCTTGATAAGGACGAAAGCCGCGTTGAGGCGCTGCGTGACCAGGATCTCGACGCCAGAGTCCAAGACATCAGCGACCCAAGCGTTGCCGAGGTCGTCGCCGACCGCGACATCATTCTCGTGCTCGCCAGCGACATCGAAGCGAGCAAACAGGCCGTTTCGGCGATCCGCGACCGCGATGATGGCCAGTACGTCGTCGTTCGCGCGTCCGACCCCGTCAACGAGGAGGAACTCCGAAACCTCGGCGCGGATGTCGTTGTCAACCCCTCGACCGTCATCGCCGAATCCGCGCTCCGCAGTCTCGAGTCGGGCGAACTCCAGTACAAAGCCCGACAACTCGCCGAGATTCTCGGCGGGGTCGACGGCGAGTTGGCGATTCTCACGCAGGACAATCCCGATCCGGACTCGATCGCGAGCGCCGCCGCCCTCCAAGCGATTGCCGCCGAGTTCGGCGTCGACAGCAATATTCTCTACGACGGCGAGATCGGTCATCAAGAAAACCGCGCGTTCGTCAACCTGTTGGGAATCGAACTATTCGCTCGTGGGGAGGCCCCGGATCTCGAGGAGTACGACGCACTCGCGCTCGTCGACACCATGAACACCGATGAGGAGGAAACCGACTTCGAGATCGACATCTTCATTGACCACTACGAACCGGACAGCGAACTCGACGCCGCGTTCATCGACGTGCGAACCAACGTCTCCTCGACGTCGACAATCCTCACAAAATACCTTCAGGAGTTCGATCTCAGCCCGGACGAGGCGGTCGCCACCGCATTGCTGTACGGGATTCGCGCCGAAACGCTGGATTTCAAGCGCGACACGACGCCCGCAGACCTCACCGCCGCGGCGTACCTCCATCCGTTTGCCAACCACGACACGCTCGAACAGGTCGAGTCGCCCTCGATGTCGCCCGAAACGCTCGACGTGCTCGCCGAGGCGATACAGAACCGCGAGGTACAAGGAAGTCATCTGTTTTCGAGCGCCGGATTCATCCGTGACAGTGACGCGCTCGAACAGGCCGCACAGTATCTACTCGATCTAGAGGGGATAACAACGACCGCGGTGTTCGGAATCGTTGACAACGAGATTATCGTGGCCGCGCGCTCGAAAGACATTCGAATCGACATCGGCAGCGTGCTCGAGGGCGCATTCGCGGAGATGGGCAACGTGCTCGGCTACTCTGAACAGGGAACCGTCGGCGTTCCGCTCGGTATTTTCACCGGACTCGAAACCAGCGGCGACAACCGCGAACGGCTGCTCGAACTCACCGAAGAGGCCGTCCGAAGAAAACTCTTCGACGCACTCGGTGTTGAAAGTGGCGAGCCATCAAACGGCGCATAGCACGGGAGTGAGAACAGTCGGTTATGCGGTGATTTCGTCGTCTTCGTCGGTTTCTGTGAGTCGTTCGACGATATCGTTGATGAGAACCACGTCGCCGACGGCACGAACCCAGCGGTACGGAACCATGACGCCCTCGGTTGGCCCGACGCGATCGCCAAACAGATCGCGGTTGAGTTGGCCGACTGCGAGGCCTGTCACCGAGCGTGCGTCGAGATCCAGTCTGACGTCCTCGATCTCTCCGACAAAGACGCCGTTGTTCGAATAGATTTCTCGGCCGACGAGTGTCGTGATTTCCTGGGGTGTGCCGTCCATATGCGTACCGTTGTAAGCCCCAATATTAAGATTTCGTGGTTGACGGACGTCTGTCAGACGCGTTGTTGGGCGACAGACGATGTCCGCAAGCCACCCGTCTCACCAGCGGAACCCACAGACCAATCCGCGTCGCCAACTAAAACCACGACCAATCCGCGTCGTCAGCGAACACAACCCGTCCGCGTCG
>CAYWFO010000104.1:0-6620 GCA_964457485.1 uncultured Haloferacaceae archaeon | reverse complement strand
AGGGGTTTTCAGGGTATCTCACCGAACTACTGGTGCTCGAATACGACGGCTTCGAACCGCTGTGTCGCGCGGCCGCCGACTGGCAGCCACCCGTCCGGCTCGACCCCGAAGACCACGGCAAGCGACGTTTTTCGAACCCACTGGTCGTCGTCGACCCGACCGATCCCGAGCGGAACGTCGCAGCCGTGGCGTCCACCGAAAACGTGGCCCGACTCCAGCACTTCGCGCGCGACCTACTGGCCACCCCGCGAGAAGCACTGTTCGTCCGGCCCGACGCACCGACCGCAGACGAACGCGAGATTCGTCGACACCTCACACGGCGCGAAACCACCGTCATCGCGCTCGTCTTCGAGACGCCCGACATCGTCGACGATCAACTCTACCCACAGCTTCGCAAATCCAGAGTCGGCATCGAAAACGGCCTCGAATCGCACGGGTTTGACGTGTTCCGGTCGACCGCGTTCGCCGACGACGAGCGAAGCGTCCTGTTGTTCGAACTGTCGGTGGCGACCCGGCCGGCGGTCGAACGCCACGAGGGGCCGCCGGTGTCGGTTCGCGAGCATGCAGCCGGCTTCGTCGCGGCGTACACCGATGACGACACGGTGTACGGGCCGTTTCTCGACGGGGATCGCTATGTCGTCGAACGGCAACGCGAGTTCACTGACGCACGCGAGTTCGTCGACGACGACCGCTTACTCGACGTTGGCCTCGGCAAACGGGTTGCGACCACGCTCAATGACGACTACAGCGTGCTCGTCGATGACGACATCGCTGCGTTGAGCGAGCGGTTCGGCCGGGAGTTGGCGGCATATTTTACGCCGGACCTACGCGGATAGCGAGGCGATCTGAACCGGCCGTTAGCCGAGGTCGAGCCGCTCGCGTAGCTCGTCGGCAACCACCGTTGTCGACGCGTCGGGGTCGTCTTCACAAGGAATCGGCTCGCGGCCGTCAAACGTCTCGTGAACCATCGAGACACCCTCAGAGAGCGTATCGAGACCATAACCACCCTCCAACACGAACGTGAGTGCTGCGTCGGTTTCGTCAGCGATGGTTCGGAGCTGGTCGGTCAAGAGGCCATAGCCCTCCGTCGAAACGCGATGACGCGAAATCGGATCGTGTTGGTGCGAATCGAATCCCGCGCTGACGATGAGCAGGTCGGGATCGAACTCGGCTAGTGCCGGCGCAAGCACCCGTTCGACAAGATGGAGATAGTCGGCGTCGCCAGCGCCCGCGGGCAGCGGCGCGTTGAGCGTGGATTTCTCGCCGTCGCCGGCCCCCGTTTCGTCGACCTCGCCCGAGCCGGGATAGATTCCTTCCTCGTGAATCGAGCCGTAAAACACGTCGTCAGTATCGTAAAAGATGTCTTGGGTACCGTTGCCGTGATGGACGTCCCAGTCGAAGATGGCGACCCGGTCGACCCTCCCCTCATCGAGTAGCGTTTGGGCGGCGACCGCGGCGTTGTTGAAAAAGCAGAATCCCATCGCCTTGCGGGCGACCGCGTGATGGCCTGGCGGGCGACCGATCGAAAACGTGGTTTCGCGGCCACTCGCGCCGTCGAGCGCCTCGCGGGCGGCCCACATCGCCAGTCCGGCGCTTTGGAGCGCGGCGTCCCACGTTCCCTCGGAGGCGACCGTGTCGCGATCCCAACTGCCGCCGCCGTCGTCGGTAAAGCGGTTGAGTTTGTTGACGTAGTTGCCGTCGTGAACCGAGCGCACGTCATCGGTCGTCGCCGGGGGCGCGTCGTGATACTCGACGCCGTGTTTGTGCGAAAGCGCGCGTCGAATCGCCCGGAGCCGGTCGGCGGTTTCGGGATGTCGCTCACCCGTGTCGTGATCCAGACAGTCCTCGCTGTAGCCAAACCGCATTATTCGAAGAGCGAAAAGTACGTCTCGATGTCTTCGGCCTGAACGGTACGTCGGTTGGCGTGGTGTGCAAGGGTGACCGCGGCGGCCGCAACGTTGTCGGCGTAATCTTCGAGAATGTCCGCCAGCGCAATCCGCGCATCCATCGAGACCCGATAGGAGTCACCGATATCGAGCCGCGCAATCCGGTCGACCGGCGCGATTGGGAGTTCGAGATCCGCACGGTCGACGACCTGATGAACGCCGAAATCGCTTGCCATCAACGTTTTTCGTCCGTCTGCAGTTGCCGTGTCGGCGGCGTCAACCGCCAGCGACGCGCCGTGGTTCTGAATGCGACGCGCAAGCGCTTCGGCCGCGTCCGCACTCACACGGAGCGAGCCCGCGTTGCGCCGAATAATCGCATCGACCGGGGCGAACGGCAACTCGACACTCATACCCACATACCGGGCGCTGCATCGTATAATGCTTTCCGTTGCAGTCGCCCGACGAGCGGCCGAGCGACCGGCACCGTCGCTTAGAACAGTTCGTCGGCCGTAATCGTGCCGTCGGTTTCCTCGCCGCGAACCGTGATCTCCTCGCCGAGTCGAACCGACTCGTCCGTGTCGACGCGACGGGTTTCAGTGCCGTTGTCGAGAATCACCGGACTGCCCGCCTGGACGACAGTCCCGGTGAACTCGACGACCGCGGTCTGGCTCGCCGCGGCCGACGCCGAACCGCTCGACTCATTCGATGCGGCGGCGGTGCTGGCCGTGGCGACACCTGTGTCGCTGCTGGCGGAGTTAGCTGAGTTGGCGGAGTCGGTTCCGGTTTCGGCTGCGTCGCCGCCGCTGTCGCCATTGGCGAACGCCGACAGCCCGCCGGCCGTGTCCGACGCCGTCGACTGCGTAGTTTCCGACGCGCTTCCAGCGTCTCCAGCAGACTCGTCGTCGAGGACGCTCACGGTCGACTGCCAGCCGGCGCTGGCTTCGAGGTCATCCTGCCAGCCGTCTTTGATTTCGGCGTCGGTGACGAGGACGTAGTCCGCAAGTTCGATGTCGCTGTCGGCCTTCTCGCCCCACAGCGCAACCCGAATATCGCCTGACTCATCGCGAATGCGGATGTTGCGAACCTGTCCCTCCGACCCGTCGTCGCGGTCGAACGTCCGTTTCGGGTCGGACTCGATAACGCCGCCCGCGATGTCGACCGTCTGGCCGATTTCGAGCGAGGCGATGTCGGTTGTTTCGGGGACGTACTCGATTTCCTCGTCGAGTTCCTCGATCGCACCGCGCGAGCCGACGTGGAGTTCGAGCGAGCCGTCACGTTCGCGAACGTAGCCATCGACGACTTCGACCGACTGGCCGGCCGCGAGTTCCGTGACGCGGTCGGCTTTCTCGTCCCACAGCGTCACGCGAATCCGACCGGTTGGATCACCGAGCGCGAGGTTCGAAACCCGGCCCTCCGAGCCGTCATCGCGATCGAACGTCCGAACCGTTCCCACGTCGAGAATCCGTCCGTTGAGGTTCACATCCGACAGGCCGAGCGAGAGATCCTCGACGCGGTGCACATCGAGTACCTCGACATCGACGTCGGCATCGTCGTCGGGTTCGGCCTTGTCGACGCTGACCTCGACCCCGTTGTATCCCTCTTTTGGACGGCCGGCGATGCGGAGCACGTCGCCAACGTCGAGTTTGCCGTGGCGGTCGCCATCGGGCGTGCCAACCGCGGAGACGGCCAGTTGGTCCCACATCGAGATGCGAATGCGGCCGGTCTCGTCGGCGACTTCGAGGTTGACGACGCGGCCGTCTTCGTCCTCGCCATCGCGTTCGAACGTGCGGAGCTCGCCGATCGAGACCACCTTGGCGAGGAATTTCACCTCGTCCATGCCGGGTTCGATGTCCGCAATGCCGTTGACCTCCTCGTCTTTGAGTTCGTGGGCGATGAGCATCGCCGCGGTTTCCTCGTCGGCCAGCCCGCCCATCTGTTCGACTTTGTCCTCGACGGCCGCCCGAAACTCTTCGAGTGGGACGTCGGTGTCGAGGTCGTCGTACACGTCCGCTATGACTCCCATATGTATGGTGTGAGCCAGGAACAGATCGAGGTTAAGCGTTGTCCTTGACGGGGTCGACGGCCCAACGCAGTCCGCCGACGCCGGCGCTGGTGGCAAGCCGTAGACCGCCCGATTGATCGTCGCATGGCCGCTGATTGCGACGTATTGGTATATAAAATTCGGCCGGGTGGTCTCAACGAACGCCGTCGTGGAATCGCCGAACGAACGCCGTTGGGGCCGCAGGATGCCGACAGCCGACACGGCCTTGCCGTACCGTAACCGTCTTAAGTCGACCGAGGGTACAATCGAGTGAGTCCCGTTAGGGTAGTGGACTATCCTATTGGCTTGCGGAGCCAGTGACCGGAGTTCAAATCTCCGACGGGACGCTCCTTTCAGTCGCGACCCGTCGTGCTCCACGCTCGCTACCCGCTCGCGTGGAACTCCGACGGAACGCTACATTTCACGGCACAACAACTCCGAGAGCCTTCAATGGCTCTCGGTCTTCGTGCCGTGTTATGCGACCTTCTCGGAGATTTGAGCAGGGAGCGACCGAAGGGAGCGACTGAGTTCAAATCTCCGACGGGACGCTCCTTTCAGTCGCGACCCGTCGTGCTCCACGCTCGCCACAGTCGCCGGTCTGCGACCGGCTTCCAACGGGATCTGTGATCCCGCCCTGCTCGCGTGGAACTCCGACGGGACGTTTCTCTGCAGCACAACACCGTGAGCGAAGCGAGACGTCCCGTCGCGATGGGAACAACATTCGCGAAGAATGAAAGCCAGCAGCCGGGTAGTGCGCGACCATAGCCACTTCACCACCACGACACCTTTTGTGCGGCGTGTCCAAGAACCGGTATGGAGTCGTCGCTTCGCGCCGGCATCGCGCTCTACACCGCCGGCGACACCCACGCCGCACATGAACCCTGGGAGGCGGTGTGGCTCGAACTCCCCGAGGGCGACGACGAGAAACTGTTTCACGGGTTAATCCAGTTCGCCGGGAGCGTCTATCACGCCGAACGGGGCAACTGGAGCGGCGCGGTCGGGCTCGCAGAGCGCGCACAGCGCTATCTTGCTCCGTTGGAAACGCCGTACCGCGGTGTCGACACCGAGGCGGTGGCGGTCGCGCTCGACCGACTGGCCACGGATCCCGAACGAATCGAGCGCGAACCACGGCCGTCGTTGCGGTACGACGGCCGCCGACTCACTGCCGCCGACTGCGAGCTTGCGGCGATTACGACGGCCGCAGGCGTGCTCGCCGAGCACGACGACTACGACACCGACATCGTTGAAGCTGCGATCGAGTACGCACGCGCGGAACGTGAAACCGCACAGTCGACATGGATCGGACTGGTAGCGACGTTCATCGACGAGCGCGAGCATCGCCCACTCGTGTACGATCGTCTTCGCCGGCGTGTCGAGCGTCGACGCCAGCGTGAACAGGACGTCTCAGGACTGTTTGACTGAGGCGGAAACGTGCACAAGAGGAAACTGTCGGACGCACGGAACCGAAACGTGGGTTCGCGAAATCGTTGCGTCTCGATGCGGGCGAGACCGGGCGAAATCCGACGAAACTGGCGGTAATGGGCGGTTTACATTCTCCCCGTGCTGAAGCGCGAGGTTTTTTCCTTGAATTTCCGTAAACGGCGGGGAGGATGTCAACCGTCGCGACCGGCGAGCAAGCCGGCAACTGCACCGCCAGCACCGCCGAACACCGCCGGATAGACGATTCCTGCGAGCAACACGGCGCTTATGAGATCGGGCGCAACCGAGCCGTCACCAACGGCGTAGCGGAACACGAACGCGCCGATCACCGCGAGCGGGAGGTAGCCGGCGAGGACGAAACTCCCCGACTTCACCCCATCGACCGGCGTTGTTGCGCCCGCCAGCCACCCAACGGCAAGCCCGGCGGCGAGCAGGAACAGCGGCGGCACGATGTACAGCAACGCCAGCGCGCCACCGTCGGCCTCGGCAATGAAGTTGAGCGACCGGCCGCCGCCGACCAGTGACGGAATCTCGGTTGCGACGAAATGTGCGTTATAGAAGAGCCAGCCGACACCCTGCCATGCTGGAATCGGGTCGCCACCCAACAGATCGGCGACGACATTGAAGCCAGCCAGTTGCTCGTCGACCTGATCACGCTGCGTGAGATACACAAGCAGGTAGCCAAACACGTAGGCGGCGGCTCCCGCAGCCACACCGCTGCCGATTCCCGAGCGCAACGATGTATCACTGGCTTGTGTGGTCGTCATACATGTGTTCTCTCGGCGAGTCGGAAGAAGCCCGTGGTTGATTTCGGCAGGCTGGTCAGCAACCGTGTCGTCTGTTCACGTAGCGTCATCGCAGCCGTGTCGGATTACTCCTCAGTCGTCGTCTGCGTTGTCCGCGCCGTTTTCGTCGTCCCCGTCGTCCGCGCCGTTTTCGTTGTCCCCGTCGTCCGCTCCGTTTTCGTCGTCCGCATCGTCAACGTCCTCGTAACTGACTGCGGTATTGCGGGCCACCGGTTGCAGGAGGTAGCGGTCAGTTTGGCCGCGACGAACCGGCGTGAAGTCCCCGGTGAACGTCGTCCGCTGGTTCTCTCTGATTTCGAAGCGCAGGGTGAACTGCAGCGGGGCGTTGCCCGGCGTTTCGACGTCGGCCTCGTCGCCGCTGTCGGCGAGAATTCCCGAGACCGATGCAATATCGAGTTGGAGGAATCGGTACTCGCCGACCGGAACGTCTCGATCCTCGTCGATGAG
>CAYWFO010000103.1:0-6899 GCA_964457485.1 uncultured Haloferacaceae archaeon | reverse complement strand
AATCATCTTGGCCTTTCGAGCCGAGGACCAGGGTTCAAATCCCTGATCGAGCATTGCAGTGAGCCTCACGCTGTGAGGCGAACGAAACGCGCAGAAAGAGATTTGAAGCAGCGAGCGACCGTAAGGGAGCGAGTGAGGTTCAAATCCCTGATCGAGCATTCCATCCTACCACCGTCTTGCGATTTTTGGGCACTGAATCAGAGCTGATAGCCAATGATTCAGGCCAATTACATTGGACGGATCCGGTCATCCCGACGCAGTACAGCGATTAGCAGTTTTGCCGTACCAAGTCGATTCAACGGACTCCGCTTTTGACACACGTCCGGTAATGGGGGCAGAAATGATTGACGAACTGAAAGACTTCCCGGTGATTACCGATACATCGAAAGAATATCTCAATCCACGCCAACTGCTCGATTACCGCAGTGAGCGTGAAAATTGCCTCACCTGGCTGCTCACATTCGGAAAGCGACCTGACGAAGCCGTGGGTTACTCGACAGGGACGATCAAACCAACAGCGTATCGGATGGATCGATTTTACCGATACGTATGGAAGACAGAAGATGGATACACAGCCAACATTACCCATGACCACGCCGATTCCTGGATGAACCACCTCGCACGGCAACAATCGAGTTCGACCGGCACTGTCTAGTTAGTGACCACCTCAACTGGCGTTCGATCACCTAGCGATTGGTGCGGTCGCTGGCGGTTATACTAATGTGCGAATTGTAAACCAGCAAAAAATACTGAACAATGCATGGAACGAGCAGGCAAACAGCGGGGTCAGACGGCACAACAGTTAGTTTCCGGAGGCCTAACAGTTGTGTATGACCAATGACGAGGTTCCGACAACGCCTGCCGAGGCAGTCACCGCCCTTGCCAATCATCTGACTGCAACCGCCGACCGGCCCGTCCCGCCGGCGACCAACCGCTGGCTCGGTGAGGCCGAAGCCGTTTCCCGGGATGCAGCAACCGAGGGGCTCGACGCCGACATCCGAAAAAAACGGGTCAGACAGGTCGCCGAACTTCTCGAATCGGCCGGCGAAACCGGTGACACCGTCGCTGACGACCATCTCGCGGCCGCCCGCGCGTGTTGCGAGGTCATCCTCCAGGACGACGAGAAGGAATGAAACACATTCTCACTTCGAGAGCGACACGGAGAAATGAAATACATACTCAAATCGGGCCTCAACTTTTGAATCCAAACTCTCGACGAAGGATACAGGTGAGTGCGCCGACTGGGGGCCGATATGCGTGATCTCGACGACACCGACCGGACGATTATTCAGTTGTTGCTCGAAAACGCTCGGCGTCCCTACAGCGACATCGCCGACCACGTCGAACTGTCTGCTCCCGCCGTTGCCGACCGGATTCAGCGACTCGAATCGCTCGGCGTTATCCGGTCGTTTACACTAGATCTCGATACGACGACGCTCCGTGGCGGAACCGAAGTACTCGTCGACCTCGCGGTTCGCCCCGGCGAGACCGATGGCGTTGTCGACGCAATCGACGAACGCGAACGGGTTGAACACCGCTACGTCACGGCCGATGCACACGTCGTTGTCCATGCAACGCTTGGAGCCGACGGCATTGATGACTTGCTTTCGACGGTCGACATCGACGCCCTCCGCGAAATCGACGTTCGCCTGCTGTCGGAGGCGACCTGGACGCCGCAGATCGCCGACGCCGCTCTCGCCATTGACTGCGACGAGTGTGGTAATCCGGTCACAAGCGACGGAGAGACCACCGTTATCGACGACACCGAGTACCACTTCTGCTGTGGATCCTGTCTCGGCAACTTCGAGGCGCGATTCGACCGGCTCAGCGAGGGTGCGTAGTGCTTTTGAAACGAATATAGAAGGCTGATATCGCTTTTGATTCGAAACCACAATTCGAATGAACAGGGAACCCGTATCAACGTGTATGAGCAGCACAACACGGCTCGAAATAGAGGGGCTCTCATGTGCCTCGTGTGTCGGCTCCGTTGAGGAGGCAGTATCGAACCTCAATGGCGTTAGCGAGGTGCGTGCCAACTTCGCAGCCGACGAGGGATCGGTGACGTACGATCCCGCTGTGGTCGAACTCGCCGCAATCTACGAGGCGATCGAATCGGCGGGCTATACGCCCGTCAGTGCGTCGCGGTCGATCGGGGTCGGCGGGATGTCGTGTTCGACATGTTCGGCCGCCGTGAAGAATGCCGTCGAAGGAGTTCCGGGCGTGATCGAGGCGGGCGTCAACTTCGCGGCCGACGAGGCGACTGTCACGTACAACCCGGTCGATACCGACGTTGACGCGATCTACGACGCAATCGAATCAGCGGGCTACGAACCGATTCGGCCGACACGCGGAGCGAACGCCGGCAGAGCCAGCGGATTCGACGAAGCGGAGCGAGACAACGGGACTGATGAACGCAGCGACGTCGACAGCGCCGATGCCGACAGCGTTGACAGCGCCCGCGACTCGGTCGCCCAGCGCGAGATGAAAAAACAGTGGCGGCTCGTCGTCCTCGGCGGCGTGCTGACCGTGCCGTTCGCGCTCGTGATGGCCGAAATGTTCGGCCTGGTATCGCTGCCCGAGAGTGTCGGTGGCTTCGGTTTGGGCTGGATCGAGTTCGTTCTCGCAACCCTCCTGATGGCGACGCTCGGCAAGGAGTTCATCGTCGGCGCGTATCGGGCGGCCAGAAACAACCGACAGGCCAACATGGACACGCTCGTCGCCATGGGTACCTCGGTCGGCTATCTCTACAGTACGGTTGTGCTGCTTGGCCTGCTCTCGGTCGACAGCGGCCTCTACTTCGAAGCTGTCGCGTTCATCCTCTGGTTTATTACGCTCGGCAACTGGCTCGAAGCCCGTTCGAAAGCCCAAGCCAGCGACGCGCTTCGGTCGCTGCTCGAACTCGAAGCCGAGGAGGCGACCGTCATCCGCAAGAACGACGACGGCACCGAAACCGAGCGCACGGTTCCGCTGGATGAGGTCGTCGTTGGCGACGTCATGAAGATCCGTCCCGGTGAGCGGATTCCGACCGATGGCGTCGTCGTCGATGGCGAAAGTGCGGTCGACGAGTCGATGGTGACCGGCGAGAGCGTTCCCGTGGAAAAACAGGCCGGCGACGAGGTCATCGGCTCGACAATCAACGAAAACGGCGTGCTCCGCGTCGAGGCAATGCGCGTTGGCAAGGAAACGGCGATCCAACAGATCGTCGAGCGGGTCAAACAGGCCCAGGCCCGCCAGCCCGACATCCAGCGGCTCGTCGACCGCGTGAGCGGGATTTTCGTGCCGGCAGTCATCGCCAACGCCCTGCTGTGGGCGACGCTCTGGTATCTGTTTCCAACTCAGCTTGCGGGCTTTGTCGAGGCGCTTCCACTGTGGTCGCCCGTCGGCGGCGGCCCCGTTGTCGGCGGCGTGCCCGTTCTCGAATTTTCGATGATCGTCACCGCCAGCGCGCTGCTCATTGCGTGTCCCTGCGCGCTCGGGTTGGCGACGCCCGCCGCCACGATGGTCGGTTCGACGATTTCGGCGACTAACGGCGTGCTGTTCAAGGGTGCGGACATTCTGGAAAAAGCCCGCGGCATCGATTCCGTCGTTTTCGACAAAACGGGGACGCTGACCCACGGCGAGATGGAACTCACCGACGTGGTCGTTCTCGATGAACGCACCGACGGCGGCCTCGCGGAGACCGAAACCGAGCCACCGGCCGACGAGCCAGCAGTCGACGAAACCTTCGTACTGGCGGCCGCCGCAAGCGCTGAATCGGGCTCCGAACATCCACTCGCCCGTGCCATCGTTTCGGCTGCACGCGACCGCGGAGTCGACCCCACCGAGCCGACCGCCTTCGAGAACGTCCCCGGCCACGGGATTCGTGCGACGACAGACTTCGGCGAGACGCTCGTCGGCAACCGGAAACTCATGCGCGAAAACGGGGTCGATCCCGCGCCGGCCGCCGAAACGATGGAGCGCCTCGAACGCGCGGGCAAAACCGCGATGCTTGTCGCCGTCGACGGCCGACTCGTCGGCGTCGTCGCCAACGCGGATACGGTTCGTGAGAGCGCAAAAGAGACGATCGCTGCGCTCGACGCGCGAGGACTCTCGGTCGTGATGTTGACCGGCGACAACGAGCGGACGGCCCGCGCGGTTGCCGACGAGGTCGGCATCGACCCGGACAGCGTGCGCGCCGAGGTGTTGCCCGAGGACAAAGCCGACGTTGTCGACGACCTGCAGGCCGATGGCAGCCGGGTGATGATGGTCGGCGACGGCGTCAACGACGCGCCCGCGCTGACGGCCGCACACGTCGGCGTCGCCATCGGCTCGGGAACTGACGTGGCCATCGAGAGCGCAGATGTAACACTCATGCGCGACAATCCCGCGGACGTGCTGAAAATCATCCGCCTCTCGGAGGCGACGATTTCGAAGGTTCGACAGAACCTGTTTTGGGCGTTTGCCTACAACGCGACACTGATTCCAATCGCCTCGCTCGGCCTGCTCAACCCGGCACTCGCTGGGTTGGCAATGGCCGGATCGAGCGTGAGCGTGATGACCAACAGCCTCCTGTTCCGCGGGTATGATCCACACGAGGACTACCACCTGCTCGTGACACGGCCGTTCCGGTGACTCGGTCGTGCTGGCACCTTTCGCGGCCGTGTCGTCACAAGCATCGCTGGCTCCCTACCTGTGATTTCGTTTCGTTTTGTCGGCGTCGCGGTCGACGCTGCCCGAACGGTTTTGAACAAAAATACCCAAGCCGGAGGAGGGATTTGAACCCTCGACCTAATCCTTACGAAGGATTCGCTCTGCCAGCTGAGCTACCCCGGCACGCGACAATCTACAATACCGCGATGGGCGAAATAAGGGTTGCGAAAGGTGGCGTGAACGCTACGAGTCACCCAGCGGATCGGTTATGATGACTTCGTTGTTCTCGACAGTAACATTGATCAGGGTTTTTACGTTGTAGTCGGTGTCGTCGAGTTCGTTCTCGCCGGCTTTCTTGATCACGGCGACGACATCGACGACCTCGGCACCGACCTCGTCGGTGAGCGCATCGAGAATCGCTTTCATCGTGCCGCCAGTCGAGAGCACGTCGTCGAGAACGAGGACGCGGTCGCCCGTTTCAACGTCATTAATGTACATCTCTGACTCGGAGTAGCCCGTTTCCTGAAACAGAGGTACCTCGCCCTCAAGGCCATACGAGCGCTTGCGGATAATGACGAGCGGGATGTCAGTCATCAACGAAACGGCCGTCGAGATGTGAATACCCATCGCGGCAGGCGTGACGATTTTGTCGACGTTCTCCAGTTCAGCCTTACGGATGATTCGAATGACGATTTCGCGGAGCAGTTCGGGCTCCAACATCGGAACCCCGTCGCTGACCGGATGGACGAAGTACTGATACTCGCCTTTGTGAATAATTGGTGCGTCGAGAAGCGACTGCCGCAACAAGTCCATATGCGATGTTCTTCAGGTATGAAGTAAAGATGACGGTCGCCGCTCGTCACCGTCGTTACTCCACGCGGACGAGGGGCCGCACCGAAGCTATTAAACACCGCTCAGTCGAAGCGGGGGTATGCAGCAGCTCATCGTCAACGGGGATCCCGGTATCCGCAAGGACGCCATCATTAACTACGATGGGAAAGAGCAGATCTGTTTCTCGATCCACCGACAGGGTGACTGGCACGGCCCCGACGAGGTTCAACTCTGGTGTACGATCGGCACTAAAGACGAGCGCGAAACCTACGAGAAACGGCAGTACGTTCCCCACTGGCTCGACATAGACACCATCGATGCCGACTCACTCGACGTGGTCAAAGCTCGTGGCGACCTTTCGGTCTGAGTCGCTTTTTCGATTCGAGCACTCGACTGCGGCGGTTCCTCACGAGCGAGTTGACGATTGTCCGTTATCGCCACCAACACTGACCGAGATGCAGCAGTCGCCACCAGCGCAGCGGTGGGCAGTACATTCGCCTCTAATGATCATTACAGCAACGCGGCCAGTCCGATCCACAGAAACACGAAGCCGAACCCCGCCAGCACGACGGCGCTCGCGGCGGCCACAGCCGGCGCAAAGGTGTCGATTCGGCGGCCCATCGCGACCAACCCGGCGGGATAAACGACGATCCAGAGTCCGATTCCCGCAAAAAAGCCGGCCAGCAACAACGGACTCCCCGTTTCGACGACAACGTCAGCAAAAAACGGTGCCAGCGGCCACGGCGCGTGGTCGGCGACCGCGAGCGTTCCCGGTGTGACGAGGCCGACACCAACGGTTAGCCAGAACGCGATTTGGTAGGGGTTCGAAAGTGAGAGTGAGAACGCCTTCTGAAAGCCCGTTCCAACGGCCGAGACGTCGTCGTCGACAAAGCCACTCGCGGCGGTCGCGTTTCGTCCGGCATCGACTGCGAACACGAGCATCAACACGCCACCGGCCAGAAACAGCACCTCCTGTATCGCGGGATGTCGTTGGATGACGGTCGCCACGCCGCCAAGCGTCAAAAGCAAAAACAGACCGTCAGCAGTCAACGCACCGACCCCGGCGCGAAAACCGGCGGCCCAGCCGCGAAGCACGCTCTCTTCGGCAATAATTGCATTCATTGGTCCCGGCGGGGCGGCAAGTGCGAGGCCGAAGAGTGCGCCGATGACCGGTGTTGCAAGCGTGGAGAACACACCTTGTGTTAGGCCGAAACTGCGAAAACTTCGTCGTTCCGGAACCAGCGTCTGCGACCACGCTGTACTCCGGCCAGTGACTCCCGTCGAAGCGTCCACCCCTGTTGATGGGATTCGCGCTCAATTCCTCATGCGACCCGTTCCCTTTCGAACGTTGAAGGGCTTCCGTTCGCAAATAACGGGCATGATAGGATTCGAACCCACGATCGAGCAGTTAGGAACCGCTCGCCCTGTCCACTAGGCCA
>CAYWFO010000102.1:0-6917 GCA_964457485.1 uncultured Haloferacaceae archaeon | reverse complement strand
AATAAGTGCGTCGTTCGAAGCCGAGTTACGAAATTCGTAATTGCTAAGCGCCCGCGCGTGCTTGCCCCGGCATGGACGACCTCGACCGTCGGATTCTCAACATCCTGCGCCGGGATGCGCGGACGCCGTACACGGAAATCGCCGACCGCGTCAACACGAGCGAGGGAACCGTGCGCAACCGCGTCGACCGACTCACCCGCGAGGGCGTCATCGAGCGTTTTACCGTCACGACCCGGACGGGCAACGTGAAGGCGATGATCGAGGTCTCGGTCGACATGAACGTCGACACCGGCGAGGTGTCCGAGCAGTTGGCCGACTGGGAGGAGGTCGATTTCGTCTGGCAGGTGTCGGGGGAGGACGATATCGTCCTCGTCGTCGACTGCATCGACACACAGGCGGTGAACGACCTGATTACGAAGGCGCGCAAAATGAGCGAAGTCAAGGGGACGAAAACGCGGCTGATTCTCGACGAGCGACTCGGGTAGTCGGTCGTGCGTGACACCAATGCGCAGGTGCGGGTTGGCCGCGTGGTCGACGCAGTATCGAACCCTTATTGACCCCGCTTGTTCTTTGAAGTGCTATGAGCGCTGACGACGCCGCAGCCAGCGGCGACCTTCATCAAAACGCCGGACAGGACGTAATCGCCGTCGACGCCGACGACACCGAACTCGAACCAGTCAACCGACTCGACGCCCACACGGGCGAGGGCATTCGCCACCGAGCGTTCACCTGCCTCGTGTTCGACGCCGACGGCCGGATTCTGCTCGCCCAGCGCAGCCCCGACAAACGCCTGTGGGACACCCACTGGGACGGCACCGTCGCCTCTCACCCGGTCGAGGGCCAGAGCCAGACCGAGGCCACCATGCAGCGCCTCGAAGAGGAACTCGGCGTAACCCCCGATCAGTACAGCGATCTCCACGTCAGCGACCGCTTCGAGTACAAGCGCTACTACCTCAACGAGGGGCTCGAATGGGAGGTCTGTGCCGTACTGAAAGTCACGCTTGAGGACACGACGCTCGATCCCGATGAGGAGGAGATCGCTGGGCTGCTGTGGGCCGATTACGAGCACCTCCACGAGCACCCGCGGTGGTACCGCCAACTCCGGCTCTGTCCGTGGTTCGAAATTGCGATGCGCCGTGACTTCGCTTAGGGTTCGACTCTCGGCGAGCGTCCGTTCGGCCCTGCTCGCCGAGGCCCGTTCGGCGGCTCACGGCGAGCCAACCGAAATCTGCGGCGTGCTCGCGGGTCGCCGTGGCGACGAGACACGCCCACCGTTTATTTCGACGTTTCGACCGGTTGCCACTGTCGCCGCCGACCCACGGCGCGCCTACGAACTCGACCCGGCCGAAACCGTCCGCGCGATCGACGCCCTCGAAGCGGCCGGCCACGCACTGCTGGGATTTTATCACTCCCATCCCGTCTCGCCCGCAACGCCGAGCCGCGCCGACCACGAACAGGCGGCGTGGCCGGGCTATCTGTACGCGATTGTGTCGGTCCTCGACGCCGAGATTGCCGTGTTCGAGTGGGCCGGCGAAACGTTCGAACCGCGGTCGGTGGCCGTTGTCACGGGTGACTGACTGAACCTCACCACGAGAGGGGAAAGGCGTTTACCGCCACGCCGACAGGTCGGTACATATGACGCTGGAGGATTTCAACGATGTCGTCGACGCCGAGGAGACCGCTGCCGACGCGGGCGATGAGTCTGCTGCCGACGGTGCTGCCGACGCCGACGCTGCCGGAACCACCGCTCCGAGCGACGCCCCCGACGCCGACGGCGACCTATCGGCATCTGACCCCCACGTAACCGCCGACCACGACGGTTTCGAACGCTTCGCGGTCGACCCCAGCGGCGAGGATGTCGGCATCGGAACGCTCTCGGTTTCACAGGGCCTCCGGGTTGCCGAAGACGGCGATGACACCACGCTGCGCGCGTTCGTGACGACCGGCAACCGCGACTCGGTTCGTCTCGGTTCCTACCTGCTCGTTCCGTACCCCGACGACGAGACGCTGTTTTGTCGGATCGTCGCCCTCGAATACGCCCAGGAGTTTCACGCCGACGACGCGACCGAAATTCACGCCCGCCGGATGATGCGCCAGTCCAGTTTCGAGGAACGCGACTACAAGTTCATGGCCGAGTTGGAGCCGGTCGCCGTGCTCTACGCGGACACCGAAAACGGCGAGCGCGACCTCAAACGCCGAATGACCGACCGCGTTCCAAAGCCTGGTGCCGTGTTACAGGAGGCCACCGACAGCCGCGAAATCAAAACCGGGCTCAACATCCCCGAAGACGGCGTGTTTCTGGGTCACCTCTCGGTTGGTGGCGAAAAAGTGCGAACAGCGGCGACGCCACCGACGATCGATTACCGGATTGCCGACGACTACGACAGCGGCGACCCGCTCGTCTTCCGCCACACCCTCGTCGCCGGCGGAACCGGGTCGGGCAAAACCCACGCCACGAAAAACATACTCCGGCAGTATCTCCGCGACGACCGAACCTACCCGATGGACGACGGGCGGACTGTTCAGCCCGCTGTCGTCCAGTTCGATCCCCAAGACGAGTACGCCCAGATGCACGACGACAACCCGGCGCTCACCGACGATTTCGCCCGCCAACTCGACCGCGAGGGGATCGCCTACGGCGGCGTCGACGACACCATCGCCCTGATTCCGACCGAGGCGGGAACGAGCTACGCCGGCGAGAGCCACCGCGCCGAGCGAATCGAGTTCACGATTCCGTTTTCGATGACGAAACGCCGGCCGTGGCTGGTTGCGGGCAGCAGTCTCAACGAGAACCAGTATCCCGCGCTCGAAACGCTGCTTCGGCGATTTTTCGGCCAGTACGGAGAGAAGGGAACCTACGAGCGCTTTACGACGTTTCTCGACGACCCCGCGCTCAAAGAGGAACTCAACGAATCGGGTCGCGTCCACGAGGCGACGTTTGACGCGGTCACGCGACGGGTTCGCGCCATTCCTTCCGGCGTGTTCGACCAGTCGGCAACGCCCATCACCGAACTCGATCACCAGCTGGTTCGCCCCGGGGGACTAACCGTGATTCCGACCTACCACCTGAGTTCGAGCCGCGTCAAGGAACTGTTCGTTCTCGCGGTGGCAACCCATCTCATCGACGACAAACTCTCGAATACGCCCGACAGCGACCGGATCAAAGAGACACCGATCGTGTTGGGAATGGATGAGGCGCACAACTTCCTCGCCGACGGCGACACGGTGCAAGCGCGCAAAGTGATCTCGAAGTTCACCGAGGCGGCCAAACAGGGTCGAAAAGAACGCCTCGGCCTGTTTTTGATCACGCAGGACCCTCAGGACATCGCGGATTCGGTGTTCAAACAGCTCAACACGAAACTGGTGTTGAATCTCGGCGACGACGACGCGATCAGCAGCGTCAACATTCCGCCGAACCTCCAGTCGAAAGTCCCCTACATGGAAAAGGGCCAGTTCGTCGTCTACTCGCCCGACAACTCCGAACCCGTCGAACTCATCGGGCTGTCGACCTGTCTGACGCGACACGACTCGTAAGCGGTGGGTTGGCCGGGTCAGACGAATCGACTGCGATTTTCGGGTGTCGGCCGCTGTTTGCTCAAAACCCTGCTTGCTCACACTGTCAGTCAATGTAAAAGGTCGATTCGTTCAAAACGTCGATTCACTCAGAAAATATTGGCCTGCTGGTAGACGCTGATTCCGGAGTCGGTGATTTCGTAGGGTTTTCGCTCCCGCGAGTGGCTTGCGTCGCGGATTTTCTGAATCTCGATTGCGGTTCGCGTTTCTTGGGACGTATCCGAGCGGATGTACTGGAGGAAAAACACCGCGTCGGTGAGATACTCGACCATCCCGTGTCGAGACGCGTAGACGTTGTCGGGGTTGACCTCCGAGGTCAGCATTGTCGTGACGCCGGCTTTTTTGAGCGACCGCGCAAAGTTGAACACCTCGCTTCGGCGACGCGCCGGATGCTCGTACATCATTTCGAGCAACGACACCGAGTCGAGAACGAGCCGACTCGCCCCGAAGTCGCGAATCAACCGGGTAATGTCGTTTCGAATGCTGGCGAGACTGTTTGCCATCTCGACCGGATCCAGCACGACCACGGTGAGCAACCCTTCTTCTCGGTACCGCTCGAACGGCCACCCCATCTCCTCGGCGGTCGAAATCAAGGACTCCTCGGTCTGTTCGAGCGTAATAAACACCGCCCGCTCGCCGTTCGACAGCGCTCGCTCGATGAACTGGAGCCCGAAGGTCGTTTTTCCGGTTCCCGCACCGCCGATGACGGTCATGAGCGAGCGGTCGGGAACACCACCGCGAACCATCTCGTCGAGCCCGTCGATCCCGATGTTGATCCGGTCGATCTCGGAGTCGAAATCCTCGTCGTCGAACGCACTCGAATCGTCTTGCCCACCATCGAACTGACCAAAGCCGAACTCGTCGGTGGCCCCTGCGGTACTGCCCCCGTCGGCCCCGTCGAACTCGCCGAACCCAAACTCGTCGGTACCGCCGGACTGGTCGGCAGACGCCTCCGTTTCGCCGAAGCCGAACCCTGCGTCCTCGCTGGCGGCTGGTGGGTCGGCGACGGCACTCGCATCGGCGGTCGGCTCCTCGGCGTCAGCACCATCGCTGTGTGTCTCGTCGGATTCATCGGCTCGCTCTCCGTCGATTTCGCGGAGTGCCTTTTCGAACCAGTCGTCACTCATCGGCTGACACCCCCGTCGCGGTGATCGGTTCGCCCGGAACGAGTCGGGTTCTCATCTACTCTCACCGTGTTCATATCCCACACACAATCTCAACCAGTATGAATGTTCCCTGTCTGTGCATGTTTTTCGAGCTCTGAGCGGTGACCGAGGGCTTTTGCGCACCGGGGGGCAAGGCGGCGTATGAATCTCGGAGTGATCGCCCAACAGAACAACAGCCGGGCGGTCGAGGTGGCAGCCGAGATCGACGCGGCGCTCGCCGAGCACGACGTTGGCTGTCAGTTCGACCCAACCACCGCGGAGTCACTCGGACGTTCGGCCGACGGGAAATCGCTCTCGACGTTCGAGTCGTGTGCGCTTGTCGTCTCGATCGGTGGCGACGGCACGTTTTTATTCGCCGCGCGTGCGGCCGGCGAAACACCAATCTTGGGGATCAACCTCGGTGAGGTCGGCTTTCTCAACGCCGTTGCGCCCGACAATGCCGTTTCGACGGTTCGCGAGGAGATCATGTCGCTACAGGCGGGCACCCATACGAGCCGCGAGGCTCCGCGACTCACCGCCGTTGCCGACGATTTTGCGAGTGTACCGGCGGTCAACGAACTCGTCGTCGGCGGCCCACGACGCGGCCACGGCGGTGGTGCGCAGATCGAGGTGTCGGTCAACGGTTCGTCGTACTCGGCGGGCCACGCCGACGGTGTCATGATCGCCACGCCGATGGGGAGTACGGCTTACAACCTGAGCGAGGGTGGGCCGATCGTCCACCCCGAGATCGATGGACTCGTCATCAACGAAATGTGTGCAGTCGACGGAATGCCGCCGCTCGTCGTCGACGAAGACAGTCGGATCGAGGTCACGGTGCGACACACCGACCACGCGGTCGTCGTCAGCGATGGTCGCCAGCCGTCGACGCTCGACACGCCCGCTTCGCTGACGGTTTCACGCGCGGAGACGCCGGTTCGGATTGCCGGCCCGGCTACCGATTTTTTCGAGGCGCTCGACAAACTCTCGTAGTGTTCACTTACCCCACGTGGCAACGCGCTTTGGTCGTTCGTCAATCGCGGCCACATCGATCGGCTCGTCGCGGGCGCGGAGCGCTTCGATGGCTGCGCGCGCACTCGCCGGCGTCGAGAAGTACGTGATTTCCTCTTCGACGGCGACTTCCAGTAAACTGCGGTCACGTGAGACAATGAGGTCGATGTCACCATTGCGGGCTGCGTCGACGAGGTCGACGGCGTCGCTGAACGCGAAGAACTCGCCGAACCCGGCGGCCAGTTGCTCGCCCGCGTCGGTGTCCGGATCCGGGAAAATCTCGTCGGAGAGGTCGAGCGCGATCGTTCCAGAGCGTGGAATCGCTTTGTTCGTCGCGCTCTGGGCCTTGTCGTAGGCCTTGCCGAACGAATCGGCACTACCCATGACCTCGCCCGTCGATTTCATTTCGGGGCCGAGTCGTGGATCCGATCCCGGCAGGCGGTCGAACGGGAGGACGACCTCCTTGACGCTCGTCTGTTCTGGAATCTGTTCGTCGACACCGAGTTCGGCTAGTGTCGTGCCGGTCATCACCTTCGCGGCGAGCTTGGCAATCGGGACGCCGGTCGCCTTCGAGACGAACGGGACGGTTCGCGAGGAACGCGGGTTGGCCTCAAGCACGTACACGTCGCCGTCTTTCACCGCGAGCTGGACATTGAGTAGCCCGACTGTTTCGAGGGCGGTGGCGATATCCTCGGTCACGTCACGCACACGACCCAGCGTTTCGCCGCTCAGCGAGCGCGGCGGAATCATACACGCCGAATCGCCGGAGTGGACACCAGCGCTTTCGACGTGTTCCATAATGCCGCCGATCAGGACGTTTTCGCCGTCCGAGACGGCATCCACATCGAGTTCAACCGCGTTGCTGAGGAACTGGTCGACGAGAATCGGCTTGTCGGGCGAGACGCGGACGGCCTCCTCGATATAGCGTTCGAGTTCGGCGTCGTCGTGAACAACTCGCATGGCGCGTCCACCCAGCACGTAGCTCGGGCGCACAAGCACCGGGTAGCCGATGTCGTGGGCGAGTTCGAGCGCCTCGGGCTTCGAGGTCGCGGTGCCGCCCTGTGGCTGGGAAATCCCCAACTCATCCATTAGCTCGTTGAACCGGTCGCGATCCTCGGCGAGATCCATCGCCTCGACGGTTGTGCCCATAATTTCGCAGTCCAGCCCGCGGCGGCCGATTTCGGTCTGGAG
>CAYWFO010000101.1:0-6962 GCA_964457485.1 uncultured Haloferacaceae archaeon | reverse complement strand
CCTTCGATTTGAGGCCGCCCGACGTGTTGATCGGGAGGTCGCCGTCGCGGTCGGTAACGCCGTTTTCGACGGCGGTCCAGCCCTCGCCCGGGTCGAAAAAGCCGAGTCCCTCCGACTGGAGGAATTCGAGAATCGTGAACATGTCGTGCAACTCGGCGACATCGATGTCGTCGGGGTCGACGCCCGCCATCTCGTAGGCCTCCCGCCCCGAGTCGACGACGCCACCCATCACGGTCGGATCGGCGCGTTCGTGGACGACGTGGGTGTCGGTCGCCCCGCCAATGCCGCTGATGACGACGTAGTTGTCGGTGTACTCGGCGGCGACCGATTCGGGACAAAACAGGAGTGCGGCCGAACCATCGGTGATCGGACAGAAGTCGTACAGCCGCAGCGGGTCGGCAACGATGGGCGAGGACATGACGGTGTCGAGGTCGACTTCTTTTCGGAACTGGGCATGCGGGTTGTCGACGCCGTTTTTGTGGTTTTTGACCGCGACCCGGGCGAGACTTTCGCGGGGTGCGTCGTGGACGTGGAGGTAGCGCCGGGCGGTGAGGCCGGCGAACGAGGGGAGCGTCACGCCGTGTTTGTACTCGGCGGGATGGGTGAGCGAGGCGATGACGTCGGTTGCCTCGGCGGTACTCCGGTGGGTCATCTTTTCGCCGCCGACGAGCATTGTGAGGTCGCTCGCGCCAGAGGCGACCGACTGCCAGGCGGCGTAGACGCCCGCGCCGCCAGACGAACTGGTCTGGTCGATTCGGGCGGTGTACGCGCCGAGCGCGTCGAGGTCGTGCGCGAGGGCGTTGGCGATGCCGGTTTGGCCCTCGAACTCGCCGCTGGCCATATTCGAGACGTAGAGGTGATCGAGATCGCTGCCGGCGACGCCGCCGTCGTCGAGACAGGCGCGGCCGGCCTCGGCGAGCAAATCGCGAATCCAGCTTTCGCGCTGGCCGAACTGGGTCATCGATGCCCCAACGAGTGCAACACGGTCCATACGCGTTCGCGGCGGGCCAGCCGCTTACCGATTTCCCTTTCGTGTGTTATCGTCCGTCCGTCTCGGGTGATTTAACACCGGTTCGGAACAACACGCGGTATGGAACTCGACCGAGTCGTCCCCTACGCCGGGGCGGTGTTGTCGTTTGCGCTCGTGGTGGTGGTGTCGGTGCCGTTTCTCGTTATTGAGGGAAACGACCAGTTGGTTCGCGCGTACTACGCCTCGGGGACGCTCGGTATCACTGGGGCGGTGTTTTTGGGACTGCTCGGAAGCGTTATTTTCCTCTCAAGCGTTCGCGGCCGCGCCGATCCCTCGTTGGTGTCGGGGATCATGCTCGCGGTGGGCGTGATACTGTTCGTGATGACGGCGCTGTGGGTCGTCCAGATGGAGTCAACCGTGTTGTTCAGTTTCCCGCCGGAGTACTCGTGGCTCGAGTTCCATCCGTGGGCGAGCCTCGCCGTGAGTGGACTCGTCGCAATCACGGCGGGCGTCTACGCTACCGTCGTCAACTGAGTTGCGCTGCCGTCGTCAACTGACGTGGCCGAATGGTTCGGTGTTGGCGAGACCGACCGCGTTTCTCACACACGACGGCTTGGAATGGGAACCGAGACGAAAGGCCCTTAACCCTCTCAGTGCTACCGATTGGTGGACTAGGTCGGGCAGTTAGGCCCTGCTCACCACCCGTGAGACAGTCTTCAGCGGGGACCGAACGCCGAGGGCGTCGCGTCGAACCGGCGCAGGCCTCGGACGCCAACGTCGAAACCTCGTCCGACGGGGACAGCGGTCCGGTGGGCTCACCCGCAGGGGTGTCACTCACCGGTTCACCGGCGACACCGGGTCAGGCGCGGAAGCGAGCAGCCCATCGCTGGACGCCCGTCGCTCGGCGGATCGCGGGGTGGAGGAGGCACCCGGGACTCCCTGTGTTTGGAACGGCCGGCAACCCCGGTTTGTCCGCTACTCATACCGGTTTTACTCGCCGAGCGACCGCCCTCTCGCCCGAACCGACAGCTTCGACTACGTCGAGACCGTTGTGTACGTATGACTGACGCCAACAGTTCGAGCACGTCGCAGGCAACCCAAACAGCCGATGGCATCGTCGCCTCCTACACCGAAACAGCGGGCGAGCGCCAGCTGTCGTTCGAGCGCGACGGACGAACCGCGGTCGTTGCCCAGAATATCGACGGTTACGCAATGGTCATGGTGCGGCCGAGCGCCGAGGGTGACGAACTCGAACGCTACTACGGCTTCGACATGGCGCTCGATCACGCCGCCGAACTGCTCGGGGTCGCTCCCGCGTCACTGCCGATTCCTGACTCCGCGTCCGACATGGGAATGTAACCACGACCACGGTACAAAACCACGACGAAAACACCTAGACCACGAGCCTACGACACAAAAACCACACCAACGACACGAAAACCACACCGCCTACGACGAGCCGAACAGCCGACGAAGGCGCGGGCTGTCGAGGTGATCGCGCCAATAAAACCGCGGCGCGAACAGCAGATACGCCAGCGCGAGGAATAGGAGCGCAAACGCGAAGCCCTCGCCGTAAAATCCCGGCATGAGAATCGCCAGCGCCTGCACCATACCCATAATCAGCGCGTCTTGGGCGTGGAGATCCGGGTACGTGATCGTCGTGACCATCAGCGCGGCCAACACGCCGGTGAGTACAACAAGAACCCCAGCCGCGGTGTAGCCCGCAAGCACGGTCGCCGCGAGGATTGTTGCCGCGAGTGTCGTCTGGACGCCTTTGGTCTCGTTGGCCTCGGTATCATACGCCGTGTAGAGCCCAAGACGGGCGACTGCCATCGCGACGAACACCGCTGGCAGGCCGACCCCCACGGCGACGAACAGTGGATCACCGCCGGGAAGCCACTGCTCGAACACGATGACAGCAACGAGGATCGCGGGGGCAACACCGAATGAGGCGACATCGGCGAGCGAGTCGAGATATGCGCCGGCGGGCGTGCTGCCGCGTCTGCGGGCAACAACGCCGTCGAGTCCGTCAGCGATTGCGCCGAGCAAAATGAGTCGTGCGGCGAGCGCAACATCGACGAACGCGAGCGCGGCGGCCAGAAAACCGAGTGCCGCGTTGGCGATGGTGACGAAATCCGCAAGACCAAGCCGGCCGACGAACCGCGGTTTCATACGTCGTGGTCGACGACCGACCGGTTAGGTTTTACCATCTGCGTGTTCGTCGGCGGCCGACGTTGTGGTCATGTCGTTTCGCGAACCGCGCGGGCTATATGTCCGGCGAACCTACCGATCTGTATGACGAAGTCGCGTACCCGGCGGCGCGTTCTCGCAGCCGTCGGCTCGGCCGCAACCGTCGGCCTCGCGGGCTGTCTTGCGATGTTTGGCGAGGACGACCACGATGTCGCCATGAGCGAAACAGGATTTATCCCCGAAGCACTCACCGTGTCAGTGGGAACGACCGTGGTCTGGAAAAACACGAGCACGCGCCGACACACCGTCACCGCCTACGAGGATCCACTACCCGACCGCGCGGAGTTTTTTGCGAGCGGTGGGTTCGAATCCGAGCAGGAGGCGCGCGACGCGTGGGACGACGAGTTCGGCGGCGAACTCAACACCGACGACCGCTTCGAGCATACGTTCGAGATACCAGGAGACTACCCATACGTCTGCATTCCGCACGAAACCGGCGGAATGATCGGAACAGTTCGCGTCGAAGAGTAACCGAGTTGCGTCGAAGCGGAGCGCGACAGCCTCGTCACTGTGGGGTGGATAATAAAAACTGAAACCGTGTCGCGTGTCAGCCGCTCAGTCGTCGGCAACGTCGTCGGCGACGTCGCTTTCGTCGACATCGACTGCGACAGCTTCCTCTTCGGCGAGCTCTTCGGGTCGCGCTTCGAGTTCGAACTTCTGTATTTCGACGCGGCGTAGCGGGTAGATCGTTTTGGCTTCACCGTAGATTGCCGACGAGAGTCGGCCCTCGATCACGCTGTCTGTGAGCTGTTCGAAGGTTCGCTCGGCGGCCGCCTCTTTGACGAGGTCGATCATGACGCGACGAATCGCGTGTTCCTGACTGTTGTCGGCCTTCTTCGTGGTGAAGGCGGCCGGTTGAATCTGGACTCGGTAATCGTCGGTCGTGACGACCGTGATATTGGCATCGACTTTCGATGCGCCGCGGCGAACGAGACTCCGCAGGTAATCGCGGGTCAGTTCGTGTTTGATGAACTCGGTGTACGCCGAGTCCGAGCCAACGTCCGTGATTTTGAACGTGAGTTTGGTGTTGTTCGCACCGGCGTCGTTGGTGATTTCGCCGAGCGTTGTTTCGAGGTTGCGGCCGATCACCTGATCGGGTTCGTCCGCAAGCGTTTTGCCGAGGTCTGCTCGGTCGAACTGTTCGGGGGCGTGGATAGTGTACCATCGTTTGCCGCCCCGCTGCTGTTTGGATACTGATCGTTCACTCATAGTGGTGTGTCGTGTTGGTGGTAGTAGTCGGCTGGCTGTGCTGGGTTCCACAGGAATCGAGCACGGCGGTTGCAATGCCGAGATTGACGAGGTAGTCGTCAACGGTCGCCTGCAAGCCACCGGTCGTCTCGCGGGCGATGTCGGTTTCGACGCTCGCGTCGTCGACATGGGTCGTCATCGACGCCGTGTTGTCGGGCGAAACGGCGCGGGCAACCCGTGTTGCACGGGCGGCCGTTGCGTGATCGGTTCGAACGGTTGCGGTTCGAACGGCCCCGGTTCGCGTGGATTCGGTGTGATGCGGGTCGTTGGTCGCCGTATCGCTGTCGGTATCGGCCATGCTGGCGTCGCCGTCGGTTTCGGGAGCGTCGTCCATCAGAGCGCCTCCCTGACGGCGGCGATGAGCGTGCTGTCGTCGACCGAAACACGGAGGGTCGCCGCGCTCGGCGTACCGCCATACTCGCCGTCGAACTCGGTTGCGACGCGCTCTGCTGCCGTATCGAGCGCGCACGGGTCGGCCGCATGGACGGCAGCGTGTCGCTCGCCATCGAGTGCGTCAGCGGTCACAACGAGCGTGACCGGTTCGGGCGACCGGAACGCGCTCGCAAGTCGCACAACGGTCGGAACGATGGCCGGCCGATCGGTTCGAATGCGACAGACGAACACGCCGTCGTACCGGCCGGTCGTGGCCGACGCGAGCGCGTCGTGGGCCGCCACGGCGTGACTGCGCCAGACCGAGAGCGCCTCGTCGACGCAATCGGCACCGAGTGCGACGCTAACGGCCAATCCGGGTGCCTCGCGGGCACACACCGACAACACGTCGGCGTAGCCGCCGAGCGTTTCGAACGGCCCGGTCGGCGTCGCATACGGACGCAGCGCGGTTTCGATTTCGTCTGCCGCACCGGGTGAGGCTTCGTCGGCAGTAACCGTTTCAACGGCGGCGAGCGAGGCGAGCCGTCGGTGGCCCTCATCGCTGGCGGCCCAGTTGACATCGTCAACAAGCGTGGCTGCGGCCGTCGAGTCGCCCGAAAACGGCGCGGCGAGCAGTGTCGAGTGTGCCAAGCCGTCGGCCGGATCGTCAGTCGCGAGTGCAACACCGGGGCGACGCGAGACGAGTCCACGCTGTTCGGCGCGTTCGAGCAACGAACCGCTCGCATCTGCCCCCGGAATCGAGCCCGACGCGATCACGCCCGCAAGAACGAGCAGTGGGTCGGGCTCGACGCCGAGTTCACGGCTGAGTTCGGCGGCGACGATGCTCGCCGGCCGGCCATCGCCGTGCGGCGGAATCGCGCAGTCGGCGCTGCCGCGTTGACCACGGGAAACGACCAGCGAGCGGCTGTCAGCAGCCGCGTCGGCGTCGGTGTCGCCATCGGCGTCGAGGCCGTTAGTGTCTGCGTTGTCACCGGCGAGGCGTTCGTCGACCGCACCGCACGGATCCGTCGAGAACTGAATCTGGAACGGAATGTCACGGTCACGCAGGGCGACCGCAACCAGCCCGACCGCGGCGAGTGCGTCGCCATCGACGTGGCCGTAGAGCCGGACGAACGGCGCGGTCGCTAGCGCCGAGGCCACCGCCGCGGTGGCATCGGGATCGGTGTTCGCGCTCGGTTCGGTGTGGGCGTCCGACATTGCTGTGGGTGGTGTGCGACGGGGGTGCAGTCCTCAGTCGAGCAGCTTTTTCGCGACGTCGTAGCTGTAGCGGAAGTCCTCGTCGAGCTTGTCACCGCGGTAGTAGTTGACGAGTCGGCGAATCTTCGACTCCGTATTCTGGAGTGCGCGCTTGTTCTGGTAGTCCTGGCCGTTTTCGGCGACGTGTTCGCGCAGGCCGATGGCGCGTTCCATCAGTCGGCGGAGATCCTCGGGCACCTCGGGTGAGGCGTCGTTGTCCTCGAGAATCTGGCCGATTTTTTTGCCGGTCGCGAGCGAGACGTTCGGCACCGGCGTGCCTTTGACGCCTTCGTCGCGGAGTTTGAGGCCGATGACCGAGGGGTCGTAGCCCTGTTCGGCGAGTTCGACGACGCGTGCCTCGATGGCGTCGGCGTCGACATCGCTCCATTCGGGGGGTTCGTCTGCCGCCGGGCGGTCCGATCCGGACGAGCCACGGCGGCGGGTATGCATTCGTGCCATTGTCTGAAATTGGAACGGCACAGACCGCAAAACGACATGTCCACGTGACCGTCGCGGCCGCCGACTCGGCGGCGCGCCAACGGCTGGTGGCGCACTGTCGCAATCCCAAGCCCGGGTGGGCGAGTCAGAGTTACGACTGTGCTGTTCCCAGTGGTCTTTGCACCACGAGCGCGTTAAGGGTTTTCTATTTGTGTTGTCGACACGTCGGCTCCGGCGTCCCCGTGCAATTGCGTGACTCGGTTCCCCAGAGTCGAAGGCCTTAATACCGGAACCGGGGAACTCTCGGTTGCGACGAGGGCTCGTAGATCAGCGGTAGATCACTCCCTTGGCATGGGAGAGGCCGCGGGTTCAAATCCCGCCGAGTCCATCGAAGCGAGCTTTTACGAGCGAGAATGGTCGAGACTGGATT
>CAYWFO010000100.1:0-6984 GCA_964457485.1 uncultured Haloferacaceae archaeon | reverse complement strand
CCTCTTCGAGGATTTCTTCCATCTGCTCGCGGGCGTGGTCGTCGACAACGCGGTCGCCGCGGGTGAGCCCACCGTACTCTGCAGTGTAGGAAACCGACTCCCACATCTCGCTGAGGCCACCCTCGTACATCAGATCAACGATCAGTTTGAGCTCGTTGAGACACTCAAAGTACGCCATCTCGGGGCTGTAGCCGGCCTCGACAAGGGTTTCGTACCCTTGTTTGACGAGGCTCGTGACGCCACCGCAGAGGACGGCCTGCTCGCCGAACAGATCGGTTTCGGTTTCCTCGCGGAACGTTGTCTCAATGGTTCCAGCGCGGGTGCAGCCGATGGCTTTCGCGTACGCGAGTGCGCGCGCTTTGGCCTCACCTGTCACGTCCTGGTTGATTGCGACCAGTCCGGGTGTTCCCTCGTCTGCCTCGTAGTTCCGCCGAACGAGATGCCCCGGCGATTTGGGGGCAACAAGCGTCACATCGATGTCATCGCCGGGCTGAATCTGGTTGTAGTGGATATTGAAGCCATGGGCGAACTGGAGAATGTCGCCCGCGTCGAGTTCGTCTTTGATCCGGTCGTAGACCGCCGGCTGAACGGTATCGGGAACCAACACCGAGACGAGTTGGGCCTGGGCGGCCGCCGCAACCGGCGTTGCCACGTCGAGACCGTCAGCCTCGGCGGCGGCGCGCGAAGAGGAGTCCTCGCGAAGCCCGACAACGACATCGACCCCGCTGTCATTCAGGTTTTGTGCGTGCGCGTGCCCCTGGCTGCCGTAGCCAAGCACCGCGACGGTCGTGTCAGAAAGTGCGTCGAGGTCTGCATCGTCGTCGTAGTAGATTGTTGCGTCGAGTTCGTTTACCATTGTGTGCGTGAAGTTTCGCTCCTGCTAATTGGTGGTTTCGTCTTGCGCGTCGTCCGTGTCCGAATCGGAAGCGTCGGCTGCCGCGTCGCCACCGTCGGTCGCAGCCACACCCAGCGTCGCCTCCGCAGCGGGTTTTTCGCCCGGCGTTGTCGGCGTGTCACCGCGCGCCAGCGCCGTCGGCCCGGTTCGCGCGATTTCGATGATGCCGAACTGCCGGAAGGCGTCAATGGCGTCCTCGATCGTGTCGTGGGTGCCGGTCAGCTGAACGGTGATCGTTCGTGGCCCCGCATCGAGCGTCTCGCCGTCGTACATCTGTGTCACGGCGTGAACCTTGTCGGGCTCGTCGCCGTTGATTTTCAACAGGACGAGTTCGGATCGGATGGCTCTCTGGCCCAGTTCACCGACCGACAACACGGGTTTGAGTTTGCCGAGCTGTTTTTTCACCTGGTCGATGCCGGGTTCGGTTTCCTCGACAACGAGCGTGATTCGAGCGTTGCCCTCGACGGTCGTCGGCCCCACGGTGAGGCTCTCGATGTTGAACTGCCGACGGCTGAACAGCCCCGAGACGCGCGCGAGCACGCCCGGTTCGTGTTCAACGAGTGCCGACACCAACGCCGTTCGGGTTCGCGGTTCGGCCTCGACTTCGGGGTCAATCCGAATACCTTGGCTGTTGCGCCGGCCGTCCGGGTGGGGGCGGTTCTCCGGTGGTGGGCCCTGGAGGCCCTGTTCGTTCTGTGTCATAGCTGATCCTCCGAAAGCGCGAATTTGCCGTTCGGTGCGCCGCTGGCGACCATCGGATACACGTTGGCCTCGGGGTCGATGTGGAAGTCGATGACCGAGGGGCCGTCGTAGGCGAGTGCCTCCTCGACGGCGTCGGCGACTTCGTCGTAGTTGTCGACGCGCCAACCCTGTGCGCCGAACGCCTGAGCCATTTTGTCGAACTCGGGCATCCAGTTGTATTCGGAGGCCATGTGGCGGCCCTCGAAGAAGGCGTCTTGCCACTGTCGAACCATGCCGACGTACTCGTTGTTGAGAACTGCAATCGTGATGTCGAGATTCTCGCGAACCGCAACCGACAGCTCCTGCATCGTCATGAGGAACGAGCCGTCGCCGTCGAAACAGACCACGTCTTGGTCGTCATCAGCGGCAAACCGTGCGCCGATGGCGGCGGGCAGTCCGTAGCCCATCGTGCCGAGTCCGTGTGAGGAAACCCACGTTCGTGGTTCGGTGTAGGTCCAGTACTGCGCGGCCCACATCTGGTGTTGGCCGACACCCGTGGTAACGATGGTGTTGTCGTTGGTCGCCTCGTCGAACGCCTCAACAATGAACTCGGGGCGCAGCGGCGCGTCCTCGTCGACCGGATAGTCCATCGGGTACTCCTCTTTCCACGTCTGACACTGCTCGCGCCATTCGCGCGCGTCGGGAGCGCGGTCGATTTCGGCAGTCAACTGGTTCAACACGAGCTCGGCGTCGCCGATACACGGGTAGTCGGCGTGGATGTTTTTCGAAATCTCGGCGGGGTCAATGTCGATGTGGACGACCTCGGCTTCGGGCGCAAACGTATCGATGCCACCGGTCAGCCGATCGTCGAAGCGGGTGCCGACACCGATCAGGCAGTCGGTGTGGGTGATCGCCATGTTGGCGTAGCCGGTTCCGTGCATGCCCGCCCACGAGAGACACAGTTCGTCGTCCTCGGGGAAGCTGCCGATGCCCGGCATTGTCGTCACGACCGGAATCTCGTGGGTGCGCGCAAAGGCGCGAGCCGTCTCGCAGGCTTCGGCCTTGATCACGCCGCCGCCGAAGAGCAACAGCGGTTTTTCCGCACGCTCGATCGCGCGAGCGGCCGCGTTGATCGACGCCTCGTCGGCGGTCGTCGGTGGCTCGGCGTTTTTCGGGACTGTCGGCTCGCCGGGTTCGACGTTCGTCTCATCGAAACTCACGTCCTTCGGGAGATCGACGAGCGTCGGCCCGGGGCGGCCCGACTGGGCGAGCGCAAACGCCTCGCCGACGGTGTCACCGATGGAATCGGCGTCGCCAGCGAAGTAGTTGTGTTTGGTGATCGGCATCGTGACGCCGGTGGTGTCGGTCTCCTGAAACGCGTCGGAGCCGACCATGTGACTCGGAACCTGCCCCGTGAGCGCCAGCATGGCGTCCGAGTCCATGTTGGCGTCGGCAATGCCGGTGACGAGGTTGGTTGCGCCCGGTCCCGACGTGGCCAGCGCAATTCCCGGCACACCGGCGACAACGCCGTAGGCGTCCGCCGCGTGCGACGCACCCTGTTCGTGGGCCATCGTGATGTGTTCGATTGCCGAATCCCACAGCGCGTCGTAGACGGGCATGATTGCGCCGCCCTGCACGCCGAAGGCGTGTTCGACGCCGGCGTTCTCGAGCGCGCGGACGACCGACGTCGAGCCGTCAGTTACCGGCGTGGGGCCGGCTGTACTTGTTCGACTCTCGTTACCCTCGGTGTCGGGGTCGGTGGTCTCGGCAGTGTCGGCTGCCGGCGGTTCGTCTTGGCTGTGGTCTGCGGTGGTTTGGGATGCGGATTCTTTCATGCGAAGACGCCTCCGTTGGGAGTTGTATGGTCGGGATTGCTCGATCTGGCGTGGGAGTGTGACGGTCGTGTCATGGGCTGTTGTCCTGGGTTATATGTGCAATACGTGTTGTCAGTTCGGTACCGGGTGGCGTTCGGGGTTCGAAGACTCGACGGGCGAGCCATCAGTCGACCGCGTGACGAACTGATCACAATCAGTTGCCCACGCGGAGAGCGAACGCCGGACGAATCAGTGATAAAGAGGATGTGAGGGGTTATACCCCTACAATACCGACGGCGACAACAACCGCTCGGCGACCAACCGAATCGATGGCAGTGTGCTGTCGCATTGTAATTTGTGGATGATTCTGATTGAATATAATTCTTCCGTGTTCGAGCCCCCGTCACCAACCGTTCGTCGATGCCGACCGGCGGCCGTGGCCGGCCAGTGCGACTCAAAAAGCGTCGACTCGTACGACTCGAAAACCCGCGGTCGCTGCAGGTCGGTGTAAATCGACACCCACACTCCGAAGGCCGTCGCTCACCGTCCGTGCGTGCGCCGACAGCCGCCATCAGAGCCGAACCTCCCCGGATTCGCGCTCGCTGACGCCGACCTCCTCGGCGAAGCGAACAATGACGCTGTCGGTGATCTGCTCTTTTTCCGCCCCGAACTCTTTGACGAGTTTGGTGACCGCCCGAACCTCCGAATCGGTCGGCTCGTAGCCGAGATCCTCCAGTCGTTTGCGCACCGAGTGGGTGCCGGTGTGCTTGCCGAGGACGAACTCGCGGGAGGCACCGACCATCTCCGGCGTCATTACGCCGGGTTCGAACGTATCGGTGTTCTCCATCACGCCGGCGGCGTGAATGCCGCTTTCGTGGGCGAACGCGTTGCGGCCGACGACCGCCTTGTTGACCGGAATCGGAATCCCCGAACGCTCCTCGACGAGGTGTGCCAGTTCGGTGATCCGCGTCGTGTCGATGCCGGTGTCGACGTTGTACAGGCTTTCGGCCGACATGACGACCTCTTCGAACGCCGCGTTGCCCGCACGTTCACCGATTCCGTTGACCGAGACCTGCGCTTGGTGTGCGCCAGCCTCGAATCCGGACATCGCGTTGGCGCTTGCCAACCCGAAGTCGTCGTGGGTGTGGACGTCGATTCGTGCGTCGGTGTGTTCGCCGACCACCTCGATGAGCTTCGCAAACCGCGACGGCGTTGCGACCCCACAGGTGTCGGGAATGTTGATCCAATCGACGCCGGCCTCGCTGACCGCCTCGACGACCTCGACGAGGAACGACTCGCTGGTGCGAGTCGCATCCATCGGTGAGAACATGACCTCCAAGCCCGCCTCGCGGACCTGTTCGACGCTCGCCACGGCGCGGGAAACGGCCTCCTCGCGGCTGGCGTGCATCGAATCTTGGAGTTGCACGTCGCTCGTCGAAACGAAGACGTGCACCATGTCGACGCCGGCATCAATCGCCGCGCGGACGTCCTTGTCGACGACGCGGGCGAGCCCGCAGGTCGTCGCGTCGGTCGCCGCCGCGATGTCCGAAACCGCTTCGAACTCCGGCTCGCTGTTGACGGGGAACCCCGCCTCGATGACGTGGGTGCCCATTTCGTCGAGCAGCTGGGCGATGGCGCGTTTGTCGTTGTAATCAAACGAGGTGCGTGGTGACTGTTCGCCATCACGCAGCGTCGTGTCGAAAATTCGTACTGACTCGATTTCGTCAGTGCTGTCTAGTGTGCCCTCGAAGAACTCGATCCGCCGGGGAACCCGACAAGTCCTCCGTGTCTTGGTGAGACATCGTGTTTGCTACAAGCGCCGACAGCATATATAAAACCGTCGCTCCGGGGGCCGCGGTGGACGACTGTCGACCCAAAACGGAGACGTTCTCGGTGAAAATCCATAGACAGAGCCGTGCTCGACGAAGTACGTGCTGTGTCGACACAGCAGCGACCGACTCAGTGAGACAGGGGTTTATATATAACGCGGTCAGCGCGGTGTTGATTCGGCACAACGCACGTACCGATGTCGACAACGACGGCGCTGGGTCGCTATTGGCGTCAAAGACACCGCTGAGCGACGTCTTTGGCTCCGTCAGATTCCACGGAACCGACGCGAGCACTACTGTTGTCCGAACGCTTTTGCCGACGCCGGGCCACCGCTCAGTATGGTCGATTTCGATCTCAATCTGCAGGATGCGGAGGCCCAACTCGAAGATATTCCGAGCGATGAGGTCGTGTTGGGGATTCTTGATGGCTCGACCGAGCCTGCCGAGTGGATCCAAGCAGTAGATCAGGGCAACGTGCTCGTGCTCTCGGTCGACGGCGACCTCAACCGGCTCGCTGCGGGATTCGCCCGCGACGTCAAGGATATGGGTGGCGAACTCATGCACTTTCGCGGCTTTCTCATCGTCACCCCGCCGGCAACGACGATCAACACCGAGCGGCTATAGGGCCAACAAAACCGATGCGTCGTTAAAACTGGACAATCCGCCCGCACTACGGAAACCGTCCACGTATACCTGTTTTTAAGCACGTTCGTCCCCTACATCGCGTATGCCAATGAAAGCAAGCGGCGAGGCCGCACTCGCCGAGATCGATCGGTTCGACGGCGGGAGTGGCTGGATTTCGTATCCCGACGAGACGATGGAGCGCGCGAGCCACGCGCTGGCGACACCCGAGGGCATCTGGGTTGTCGACCCCGTGGATGCAGCCGGTGTCGACGACTTGCTCGCCGAACTCGGCGAGAAGAGCGACGGTCCGAGCGAGGTCGCTGGCGTTGCCGTCTGTCTCGATCGACACAAACGCGACGCCGCCGCGATTGCAACCCGCCACGACGTGGCAGTCCACATTCCAACGTGGATGGGTGGCGTCGCCGAGAAACTCGATGCGCCAGTCGAACAGTTCGAGGGCGAACTCGGCGAGTCGGGCTACGAGTCGTTCGTGATTCGTGACTCGTCGGTGCCGCCGTGGCAGGAGGTCGGCCTCTACAATCCCGACAACGGAACGCTCGTCATCCCCGAATCGGTGGGCACGGCATCGTACTTTTGTGCCGAGGGCGAGCGGCTTGGCGTCCATCCGATGTTGCGGTTGACACCGCCGCGCGAGGCGCTTTCGGACGTCCGGCCCGAACGGATTCTCGTTGGCCACGGCGCGGGAGTCCACACGGATGCGGCGACCGCGTTGTCGACGGCGTTGACCGAGTCGAAGCGAACGTCGCTTTCGCTGTACGGCAAAACGCTCAAGGGATTCATTTCGGGGTAATCGTGAGCGTATTTGTTACGGCGGGACTGCTCGAAATCCTGGTCGAGTTCGCGGCCGACCGCGAGCCCCAGCAGGCCAACGTGCCACTTGCGGCAACGCCAGCAGGTGATCTCGCTGGCAACGCCCCCGAACTGCACGGGCTCGACCCCGACACGCCGGTGCTGACGCACTTTTATCTCCCGAACGCGGCGGGATCGGTGAACTCCGTGTTCGGCATGGATCTCGGAACGCCCTCGGCGCGTACGGCCGCACGGTTCGTCTCGCACCCGAACGGGCCACTCGGCGTCACAAAACGCGACGACCTCGCCGGTGTGATTCTCGTTGCCGTCG
>CAYWFO010000099.1:0-7032 GCA_964457485.1 uncultured Haloferacaceae archaeon | reverse complement strand
CGTACTCGACGGGGTCGCCGTCGCGCAGCTCGATGTGTCGGTCGTCGGTGTCGATTCCGGTAACGCGGTCGCGAACGAACGTCGTGCTCGGATCTTTGATTTCGTCGACCGGGATTGCGACCTTCGATTCGACGGACGGGTCGCGAATCACCCGGTGGGTTTCGTGGAGCACGAGGTGGTAGTCGTGTTCGGAAATCCAGGTGAGTTCGGCCTCGCCGTCTTCGATTTCGTCTTCAAATGCCTTCACCGTTCCAGCGCCGGCATAGCCCGCGCCAACAACGACGACCTGAGCTGTCATGGCTCAGAGTCCGACGGCCATAGATAAATCGGCTTTGGAACGCCGGCGAGCCGGTTCGTGGCCGAACGAGCCGAACTTACTCGAGAGACAGTCCCGCATGCCACCGGTCGACACCCGCCGCCCGTTTCGTTTCGTCCATCGTCGCGAGCAACACGACCGCGAGGCTTGCCGTTTCGGCCGCTCGCGTTTCGCCGACGACGTCGAACTCGCCGGTCTCGCGGTTTGCGTAGACGGTACAGACGGCACCGGCGCGGAGTCCGTAGATGCCCGCAAGCGTGAGGAGCGTTGCGGCCTCCATCTCGATGTTCGCGACGTTCGCCTGCCGGAGTGCATCGAGAGCGCAGTCGCTACCGGGTGGCTCATAGCCGCCGAACCCCGGACGCGCCTGGCCCGCGTAGAAACTGTCGGCGCTCATTGTCACCCCGACGTGGTACGGGTGGCCCAATCGCTCGGCGGCGCAGACGAGTGCGGAGACGACCTCGTAGTCGGCAGCCGCCGGATACGTCTCGCGAACGTACTCTTTGCTCGTTCCCTCCTGGCGAACCGCACCCGACGTAATGACGAGGTCGCCGACAGCGATGTCGGGCTGGATCGTGCCACAGGAGCCGACCCGAATGAACGTGTCCGCGCCGGCGCGCGCCAGTTCCTCGACGGCGATTGCGGTCGACGGACCACCAATGCCCGTCGAGGTGACCGAAATCGGCGTGTCGCGGTAGCGGCCCGTTGCGGTTCGGTACTCGCGGTGGCTGGCGACCGCTCGCGATTCGTCCCACAGTCCGGTGATCGTCTCCAGTCGGTCGGGGTTGCCCGGCAGCAAGACGCTGTCTGCGACATCGCCGTCGGTGATCTCCAGGTGGTACTGCCGCTCGGCGTTTGGATTCTCGCTGGTTGCGGTCGGGCTGACGGTGTCGACGTCGTTGCCAGTGGTATCGTGATCCCCGTTCGCGTCGGTCGTGTCGTCAGTCGTGTTGTCGACAGCGTCGTCAGTCGTGTTGTCGACAGCGTCGTCACTTGTGTTGTCGACAGCGTCATCACTTGCGTTGTCGACAGCGTCGTCAGTCGTGTTGTCGACAGCGTCGTCATCGGCCATCTACGGCTCGCCTCCGCGATCCGCAGCGTCCAGTGTATGGGGCGAAATAGTGTTCGGCAACAACTCGCCAAGCGTGTATTCGGCTACCTGCTCGCCGCCGAGATCACAGACGATCGAGAGCGACTCCGCACAGAACTCCGAGAGCGTCTGTCGGCACATCCCACACGGTGTGACACCGTCTTGGGCGGCCGAGGCGACCGCAAGCCGGACGAACTCGGTGTGGCCGTTTTTGACGGCTTCGGCGATGGCGACCTCCTCGGCATGAAGGCTGTTCGAGTAGTTTGCGTTCTCGATGTTACAGCCGACAAACACGCTTCCGTCTGCGGTTTTGATCGCGGCCCCGACGCGATATTCGGAGTACGGAACGTAGGCGTCGTCCACCGCCTCACGCGCAGCGTCGATGAGTGGATCACCGGTCATACAAACTGAGGCGCGCCGATGGGCATATAACTTCGTCCGCCGACCGGACGGAAAGCCTCTAAGCCACCGCCCGCGTAGCGTTTCGTGTGACAACTGAGGATCACGCCGCTGACGACTCGGAGACGCACGAGGGGTCTCAACGCGGTATCGAGGGGCTCGGCCGGCGCATCCTGCTCGTCGTCGGGGCGGGAACGGTGCTTCTCGGTGGCTTTCTCGGGCTGTTCATCGGTGCGAGCGGATCCGAGCAGGTCGACGCCATTACCGTTCTCGGCGTGTTCACCGTGCCGATGACGCCGTGGGCGATGGCGGTCTACGGAATGATCGTGGTAACGCTGGTGCTCGTCGGATTGTACGGGCTGATTTCGTTGGCTGCGAGATTCGATTCCAACGCGCGCTGAGAGCCGTTATCGACGTACGTTGAACGCCGACAGCAACACGCAGTTGGACACCGTGGGCACGGCCGAGGAACAGCGCGAGCGTTTTGAGGCGCGAGTTCATTGATATCGTATGGAACCCTCGACCGGCGACCGCGAGAAAGCCGACGAGGAGTGGTCTGGCGAGTCCACAACGGGCGACCAATCCATGGCGTCGGCCACACCGGACGACGACTTCGACCTCACAGTTCTCGATTCGGGGCGCAACCGCCGACGGGCAATCCTCTACTCGATGCCGTTTCTCGCGCTCGGCATCGGCAACGTGATTTTGATTTTGTGGTGGGGGCTCGAACCGCTGTGGGCGTTCGCGTTGCTCCCTCCAATCCTGTTTACGACGTTTCTGACGTATTTGGTGTTTAGTACGGACTTCCTCGAAGGGCGCTAACGGGTTCAAGCGACGCTGACGGCTTCAAGAGACGCAAACGGTTTCGACCGCGCTATCGACCCGTGTCGTACTTGTAGGTCGCCTCGTCGGGATCGATCCCGAAATCCTCTGCGCCCGCAGTGGGTTCTGGATCACGTTCGTTGCCGGTTGCGGTCTTGAACGCCTCACGAAGCCGTGTTGGCATCGAAAAATCGTCGTGGGCGACCGCCAGCGTCACCACCTCGTCGCTGACCTGCCCACGCTTGTATTCGAGTCGCCGAGCCAGCGGATCCGGAAGCGTATCGGCCTCAATTTCGCGAAACCCGAACTGCTCGAGATACGCGGCCTGATCGGTGAGCACATACACCGTCTCGAAGCCACTGTCGCCGGCTTCGGCGACGAGCCGTTCGATCACGTGTGCACCGACGCCCTGGTCGCGCCAGTCGGGGTCAACGCCGATTCCAGTGAGCTCACAAACTTCGGGATCGCCCGAATGAATCCGAAGGCGTCCGAACCCAACGCGCGTGTTCGAGTCCTCGTCGACGGCGATCACGTAGTCGCGCGAGCGAAACGCTTCGCTGTCGAGGCCCATCGCCTCGATTCGGTCGAGCAGCCAGGGCTCGTCGCGGTTTTTGGCGTCTCGGACGTACATGCGTGGAGGTAGCCACTCGGATACCCTAAATGTTCGGCGACCGGCGTCCCAACCCGAGAACACGGCGCGAAATCGGGCTCACCGACAGTCATAATGCCGTCGTCAGTTTATATTAGCTGAATGACCCTCCGCGTGTGGCTCCTCCTCATCTGTTCGGTCGGCCTGCTCAGTGGAATTCTGTTGATTCCCGCAACCGCCTCGGTTCCCGATGCGCGCATCACGATTTCGGAAGCGACCGTGTCGCCATCAGCACCAGGTGCCGGCGAACCCGTCGACGTCTCGTTCACGCTCGAAAACTCCGCCGGCAGTCCGTCGGCCGTCGAAATCGACTCGGTGACGCTCCGCGACCGCTCAACGTTCGGCGACGAGTATGGCGAAATCGAAGAACTCGGCTCGCTGTCGTCCGGTGACGACCTCACCGTGTCGCTGCCGGCGACGTTCGACCGGCCCGGCGCGTACGACCTCGAACTCGTCGTTGTCGGTCACGATGAGGACGGCGACCGAGTACGCGCTACCCGGCCGGTCTCGGTCGATGTCGGCCCCGACGAGGCGGATATCGAAATCAGCGCCGAACGGATCTTTCTCGTCGAAACCGACGACGGAACAACCGAAGTCGGCTCGATCGATGAGCTGATCGGTTCGGGCGGGGGCGCGAACGACGCCGAAACAACGCCGGCAATCGAACTCCGGGTGTCGAACTTCGGCTCGACGACCGCTCGCGACGTGTTCGTCCAACCGCGTGTCGACGGTGAGAACCGCTCGCGACTAGCGGTAGCGGATGTGCCACGGAACGGCACCGAGACGGTTCGGTTCGAAACCGAATCGATCACCGAACCAGCGATGATCGAGTTCACCGCGGCCTACCGGCTTGCGAGCGCCGATCCGGGCAGCGAGCGCGACACCGTGTCGACGACGTACGACTACCGCCCCGGCGCGGAGGCGCTCATCCTGACCGACGTGTCGATGGAGCGCAGCGGCGACGCGCTGTCGATCACCGGAAACGCGGGCAATCTCGACACGCAGTCCGTCGACAGCGCCGTCGTCGCCGTCGGCGACCACGAGAACGTGACGCCCGCCGCGCCACAGCGCGATTACTTCATCGGGACGATTCCCGACAGCGACTTCGTCACCTTCGATCTCACGGCCACCGTCGACGGTGAACCGGAGACCATCCCGGTCGAAGTACGGTACAGCGCCGACGGCGTCGTCTACGAGCAAACCATCGAACTGCCGTACGATGCGACCGTCGACGACGACGCGGATTCCTCCGGCGTGCTGGTCGTGCTCGTCGTTGTCGGGCTGATCGCCGCGGTAGTCGCAGCCGGAGTGGTCTGGAGACGACGAGGCGGTGGCGGCTTCGTGTGGAGGCGGCAAGACGATGACGGCGATTGAGCTTCGCGACGTCACCAAGCGGTACGAAACCGGCGGCCACATCGTTGAGGCGCTGGCCGGCGTCGACCTCGCGGTCGAGACCGGCGAGTTTCTCTCGATTATCGGCCCCAGCGGCAGCGGCAAGAGCACCATGTTGAACCTGCTGGGCCTGCTCGACGCGCCAACCGAGGGCGAGGTCTGGCTCGACGGCACCGACGCCACACGGTTTTCGGACGCCGAGGCGACTGCCGCCCGCCGCGAGCACATCGGCTTCGTGTTTCAGGATTTCTACCTGATTCCGACGCTAACGGCGCTCGAAAACGTCACCGTCCCGACCGTGTTTACCCCCGAGGGCCCCGCTCGTGACCGCGCGGCCGCCTTGCTCGAAAACGTCGGCCTCGGCGACCGGCTTCACCACGCGCCAAACGAGCTTTCCGGCGGCCAGAAACAGCGCGTCGCTATCGCCCGTTCGCTCATCAACGAGCCACAGGTCGTGTTGGCCGACGAGCCGACCGGCAATCTCGACCGCGAAATCGGCGAGCGGATTCTCGAAACGCTGCGCGAAGTCACGGGTCGGGGTGTGACCGTGATCGCCGTGACCCACGACGAACAAGTCAACGAGTACGCCGACCGTGTGTTTGCGCTGCTCGATGGAGTCGAACAGTGAGCCGTCGACAGCGCGTTCTCGACCGGGTTCGGGAGTTCGAACTCCCGATCGAGCGGTTCGTCAACGTCGACGCCGGCCGGTTTCCCGCGGTGTTCATGGCGACGCGGAACCTCTCGCGAAGCCAACTTCGCTCGGCGCTAGCGTGTCTCGGCATTCTCATTGGCGTGCTCGCAATCGCCTCGCTCGGCATTTTCGGCAACGTGCTCTCGCTCGGCGCGAGCGACGCGCTCGGCGACATCGGTAACCAGGTGATTCTCACGCCGAACGCCGACGCCGGCATCGAAACGATCGATGATTCGACACTTACCGAAATCGAGCGGGCCGCCGGCGAGACGACGGTCGTGCCGCTGCGGACGAGTGGCGGGCTGATCGAGTTCGCCGGGTCCTCGACCGCGGCGACCATCTACGGCATTGCCGAACCCGGCGGCGTCTACACCGCCTCGGAGGGTCGCGTGCCCGACAGACACCGACAGGGCGCGCTCGTTGGCGCATCGGTTGCGGAGGAACTCGACGTGCGTGTCGGGGCGACGATCACCGTCGACGGCGACTCCTACCGCGTGGTGGCGATTCTCGATGAGGTCGAGACGTTTTCGCCCGTCTCGCCGAACGATGCGGTGATGCTGCCCGAAGCCGACGTGGGCGGGCCGGGGTTCGACCAGGTGACCATCGAGGCCGACTCGGGCGCTGAGGCCGCGGCCGCGGCGGCCGCCATCGACGAGGCCGTCAACAGCCGCGAGGAAACCGTCGACATCTTCGAACTGTCGTCGATCACCGACGAGATCAACGACTTCTTTTCGTTGCTCAACAGCTTCCTGATCGGGCTGGGCGGCATTTCGCTGATTGTCGCCGGCGTCAGCATTCTCAACGTCATGCTGATGAGCACCGTCGAGCGCCGCGAGGAGATCGGCGTGCTTCGCGCGGTCGGCGTCGAAAAGCGCGATGTGATGCGGATGATTCTGGTCGAGGCCGCGTTGCTTGGCGTGGTCGGCGCGGCCGGCGGCGTGATCGCTACCGTCGGCATTGTTGCGCTGTTGTATGTGGTTGCGCCGATCGAACTGTGGATTTTGCTCCATCCGACCAACGCCGCGTATCTGCTGTTCGCGTTCGCGATCGGCGTCGCCATCAGCGTCGTCAGCGGGCTGTATCCGGCGTGGAAGGCCGCAAACGAGCGGCCGGTTGACGCGTTGCGAAGCTGATAGCCAACGAAACCGCTCGGAAAAAATCCGAGTACTGATACGGCTCGCGGGGCTACATTGACCATGACTCTCCTACAACTACCTGCCGCAAACTCACCGACGGGGGCGTATCAGTGACTCCGCGTCGCATCGACTTCATTGTCGACATCACTTACGGCATCCTGATTTTCGTCGCGATCATTCTCTTTGTCGTCGTCGGAACCGTGACGGGTGTCGCGTTCGCCCTCGGCGTCCTGCTTTCGTACGTCGTCCATGTCGTCTGGAAGATGTCCCGGTTTGATCCCGACTGGATGAGCAAAGAGGTGGCCGAAAAAGTCGAGAAAACCGTTGGCGAGACGGTCGACAAGGAGGTCGCCGACAGTGTGGAAAAAGCCGTTGGCGAGACGGTCGAAAAAACGGTCGACAAGGAGGTCGCCGACAGCGTCGAAAAAACTGTCGGTGACAGCGTCGAAAAAGCCGTTGGCGAAACCGTCGAGAAGACGGTCGGCGAAACCGTCGATAAGGAACTCACCGACAGTGTCGAAAAAGCCGTTGGCGAGA
>CAYWFO010000098.1:0-7041 GCA_964457485.1 uncultured Haloferacaceae archaeon | reverse complement strand
ACGGCAACACAGTCACTCGCTTCTCGACGGCAACACAGTCACTCGCTTCTCGACGGCAACACAGTCACTCGCTTCTCGACGACGACACCGTTGAGCTCGGTCGGTCGCAAACGCAGGTTCCGTCGAGACACCGCTCGCCGCCGGCCGTTCGAAACCGCGGCAGACCGCACTCACAGTCGCCGACGATGACGCCCGCGGGAAACGAAAACGACGTGTCACAGTCGGGATAGCCGTCGCAGCCGAAGAAGATCCGGCCGTCGGGGCTTCGGATCCGGAGCGGTGAGTCGCAGTCGGGACAGTCAAATACGGCGTCGAAGCGCTCGCGAACCGCCGCCGACAGCGAATCGCAGGCGTAGTCGACACAGAGGTCGAACGTCTCGCCGCGTTCGACGCGCATTTGCGGCAGTCCACAGTCAGGACACGCGGCGTTGAGCACGGTTGCACCCGCCGGCAACCCGTAGCGATCGCCACAGTCGAGACACCGAACCTCACCGCGGGTGCGAACCAGCGAACCCGCACATGACGGACAGTCGCCGACAGGGATGCCCGCCTCGGAGACCGAAAACGAGTCGATCCCGGCGGTCGCGTGCGAGCGCACCGAGAGGCGCTGATCGCCCGCGTGCGCCGTTAGACTGAAGCCGTCGGTGTCGTGTTCGATCGTGACGCCGTCGGGGCGGGTGAGCCAGCCAATGGGCTGGTAGCCATCGGCGTCGTGGACGAGCACGGTTCGGTCGGGTTTGACGAGGATAACGACATGGCCGCGCTGGAGTCGGTCGCGTGTGCCGTCGAAACGAACGGTGCAGTCGCCCGCAAGCAGACGCATCTGGTCGGTCATGCGGGTGCTGGCCGCCCGATCACGCCTAAAGCTACGGGCGAAGGTCTTTATCCGAATGCGGTGTGTGGGCTCCGGTATGACCGAGACAGCCACGAGCGACACGGTGGGGACGACACCCGCCACCGCAGTGTTGTTCGATATGGACGGCGTGATCGTCGACTCCGAACGGTACTGGCACACCGAGCAACCCGACCGGATCTTCCCGGCGACGCTCGCTGGCGAGCATCCCGATCTTGACGAGACGACCGGGATGAACTACCGCGAAATCTACGACTATCTCAACGAGAACTACGAAACGAAAATCGGTGAAGACGAATACATCGAGATTTTTGATGCGGTCGCCCGCGAAATATACACCGAGCGCGTCTCGATGCTGGACGGCTTTCAGCCGCTGGTTGACGACCTTCGCGTCGCGGGCGTTCCGGTCGCAATCGTCACCTCCGCGCCGCCGGCGTGGCACGAAATCGTCACCGACCGGTTCGACATCGCGGTTGACGTGACGATCAGCGCCGAGGACATAGACGCTCCGGGCAAGCCCGAACCCGACATCTACCTGCACGCGGCAAGCGTTGTCGATCGCGATCCCGCGGCGTGTCTCGTCGTTGAGGACTCGAAAAACGGCGTGCAGGCGGCCAACCGCGCGGGGATGACCGTTATCGCCTACCGAACCGAGCCGAACCGCGAGACCGACCTCTCGGCGGCGGATGTCGTCGTCGAGAGCGCCGCCGCCCTCCGCGCGGAGATACGCAGACGGGTGACAGGACAGTAGATTGCCGAAACGTCAGTGAGTAGACTCTCGAAACGTCAGTGAGTAGACTCTCGAAACGCCAGCGACAACAACACGGGCGCGACTGACCGAACGCGAGTGGAGCGAAAATACGGGCGACGAGAGAACACGAAACGGAGAACCGCGAGAGAGAAATGCGAGAGGTGTAATTTTGCATGCAGCACGAAGCGTTCCGTATCACCTCAGTGACTCCGAGTCGTCATCGGCGTCGATCAGCGACGAAATAACGAGCCGCTTGGTTCCACGCCGGAGCAAGCCGCTGGCTGCCGGTTGGGAGATATCCAACTCGGCGGCGACCTCACTGAGCGTAGCGTTGCGCGGTTCTTCGAAATAGCCCATGTCGAGTGCGACAAGCAGTGCATCGCGTTGGCTCTCGGTTAAGCCAGCGTCCGTCCGTCCCAAACTCCCGTACTCGTTGACGCGGAGCAGTTCGATCGCAATGTCATGCTGGTTGGCATAGTCCCAGAGCTGAGCCAGATCAGTTCGCTCGGCCATCCAGACCGTGAGAATCCACGCGTCACCGTCGTTCTCCATCTCGAGAATGACGCCGTTTGCAGCCGAGACAACGGGTGAGAGCAGTTTCGCCTCGTCCGTATACTCGAAGCGATAGATCGCCGTGTCGCCACCGGTTTCGATAACCCGTTCAAACTCGCCAACGGTATGATCGCGCCGCACTCCCGCCTCGAAACGCGAGAAATCGGCGGAGCCGATGTGGTAGAAGAACTGCCCCGATGTGGGGTCGGTTCCGGCCTCAGACACCGATTTGACGGTCGAGCTGTGGTCGTGGGCAACCGTTCCCGTCAGCACGATGTCGGGATGTGTGGCCCGGATGACCGCTTTGATATCACTCATAGATGGAGTACGGCTGTGCGGCGGTGTCGAGTCGTGTGATGGCCATAGGTGGACTGGGGAATGCTGGCGGCGTGATGCTGGAACACAGGGCAGTGGCGGGGTTAACTGAGTCGGTTATGGGGTTTGTGGACGACGCGCTGGGGTGATTTGTATCGCTCACAAGTGTTGGGCGGACTGAGCGCGTCACGCGCTCCCGAACGGGTGTGTGCCCGAGCTACCTGCTGGTTTCGGGCGTGGCTGGTAGTCAGAAGCGATACCTGAACAGCCGCGCCCAGAGCCGTTGCATCTGTCGAACATAGAACGGTGGGATACTCCCGGCAGGGTGGTAGAATTTCGAGTCGCGGTCGTCGCTTGGATCGTCGGAGTGGGATCGGTGTGCCATACATCTGTGTAGCCACGGCTCCCGTATTGCGCTCTGGCTTAACCGTATAATCCGTTTATATAGGGGTGTCTCGGATGGAGGCTTCGGACGCCGTGTCAGCCTCCTTCTCGTCGACCGTCATTGGCCGACTCGCCCGAGGAGTTCCAAGGGACACATTCTCGAACGCACGGCCTGATTACTCAAACGAGCGCAGCGTCGAGTTGATAACGACGAGTAGACTGCTGGCGCCCATTGCGAGGGCGGCAAACAGCGGGTTCAGCAGCCCGAACACCGCCAGCGGGATGGCCACCGCGTTGTAGACGAACGCCCATGCGAGGTTCTGCCGAATACGGCGATGGGTGGTGCGGGCGATGCCGAACAGCGTCGGAACCGCCGACAGCTCGCCGTCAACGACGATCACGTCGCCGGCGTCGGTCGCGAGTTTGGTGCCGGTTGCCAGCGCGATCCCCAGATCCGCCGCCGCGAGCGCGGGCGCATCGTTACTCCCGTCGCCGATCATCGCGACGCGACCATCAGCCTGGAGCCGTCGGATCGTCTCGGCTTTGGCCTGTGGTGGCACCTCCGCGAACACGTGGTCAACCGCGGGGTGAGCCTCAAAAGTGCGGGTAGCCTCCGTGTCATCGCCAGTCAGCACGACGATTTCGCGTCTACCGTCGGCCAGCGCGTCGACGACGCCCTCCCAGTCGGCGTTCGGCTCGTCGCCGACCGCGATCACGCCTTGGATCGTCTCGTCCCATCCCACGACGACGGCGACCTCACCACGGTCTGTGATTGTCTCTGCGCGCGTATGGTAGTCGTTGGGGTCGGCCCATGAGTCGAACAACGAGGGGTGGCCAGCCAGTGTGTCTCGCCCGTCGACCCGGCCGCGAACGCCCTTTTCAAGCGTCTCGACAGCGTCGACGGTGAGGGCGTCCGCGTCTGCCGGCTTCAGTGTGCCGCCGTCGGTTTCCAGTTGGGCGTCAGCCGTGCTGGGTGCGGCCGCCGCGACGATGGCGTCGGCAATCGGATGCGCCGAGGCGCGTTCGAGCGCGGCGGCCGTCGAGAGGATCGTGTCGTCTCCCACGGTTTCGGTGACCTCCATCTCGCCGCTGGTCAGCGTCCCCGTTTTGTCGAGCGCGATAACGTCGATATCGGGCGTCTCGAACACCGACGAGGAGGCGACGACAAGGCCGTGTTGGGCGGCTGTCTGGGTGCCCTGGGCGACCGCCAGCGGCGTCGCTAGCCCCAGCGCGCAGGGACACGAAACAATGATAACAGTGAGACCGACCAACAGCGCCGCCGTCGGCGAGCCACCTGTTGCGAGAACGCCTGCGGTGGCAACCACCGAGATGAGGAGAACGACCGGGACGAACACCGTCGCCAGCTTGTCGGCAAACCGCTGGACGCCCGGCGAGCCGCTCTGGATCTCCCACAGCAGTTCGACGATTCGATCCAGCGTGCTGTCGGCGGCCTCGCCGGCACGGATCGTCAGCGGCTGGTCGGTGACGACCGTTCCACCCCGAACCTGATCGCCCGGTCGTTTGGTTCGTGGGACGGACTCGCCGGTGACCAACGCCTCATCGACCGCCGCCACTCCGGATTCGACGTCGCCGTCGACCGGGATTCGCTCGCCCGGTCGGACGAGCAGCCGCTCGCCTGGCTCGATGGCCTCGACATCGACGGTCGAGCCATCGGGCCGGCGAGCCTCGGTGACCTGGATCGCCGTCAGATCAGACAGCAGTTCGGAGGCACGCTGTTTGATCGTCGACTCGTAGTAGTTGCCCACCGTGACCACAAGCACGATGGCGACAGTGACATCGAAGTACAGATCAGTGCGGCCGAGCCCCATCGCCAGCGTACTGTAGGCATACGAACCGACCGCCGCAATGGCGACCAGCAGATCCATATTCGGCTGGCGTGCCCGGAGGCTGACGTACGCCCCGCGGAGAATCGGATACCCTGTATAAAAGAGGACGAGCGAGGTGAGCAGCCAGATCTGGGTGTACAGATACAGCCCGTCGAAGCCGCCGAGATCAACCAGCGAGCCGTAGCCGAAGTAGGTCGGGTACAAAAACAGGACGTACCACAGCATCGTCATCATGCCGAACAGCCCGCCGCCGATCAGGAACTTGACGATCGCCACGTCGCCGGTCTGTTCAGTGCCGTCCTCGACCGACCGTTCGGTCGCGGTGTAGCCGTAGCCCGAAACGAGTTCCGGAAGCGAGTCGACCTCGACTAGATCGGGATCGTAGTAGAGCTTCAGCGTATCGGTCGCATAGCTCGCCGAAACCGCGCCGATCCCCTCTCGGGCGGTGACCGTCGATTCCAGAAACGTCTCGCAGGTCGCACAGTGCATCCCGTCGACGCTGAGATACTGCTGGTCGTAGTCGGAGCGGTCGACGTCAGGCTGGTCGGTTTGGAGACTCGCTCTCGCCGCCTCAGGGTCGACGTCGCTGGGTGTCTCATCCAGCGTACGAGCGACTTCGAGACAGCCCCGACAGCAGAACTCACCGTCGACAGCCTCGTCAGTAATCGGTCGTGTGGGTGTCGGCAGCTCACAGAGCGTACACGAACTCATGCAGCGAGAGACGGCTCAGGCGTGGGCCGCGTGGTTCTCGGAGATCGGGCTGAACGCCAGGTACAGTGCGGTAGTGATAATCAGGATGTTGAGCAGCGAGACCGCGATCACCAGATCAGTTGCCACTGTGTAGTACGCAATCGCCGGCAACGCGCCCAAACCCAGCAGACTCGCTGTTCGCGGTGATACCATTTACTGTTGATACCAACGCCGTCGGTTTAGTTCTTTGTCCGGATTCTCACTGGATGAGAATACAGAAACCCCTTTTATGATACATCACGCAAAGCTGAATAACGATGTCCGAAGAACGAACGGTCAGAGAAATTGGGCACGACGAGTTCGATCCGAAGGGGACACTCGCACTGATTTCGGTCTACTTCACGATTCTCGTGATCATGTGGATATTCATGTACTTCGTCGAGTTCCTCGGAAACGATCTGACAGTAATCGGATAACATGCACATACACGACTACGAAAAGATCTGGCTGGTGTTGGCGATGTTGCTGATCGTCGCCATTATTACGACGATTACCTACGGCGCGACAGCCGCCGGCATCGGCATGATCTCCGACGATGAAGGAACGATCGATTCGACCGCCCTCGACGAAGACGAACGGTTTGCCGAACCGCGCGTCGAGCAGGTCGGCGACAACGAGTATGAAGTGTACGTGATCGCCCGGCAGTTCATCTTCGAGCCGAATCCGATAGAGATTCCGGCCAACAGCCGGGTGACGTTCTATATCACCTCGCCGGACGTCTTACATGGCTTCCACGTTGAGGGAACCAACGCCAACACGATGGTGATTCCTGGCGAAGTCTCGAAGCTCACTGTCGAGCCAAACGAGCCCGGCGAGTACGGCATCGTCTGCAACGAATACTGCGGCGCTGGTCACCACACAATGGAAGGAAAGCTGATTGTCCATCCTGAAGACGAGTTCGAACCGGACGGTGATTCCGATGAGTGAACAACTCGAATCCGGCGCGCCGTCCTTCCTCGATCGGTTTCCGCAAGAAGCACGCGTTATTCGGGCTGCACTCGGGAGTTCGTTTCTCGCGTTGTTCCTCGGCGCGCTGTTCGGTATCGTTCAGACGCTCCACCGAACAGACATTCTCCGCGTGCTTGACTCCTCATACTACTACACCGTACTGACCGCTCACGGGGTGCTGATGGTGGTGTCGTTTACCATCTTCTTCCTTGTCGGCATCTACACCTGGGGTGTCGTCCGGAGTCTCGACCGGCCGCTCGTCGATATTCGATTCACGTGGGCATGGTACGGCATGATGGTCGCCGGCACGCTGCTGGCGGTCGTTCCGATTCTCGGCGGCTTCGTCGACACCAGCGAGCTGAGTGCTGACGTGCTGTTTACGTTCTACGCGCCGAAACAGGCCCATCCACTGTTTTACGGTGGCCTCTCGGTGTTTTTGATCGGCACCTGGATGGCCGGCGTCGACTGGTTCCGGTCGTACTTCGCCTGGCGAACCGAGAACCCCGACGAACGGATCCCGCTCCAGACGTTCATGGCGCTGGTCACGATGGTGATGTGGTACATCGCTTCGATTGGGATCACGATTGCCGTCGTCGGCTTCCTTTTGCCGTGGTCGCTCGGATTTTTTGACCAGATCAACG
>CAYWFO010000097.1:0-7408 GCA_964457485.1 uncultured Haloferacaceae archaeon | reverse complement strand
GCGTCTCGACGTAGTCGTAGCCGTACTCGTCGTTCATCGCCTCGCCGTAGGCCTCCAGTTCGCGGAGAATCGCCTTCCCGTTGGGGTGGTACAGCGGGAGACCGGGGCCGGTGACATCAGGAATGGAAAACAGATCGAGTTCAGCGCCGAGTTTGCGGTGGTCGCGCTCTTTGGCCTTTTCACGCATATCGAGAAAGTCTTGCAGTTGTGACTGCTTTTCGAACGCCGTCCCGTGGACGCGCGTGAGGGTGTCGTTTTCTTCGTCGCCGCGCCAGTACGACGACGAGATGTTGAGCAGTTTGAACGCGCCGATTTTGCCCGTCGATTCGACGTGTGGGCCACGACAGAGGTCTTCGAACTCGGCCTGCTTGTAAAACGAAATTTCCTCGCTGTCGGCGGCTTCGTCCTCGAGGATGTCGAGTTTGTACTCGTTTTCGCCCTCGTATTTGGCGATTGCCTCCTCGCGGTCGTAGATCACGCGTTCGATGTCGTAGTCTTCGTCGACGATCTCGGCCATTTCGTCCTCGATCTCGCGGATGTCGTCTTCGTCGAGGTCGACGCCCGTGATATCGTAATAAAACCCCTCGTCGGTCCAGGGGCCAATCGTGAGTTTGGCGTCGTCGTACAGCCGCAGGAGTGCCTGGGCGAAGACGTGGGCCGCCGAGTGCCGGAGCACCGAGAGGTATTCGTCGCTCTGGTCGGTGACGATCTCGATGCGGTCGCCATCCGAGACCGGGGTGGCTTTGTCGACGAGTTCGCCTTCGATCTTGCCGGCGACCGTATCCTTGCCGAGTCCAGGGCCGATTTCGTAGGCTACGTCCTCCAACGTCGCCCCCGCCGGAACGCCCAGTTCCGAACCGTCCGGCAGGATGACAGCGATTTCGCTCATGAATTTTGGGAGTCGACAGGCGGGCATAAGTGTTGTTGGATGCGGTTGTGGGCGGTCGCGTATCAACCAATAGTTCCGATAGGGTGTGCGTTCAGTCAGCACAGGCGCGGCAGGTTCATTTATGATACCAACCACCGTGCATCCGTATGAGCGAACCAACAATCCCTGAAGAAAACGCGCCGAAATGCGCCGTCTGTAGCAGTCGGATCGTCACGTTACCGACCCACCGGGTCATCGCCACTGCAAAAGACGGTGTCGTCGAGTACAAACACTTCTGCGATGCCGCCTGTGAATCGTCCTATCACACGTAGCTAGTCGACTCCGCTCATTCGTTTTTGCAGTATCGGCCATCCATTCAAAAATCCGTTCACAGAATTGGTCGAGTTGGCCATCCGACACAGCCGGCCGGCACGCTCCCCACACGTTCGTGAAGAAACACTATGTGGATACGGTGTCACGACCCAGTATGTCCACAGCCACAGAACTCGCCGTCATCGGTGCTGGCCCCGGCGGCTACACGGCCGCGATCCGCGGTGCTCAAGAAGGCCTCGATGTGACGCTTATCGAGAAAGAACAGGTCGGCGGCGTCTGTCTGAACCACGGCTGTATTCCCGCCAAGGCGTTGATTCACGCCGCGGGCTTCCAACGCGATATCAACCACTGGAACGACCTCGGCATCGAGACCGGCGCGGTCGAGGTCGACTTCCAGTCCATCCAGGCGTGGCGACGCGATGTGATCGACCGCCTCGACCAGCATGTACTCGACAGTCTCGCCCATCACGGCGTTGAAGTCGTCACCGGAACTGCGCGGTTCGCGGATTCGAACACGCTCGAAGTCGACGGAGCCGATCGAACCATCGAGTTCGACTCCGCAATCATCGCCACTGGCTCCCAACCGTTCGAGATTCCTGGGCTCGAATTCGACCAGGATCGCGTGATCTCCTCGCGGGAAGTCCTGCAGGTCGAGTCGGTGCCCGACGAGTTGGTCGTCGTTGGCGGCGGCTACATCGGAATGGAGGCGGTCACGAAGTTCGCCAAGTTCGGCGCGCGCGTGAAAATCGTCGAAGCACTCGACCGCGTGCTCTCGGAGTTCGAGCCCGAAATCGTCGACGCAATCCAGGAGACCAGCGAGATGTACAGCGACGATATCTACACGTCGACGTTGGCCCAGGGCGTCGAGTACGACGACGATGGCACTCCGGTGCTCGTCGCCGAACAGGACGGCGAGGAGTTGCGGCTGTCGGGCGACTACATCATCGTCGCCGCCGGTCGGGAGCCGAACTCGGCGTACGAGAGTCTCGCGCTGGAGACCACCGCCGTCGAACGAACCGAGAAGGGCTACATCGCGGTCGACGACCACTGTCGGACAGCCGACGACGCCATCTTTTGTGTCGGCGATGCCGCCGGCCCGCCGTATCTGGCCCACCTCGCCTACAGAGAGGGGAAGGTCGCCGCCGCGGTGGCCGCCGGCGACGACGACACGGTCGACCACGAATACATGCCTGCGGTGATGTACACCGATCCGGAAGTCGCGGTCGTCGGACGTTCCGAACAGGAGGCACGCGAGGCTCACGACGAGATCATGGTCGGCACGTTTCCGTTGAGCGCCTCTGGTCGTGCGCTGACCATGGACAAACCCTCGGGCTACGTGAAAGTCATCGCCGACAGCGACGAGCAGCTTCTGGGGGTTCGGATCGTCGGTGCACGCGCCTCGGATATGATCGCCGAAGCAACGCTCGCGCTCGAACTCGATGCCTCGCTCGGCGACATTGCGACCACGCTCCACGCCCATCCGACGTTCCCCGAGGCCCTCGTTGAGGCCGCCGAAGCCGCAAAAGGCGAGTCGATTCACTCGTACTGAGTGGGGTATTCGTCGTCTCGTACGCCTCAACGCGGATTGTGATGAGTGGTATTGTGTGTTGATGTAGGGATCGGGGGAGACACTGGCTGCAGTACCGTTCGAACATCAATGGTTTTGTTATCCCTTCAGCGGTTTTATTTTGTAACCCGTCGCAGATCTCGACGCTCAGTACTCACGGCACCGGCGATGGCAGTGGTGCAACTGCAGGTTATTTCGACTCGGGAACCGTTCTCAGCCTAGTGGTTCGGAACAAAATCGAGTAAGACGGCTCTCACTCCCGCAGTTCGGGAAACTGACGCTTGATATACGGGCCGAGCGGATCCGAGTCTGCCCACAGCGCGTCAAACAGGTCGCGTCCAAACTCGACTGCTGCATCCATCTTCGAGACGAATATCGCGGAGGTGTCAGTGACCGATCCCTGGTCGGACGGTTCGGCCGTGCTTCTCTCAGCGTGGTGGTTCATCGATTCCTCCCCGAGCGTCGGCAGTTCGAACTTCAGTGTGTCATCGGTGACGACCGACGCGAACTGGCAGTCGGTCAGTCGGATGTTTGTTAGCTCCAACGCAGTTAGCTCCTCGCGGAGACCCGATTTGTACCGCTGGAGGCTGACATCGATTGCCTGTCGGGTGACCAGCAAGCGCGTCTCCGGGTGTGTCGGGATCGCTTCCTGGTGGCGTCGTGAGTAGTACGGTGTGGTGAGCTCACAGGAGTCGGCGGATTCGAGGATGCTGATGGCGAGATCCTCCGACCGGTTCGGATTGTGCGGCGTGTCGCGGACGATCTCATACTCGCTTATCGCGGGGAGTCGGCGGCGAAAGCTCGCTGGGATGACGGTGAGCCGATGGGTTTTCCAGAACTCCGGATCCGTGGCGAGAAACGCCTCAGACTGCTGCCAGGCCGAGACACTGTCGGCGACAACCTGGCCGTGCGCCGTGAGTTCCCATCCCCCGCTGGCCTCGGTGAGCAGCCCGCGGTTTCTGAGCGTCGAGAGCGCGTCGTACACCGCAGAATCGCTCGCATTGATTCCGGCCAACAGCGCGCTGGTCGACACCGTGCGCTCGGCGGCCCGACACACGATCTCGGTTCGGACTGACGAGCTGAGGACGAACTCGTTTGGTGACTGCGACGGCATCCGTTTCTCTAACGATGGTAGTAACACTTAAATTATCAGATTCCACAACAAACGGACTGGACAACCCGTAATTGATTTTTCGTCCGCCAGCTGTCCGTTCGTCCCGGCGATACTGTGGGGTTTAAGCCGGTGTTTTCGATGATATATTATCATGTCAAATCAGGGTGGGCAGCGCTACGATTACATACTCGTTGGCGCGGGGTCGGCGGGCTGTGTGCTCGCAAATCGGCTCTCTGCCGAGGGCGAGCGTGTGCTACTGTTGGAGGCCGGCAAACCGGATGAAAAAACCGAGATCAGTATTCCAGCGGCGTTCTCCGAGCTATTCAAATCAGCGGTCGACTGGGCGTACGACACCGAACCACAGCCGGAGCTGAACGACAGGGAGCTGTACTGGCCGCGCGGCAAGACCCTCGGGGGGTCGAGTTCGATCAACGCGATGATCTATGCTCGCGGCCAGCCCGAAGATTACGACCACTGGGCCGAACTCGGAAACAACGGCTGGGCGTTCGAAGACGTTCTCCCCTATTTCAAACGGGCCGAACACAACGAACGCGGCTCCTCAGCGTATCACGGAACCGGCGGACCACGACACGTGGCAGACCTGCAGGCACCCAACGAACTCAGCGAGGTGTTCGTCGAGGCAGGACAGGCGGTCGGCCTGCCACACAACGAGGATTTCAATGCCGGCGAGCAGGCGGGCGTTGGGCTGTATCAGGTGACACAAAAGAACGGCACACGACACAGTGCCGCCGACGCCTACCTGAAACCGGTTCTGGAGCGGTCGAATCTAACTGTCACCACCGGCGCGCAGGTGACTCAGGTTCGGTTCGACGGGCAAAACGCGGTCGGCGTCGAGTACGTCCGGGATGACACCGGCTCGACCGAAACCGTCGACGCAACCACGGAGGTAATTCTCTCGGCGGGTACGATCAACTCACCGCAGCTGCTCATGCTGTCGGGCGTTGGGCCAGCAGCCCATCTCAACAATCACGGGATTCCGGTCGTCCATGATCTCCCCGGCGTCGGACGGAATCTCCAGGATCATCTCCAGGTGAAACTCAACTACGCCTGCGAGAAACCAATCTCCCTTGCGAGCGCGGACTCGCTGTGGAACCTGGTCAAATATCTGGTGTTGAAACGGGGGCCATTGACCTCGAACGTCGCGGAAGCCGGTGGCTTCACGTCGGTTTCGGAAGAAACTGAACGCCCCGATATCCAGTTGCATTTCGGCCCCTCATACTCCGTCAACCACGGGTTCGACAACCCCGACGGGCATGGTTTTTGGCTTGGCGCGCTCTGTCTTCGGCCCGAAAGCCGCGGTCGGCTCACACTCCGGTCGGCAGATCCGTTCGACGAGCCAGCGATCGATCCGCGATACCTCACTGACAAAGCGGACAGAGAAATCCTGCTCGACGGGCTCAAACTGATCCGCGAAATCCTGCAGGCCGAGCCGTTCGATGCGTACCGTGGTCGCGAGCTGCTGCCGGGGTCGGATGCGCGATCCGACGGGGAACTGATCGAGCATCTCCGAGAGACGGCGCACTCGTTGTACCACCCTGTGGGAACCTGCAAGATGGGCGACGATGAGATGGCGGTTGTCGATGATCGGCTCGCTGTCCACGGGGTCGATGGGCTCCGTGTCGTTGATGCTTCAATCATGCCGACGATCACCAGCGGGAACACGGACGCTCCGACGACGATGATCGCTGAGAAAGCCGCCGACTACATCCTGGATCCATAACCTGCGTGCCCCGTGGCTTTCACTCCACTCGATTCGTCGTCTCGACGGACGACTCCGAGGACTTGCTCGATCCACTCAGGCGATGTAATAGGGAGACAGCCGGAGCTTTCGCCAGCGGTTCGTTGCCGTTGCCACACTGTGGCGACTGCACGCAGGCCGGACAGCCGTCCGCGCAGTCACAGTCGGTGATCAGCTCAGCCGTCCGACTCATCAGCTCCTCGATCACATCAAAGCCGGCCTCGGTGAGTCCGACGCCGCCGGGGTAGCCGTCGTAGATGAAGACCGTCGCACGGTCGGTGTGGGGGTGGTACGGCGTCGAGAGGCCGCCGACGTCGCTGCGGTCGCACAGCAGGAGGAGCGGAAACAGCGAGATCATCCCGTGTTCGGCGGCGTGAATGCCCCCGTTGAACTCGTGGTTGGTGTGGTTCGCCCGGAGGTCGGCTTCGATAGCTGGCGGGACAGTAACGTAGAGGGCCTTGGTTCGGAGCGTGGTTTCGGGGAGCGCAAGATCCTCCTCGCCAAGCACGTCGCCAGTCGACCGATCCTTGCGCTGGAAACCGGTGATCCGTTCGGTGAGTGTGATGTCGGCGTAGTGGACACGGACGTCTTTGTCGGTCTGCTCGTCGTATGGCAGCGGCTTGTCGGCCAGATCCTCGTTGACCGCGATTGATTTTTCGGAGAGAACCTGGGTGTAGTAGTCTGCCCAGGTGGGCTGGAGTTCAGCCACGTCGCGGTCGAGATCTAGACGGGCGACCTCGTAGGTTTGGCTCTGCTGGTGGTAGATCGCTCCGCGGTGGGCATCCCGGAGGGCGTCGTCGACGCCGAGCGTCGCGATCACGTCGTTCGAGCGGGCGTCCAGGAGATCGATCTCGCGGTCGCCCACGGTGCGGAGGCTCATTTCGTGCTGAGGGCTGCCGTCGCCGCTGTGGATCCACCGGATTCCCTCGCTGGTTTGGCGGCGTTCGAGCCGACCCTCGCGTTCGAGGTCGGTGACGATTTCGGGAAACGCGCCGCCAAAGTGGGCCTCGTCGTCGACCGACAGCCAGTGTTCGGCGGCCGCGCTGGCGATGTGGTCGGCAAGCAGTTCGCGGTTGTCGGGGTCCGAAACGGCGCGTTCGGGATCGGTCTCGAAGAAGGCGTCGGGGTGTTTCATAAAGTACTGGTCGAGTTGGTCTTCGCCGCCAACGAAGGCGACGAGCGCGGGATCAGTGCCACGCCCGGCGCGGCCGGCTTGCTGGCTCGCCGACATTCGGGTGCCGGGATAGCCATCGAGGACGACCGCGTCAAGGCCGCCGACATCGACCCCGAGTTCGAGCGCGTTAGTGCTCCAAATGCCCCGGAGGTCGCCCGACTGCAGGTCGGTCTCGATGTCTCTCCGGACACCGTGTTTCAGCGCGGCCTGGTAGGCGCGAATTTTGCCAGCGAGGTTCTGCTCGCCGCGTTTGCGGAGTTCCCGTGCGCTTTCGGTGGCGTACTGCTCGGCGGCCTGTCTGGCGCGGGTAAACGCGAGCGTCTGGAAGTCACGCGAAACGAGGTCGACGAACAGCTGTTTGGCCTCGGTGTGGCTCGATTTTCTCCTTCCTGAGCCGCGGTTCTGCCAGCTGCCGCTGTACTCGGGTGGGTTCCACAGCAGCCAGTGGCGAGGGCCGCGACCGCTGGCATCGTGGTCGACCAGTTGGAAGCTCGACTCCTCGCGACCGGTGATCCGGCCGGCGTGTTCGATGGGGTTACCGATGGTGGCCGAACAGCAGACGAACTGTGGATCGGCGTCGTACCGTTCGCAGA
>CAYWFO010000096.1:0-7419 GCA_964457485.1 uncultured Haloferacaceae archaeon | reverse complement strand
ACAGTCTGACCGACGACCTCGACGAGAACCTCAAAGGCGAGGACGTTCGCGAGGGAATGACCGCTGTGATTTCGATTAAACACCCCGATCCGCAGTTCGAGGGACAGACGAAGACGAAACTCGGCAACAGCGAAGTTCGTGGAATCGTCGAGAGCGCGACGCATCAACAGCTTCGAACCTATCTCGAAGAGAACCCCGACACCGGCCAGGCAGTCGTGATGAAGGCTGCAGAGGCCGCCCGGGCGCGGAAAGCCGCCAAGCAGGCCGAAGAACTCACCCGCCGAAAAAGCGCACTCGAATCGACGGCGCTGCCCGGCAAACTGGCCGACTGTCAGACGCGCGACCCCGCAGACAGCGAACTGTTCGTCGTCGAGGGCGACAGCGCCGGCGGAAGTGCCAAGCAGGGTCGCGATCGGCACAACCAGGCAATTTTGCCGATCAAAGGCAAGATTCTCAACGTCGAAAAACACCGGCTCGACCGCATTCTCGAAAACACCGAGATTCGGGCGCTCATCACGGCCATCGGCGCGGGCATCGGTGAGGAGTTCGATATCGACGAGGCGCGGTACCACAAAATCATTCTGATGACCGACGCCGACGTCGACGGCGCACACATCCGCACGCTGTTGTTGACGCTGTTGTATCGCCACATGAAGCCGCTCATCGAGGCAGGCTACGTGTATGCAGCCCAGCCGCCGCTGTACCGGGTTCGGTACCGTGGGGAAACCTACGACGCGATGACCGAAGTCGAGCGTGACCGGCTTGTCGAAGAGAAATGTGACGGCAACCCAACGCAAGTCCAACGATTCAAAGGCCTCGGCGAAATGAACCCCGACCAGTTGTGGGAGACGACGATGGATCCAGAAAACCGGATTCTCAAACGGATTACGATCGAAGATGCGGCCGCCGCCGACCGGATGTTTTCGGTGCTGATGGGCGATGCGGTCGAGCCACGCAAACAGTTTATCAAAGACCACGCGACCGACGCCGAGTGGGTCGACATTTAAGTACATATGAGCGCAGACCTCCCTGATTCCCCAGACGTAGACGCCGCCAGAATCGAAACCGCCCGGATCGAAGACGAGATGGAGCAGTCGTATATCGACTACGCCATGTCGGTCATCGCCGGGCGCGCACTCCCCGATGTCCGTGATGGCCTCAAGCCGGTTCACCGTCGCATTCTGTACGCGATGTACGAAGCCGGTGTGTCGTCGGGGTCGGCACACCGAAAAAGCTCCTCGATTGTCGGCGAGACGATGGGTGATTACCACCCGCACGGCGACAGCGCGATTTACGACACGCTCGCGCGGATGGCCCAGGACTTCTCGATGCGGTACCCGCTCGTCGACGGTCAAGGAAACTTCGGCTCGGTCGACGGCGACCCGCCGGCAGCCATGCGCTACACTGAGGCCCGGATGGCCTCGATGGCCGAGGAGCTGCTGGATGATCTCGACAAGGACACCGTCGATTTCACCCCGAACTACGACGACCGACTCGACGAGCCGAGTGTGTTGCCGTCGGCGTTTCCCAATCTGCTTGTCAATGGCTCGTCGGGTATTGCGGTCGGCATGTCGACGAACATCCCGCCACACAATCTCGGCGAGGTCATCGACGCGACTATTCACCTGATCAACAACCCCAACTGTACGGTCGAAGACCTCATGGGACATGTCAAAGGCCCGGACTTTCCGACCGGAGCGAACATCGTCGGCCGCAGCGGCGTCCACAGCGCCTACAAAACGGGTCGTGGGCGCGTCCGGATGCGCGCGGAGTTCGAGGTCAACGAGGAGGCCGGCACCATCGTCATCACTGAACTGCCGTATCAAGAGAACAAATCCCGACTCGTCGAGCGAATCGCCACCGATGTCAACGAGGGAAAACTCGAGGGCATTCGCGACCTGCGAGACGAGTCGGACCGCGACGGCATTCGCGTCGTCATCGAACTCAAACGCGACGCGATGGTCGATGTCGTCAAAAACCAACTGCTCGAAAGCCATCTCGAACGAACCTTCGGCGTTATCAACCTCGCATTGGTCGATGGCGCACCACAGGTGCTGACGCTTCGCGAGACGATCGAACACTATCTCGATCACCGCCGCGAGGTCGTTCGTCGTCGCTCGCAGTTCGAACTCGACGAGGCCGAAGACCGCGCCCACATTCTCGAGGGGCGGCTGACGGCGCTCAACAACGTCGACAGCGTGGTTGAGACGATTCGCGACGCCGACGACCGTGACGAGGCGAAAACCTCGCTTCGCGAGCGCTTTGACTTCTCGGAGCCACAGGTCGAACACATCGTCGCCATGCAGCTCGGCTCGCTGACATCGATGGAGTCGAAGGAAATCGAGGAGGAGTACGAGGCGGTCCAAGCCCGAATCGAGCGGCTGACCGAAATTCTCACAAACGAGGACGAACTGCTCGGCGTGATCGAGGACGAACTGCGCGAAATCAAGGCCGAGTACGACGACGAGCGCCGAACTGCGTTCATCGAGGACGACGGAACAGTTGCCCACGAAGATCTCATTCCCGAACAGGACATCGCGGTCGTCATGTCCGAAGACGACTACATCAAACGCATGCCGCTATCGACGTTTCGGGCACAGAACCGGGGCGGAAAGGGAATTATCGGAACCGATCTCAAGGAAGGTGACGCAGTGTCGTCGGTGTTCGTCGCCAACAGCCACGACTATCTGTTGTGTATGACGAACTTCGGCCAGATATACAAAATCCGCGGGTTCCAGATTCCCGAGATGAGCCGGACGGCCCGCGGCAAGTCGGCGATCAACCTGCTCGATCTCGACGACGGCGAAGAGCTCACTGCGGTCGTCAACATGGACGACATCGCCGTCGACGAGATCGATGGCGAGCGCTATCTGACGATGGTGACGCGGAACGGCTACATTAAGCGCACCTCCGTCGAGGCGTTCCAGAACATCCGAACAACGGGCATCCGTGCGCTCAGCCTCGAAGAAGGCGACAGACTCGTCGATGTCGAGATCACCGATGGCGAGCGAACGCTCGTGATCGCGACCGCCGACGGAATGGCGATCCGGTTCGACGAACAGGACGTGCGGTCTATGGGACGGACGGCCAGGGGCGTTCGCGGCATCGATCTCCAAGCCGGCGATCGGGTTGCCGGCGTTGCCGCCGTCGACACCGAGCGCCACAGTTGGGTGCTGACCGTGACGAAACACGGCTACGGAAAACGATCGGATATCGACGAGTACCGTGTCCAGTCGCGAAACGGCAAAGGACTCATCGACATCAAAACCAACGAGCGAAACGGTCGCGTCTGTGCGATGGAGACCGTCGGCCCCGGCGATCACCTCGTCGTGATGAGCAAATCCGGCCAGATTATGCGAACCCCGGTCGAAGGGATTTCGACGGTAGGGCGCAACACGATGGGCGTTATCGTCATGGATCTCGACGAGGGCGACGCTGTATCCTGTCTTGACGTGATTCCACGCGAGATGGTGACCGCTGAATCCGAGGCCGAGGTCGACCTGGAAGCCGAAGCTGACGAACGTGCGTTCGATGACGAGAATCCACCGGTGACCGACGGATAATCCCGCAGCGATCAATCTCCGACATCGTCAAAACCGTCGGGTCGTGATCGGCGATCACTCACTTTTCGGCCCCGTCGACACTGCGAAGCCCAACGAGAACAACGTCTCTTATGCAGGCCGGAGGCGTTTGCCCAGTTGCTGTCGGCAAACTCATCAAGGCCGAGCAGCGCTCCGAGGGGCATTCGGTGAATGTTCTCCGACGGTGATGTTGACGGCGTGTTCAGGCTGGCGTGGCCGTCGAACCAGATCGCCCCGATGGAGCCGTCGGCTGCCGAGCCGGTGACCGAACCGATTGCGACCGAGTGGTCGCCACCAAGCACGAGCGGGGTGTGACCCCCGAGAACGCCGACATACCCGGCCGCTAAGCCGTCGACAAACGGCCTCGGTTTGGGCGAGAAACGTTGCACTCCCGGTCGGTGGCGTGGTTGTTCTAAGATCACAGGCCTCGGCGCGTGGGGCGTAGATGTCCCCGGTGTCGACGCTGTTGACGCCCGACGCAGCGAGTCGCGCTGCACGGTCGGCATACCGCATCGCGGAGGGAGTTATATCGAGGTCGTGGCGGTTCGTGCCGTCGTCAGTCGGTGCGCCGATGATACGGGTGGATCCTGTCAGACGAGCCGATACCGTCGGAGCCACGTAGCCGTGAGACTCCGTCGGCAAGCCGGACAGCCCCCGTGTGACATCGAGAACGAGAAGTCGGATTTTGGGCCTGCTGATCACATAACAAATGTTGCTGAGACTGTCTGGAGAGAGCGGTGTCAACGGAAACAAAATCGTCGCAAACGCCAATTTACAGCCAGTATTCTACCTAGTTTTCCATCGGATTTATCATGCGCCCCACCCAACGGCCCACTATGTCATCAATCGAACTCACCCCAAGTCAGAAAACCATCCTCACTGCACTCACCAACCTGCACCGCCAAACCGAAGATGCGGTAAAAGGTGAGGATATCGCCGAAGAGGTCAACCGAAACCCCGGAACGATTCGCAACCAGATGCAGAGTCTGAAAGCACTCCAGCTGGTTGAGGGTGTTCCCGGCCCGAAGGGAGGCTATAAGCCGACGGCCAACGCTTACGAGGCGCTCGATGTCGACCAGATGGACGAGCCAGCGTCGGTTCCGCTCGAACACAACGGCGAACCGGTCGAAAACGCCAACGTCGAGAGCATCGATCTGTCGAGCGTCCACCACCCCGAGCTTTGCCGGGCAGAAATCCACCTGCAGGGATCGATCCGCGGCTTTCACGAGGGCGATGAGGTTGTCGTCGGCCCCACGCCGCTGTCGAAGCTCCGCATCACTGGAACGCTCGACGCTAAGGACAACACGAACAGCATTCTGATTTTGCAGATCGACGATATGCTCGCCCCCGCCGAAGAGCCCGCGCACTAGCCTGACTGATCTCGGCAAAAATCTCCCAGCCCTCACCGGATCAGCCGGCTCACGATGCATCTCTTATTGCTGGTCTCCGGTATGACCCGCAGCGCTGGCAGTCAGTTGGCTGATGGCACACAGAAAATATGCGAAACGAGAGAGTAATCTGTACTGAGTGAGCCGGTAGTCAGCACCTAGCGAAGCCCCATGGTGGGGTTCCGGGTCGACTCGGGTGGGGCCGTATTGGCTGTTGTGTGCAAGCTATGCGCAGTGGCGGTCTGCGTGGTGGCCGGAGTGCGTTACGCCTGGTTGTCGATCCGCGTGGTGGCCGGAGTGCGTTGCGTCGGGTTGTCGATCCGCGTGGTGGTCACCAGTATGATCGGTCTGGTGGCCAGCGGTGCCGGCTCGCGGTTCGCCACCGTTGGCCGACTGCTGGTCGGTGTGGCCCACATGCGTGGCGACACCATGGCCGAGACGGTCACCAGCATTGGCCATCAGTGAACCGAAACCGCCGTGGTGATCGTGCGCTGGGTTGTCTGGCTGTGTCTCCGCCATGTGTGTGTCGGGAGCGTCCGCACCGATGGCACCGCCGGTCGCTGTCGCCACGCCGACAGCAAGAACGAGCAGTGCACCGATAGACAGCGCAATACCGACCGATTTGAGTTTTGTCATAGGTTACCTCCATTCTCGACTACACCGGATGGGAAGTTACCTGATTGGGTGTGAACGCATCTCCGAACGCGTTCGAGAACGTTTCTACTGGCTTCTCATCGTTTCTCGTACAAGAGACCGTTCGTCGCAGGAGTCTGCGACCATTTTAGGGTTCGTCGACCGTAGTGTCCGAATCGATGTCGTCTGCCGGATAGATCCGATACGTCCGGCCCTGTGGCTCACGAGCGATGAGTCCGCGTTTCTCGAGACTGGTGACGACCTGACTCACCTTGCTTTTGGAGAACCCCGATCGGTCGCGGAGTTCGATCTGCGTCAGTCCCGGACTGTCGAACACCGGTGCAAGCACACGTCGCTCGTCCGCCGGAAGCACCGCAAGTAACGACCGCTGTGATGGCCTATCGCTGTCGTCAGCCACGTCGCTGTCGTCGATCCGCGAATCGTCGTCAATGGTGTCGTCAACGGAGTCGTTGGCAACGGTGTCGTCATCAGCGGTGTCAACACGGGCGGTCGTCGAACCGGTTGACGCGGTTGGCTCGGTGGCGACATCGCTGTCGCGTTCACGAACGAGGAGATACAGCCCACCAACCGCAGCGGCGACGAGAAGCGTCCCAACAGCGAGCCACGCCGGATGGACGAACGTGGATCCTCCCATGCCCATGTGCCCGCTCATACGGCCAAAATCCTGCCACTGACGGCCCGCCAGCCACGTCCCAACGCCACCGGCGAGTAGAATCGCGGCTACAACGCCGACTGCAATCCTGTCTCGGTTGCGTGTGGAGTCGGTCATTGGGTGAGTGATGATAGTGGACTGTTTTTATTTGCGTTGCGTCGTGTCGTCGGCGAACGGTCGGCCCGAACGGGTTTTGTTTATCAGCGCGTGTGGGACGCGACGATCACATGTCGCTCCACGCGCTCGTGGCGCGTTTCACCGAGGTAATATCGGCGATCCAGCGGCAGGCAATGCCTTTTTTCAGCGCCTTGGCGGCCGGCCCCCCGAACGTGTTGATCGGCACACCCATGACGTCGTGAGCGACCGCTTTGTCGCCGACCGAGATGACCGTTCCCTTGTCTTTGTGTTTCCAGGATTTGAGCGGCGCACCGCGAACGGCGCGGGCGAGGTTTTCGCCAGCAACCTCGGCAGCCATCCATGCGGCCTGGGCGGTTGGCGGCGCGACGGTGTCGCCGCCCTGATCGATCATCGCGGCGTCACCGATCGCGAACACGCGGTCGTCGCTGGTCTGGAAGTCGGATTCGGCAAACACGCGCTTCGAGCGCTCCTCGGCGTCGAGGTTGGCGTCAGCGAGTTCCTCACGCCCCGTAATGCCGCCGGTCCAGACGAGGACGTCGTACGCGAGCGAGTCGTCACCGACGAACACCGATTCCTCGTCGACACCCGAAATAAAGTCGCCGGTCAGAATCTCGATGTCGCGGTCGAGCAACCGTTTTTTGAGTGCCCCCTGTACCTCGGGGTCGTTGCCGGGGAATATCTCGTCGAGCCCCTCGACGAGGCTGATCTCGATCGGTGCACGATGGGTGTCACGGTATTCGGCGACCTCACCGGCAACCTGAATACCCGAGAGGCCAGCGCCACCGACGACCACCTGTGCGGGTTCGCTCTGGGTTGCCGTCTTACTCGCCGTACGGACGGATTCGTGAATCTCGCGGGCGTCGTCGAGACTTTTCATGGTAAGCGCGTGTTCTTTGAGACCGTCAATGCCGAAAAATGCGGTCGAACTGCCGAGGCCGACGAGGAGATAGTCGTACTCGACGGGGTCGCCGTCGCGCAGCTCGATGTGTCGGTCGTCGGTGTCGAT
>CAYWFO010000095.1:0-7424 GCA_964457485.1 uncultured Haloferacaceae archaeon | reverse complement strand
TGACCTCCTGTTGGGCGCTCACGGGAACGATTGGGGCGTCTTCGGCGACCGTTCCCTCGACAAACGTCTGAATCTGTTCGTAGTGGTCGACCGCGCGGTCGCGGTCGACGAGATCGACCTTGTTCTGGGCGATGACGATGTTCTCGATGCCGATGATGTCGAGCGCCATCAGGTGTTCTTCGGTTTGCGACTGGGGAACGTCTTCGGTTGCGCTAACGACGAGCACCGCGCCGTCCATCAGCGACGCGCCAGACAGCATCGTCGCCATCAGCGTTTCGTGGCCGGGCGCGTCGACGAACGAAACGGTTCGCAACGGCTCGCTTTTCGAGCCGTCCGCACAGTCCTCCTCGACAGTGAAACAGTCGGGTTCGTCGACGCCCGGGCATTTGCGGAACGTCGCATCCGCATAGCCGAGCCTGATAGAGATGCCGCGCTTCATCTCCTCGGAGTGCTGGTCGGTCCACGAGCCGCTCAGCGCCTGGACGAGCGTCGTCTTCCCGTGGTCGACGTGGCCGACGAGTCCGATGTTCACCTCCGGTTGTGTTGTGGCTTGTGTCACTTGTGACCTCCTCGGAGTAATCTTGTGAAAAACTCGCCCCGAGCGACTGATAAAGGTGCTGTTCTCGCGACGCTCACGTCACGCTGTGTCGTGGACGCGCGAATCGGCGTGTCGGCCGCGTCGGTTCTACAACAACTCGCGGTAGTACCGGCCAAACGCCCGACGGCGGACGGTTGCGGCGGCCGCCTCGCGCTCGTGTTGGTAGCTTGCCGACACCACCGTGTCCCGACAGACGACCGGGTGCCACACGACGCGGTCGACGTTCTCGCTCCCGTGTCGCTCGATTACATCGAACGAGCGCCCTTCACACCACGTTTCGAACTCCTCGCGCGAGCCGTGGTAGGTCGTCAACAGCGAGGCGAACACCGCGTCACGGGCGGTCTCGATGACATCGCCAGTAACTCGCTCGTCGTACTCCACCGAGTCGAAACCCATCGCCCGGGTGGTTTCTTTGATCACGATTTGGGCGACAGAACCCACATTCTCGTAGGCTGTTTTGACCGCGTCGGCCGTTTCGGGTTCGTAGACGCCAGTCGTGTTCATGTCGACCCCGTGTCGCGCTCGCTGTGGGTTCTGGTGTCGTTGGTTGCGTCGGTGCCACCGGTGGCGTCGGTGTCGCCGGTGGCATTGATCTCGGTGGCGGGTTCGCTGTGATCCCCGGCGGTGGCGTCGGCGTTTGCGCGAGCGTCATCGTTTTCATCGTTGCGCTTACCATCGGGTTGTTTCACCGTGTCTTTCTGTGCTGGCTGTGGATGACGGGCACCCGTTGCAGCCAATGCCTGCGTGAGCGCTCTGGCTTCGCGCAGAATGCGCTGGCCGTCAGCGTCGAGCGCGGCGAGTTCGGCGTCGACGCCCGGCCGCGCAGCGGTGTCTCCGCTCCGGTTGAGTTCGATTTCTGAGCGGTTGCCGTCGGCGGTTGCGTCGCAGTCGAACCTGGAATCGGGTGACTCGAAATAATCGACCCCCGAGTGGTCGGAACTGGGATGGTCGAAGTCGTCGTCGGTCGGTTCGGCCACGTCGCTCACGGCGTCTGCGAGCGCCGTTCGCTCGAGTGATTCCCAGTCGTCGAACGTGCGGTTGAGCCACGCCTCGTGCTCCTCGCCGTGGACGATTGCGGTGACTGCGAGGTGGTGTGTTACTGCGGTTTCACCGCCGAACGGCTCCTCGCAGACCGGACACAGATAGCCCATACCGGGCGTCGGGTCGCAGCCGGCTAAAACGCGGCGATCCGGAACTTCACCGCCGGAACCGACGACTACGGTTCGTTCACCATCACCAGCGCGCTCTCGCCGTCATCGTAGTAGCCGGGTCGGAGTCGGATCGCCTCGAATCCCTCCGAGCGGTACAGCGAAATCGCTCGCTCGTTACTCCGACGCACTTCGAGTTTGATGCGTTCGGCACTTGCGATTGTCAGTCCAAACACGGCTCGCTGGAGCAAGACGCGCCCGAGTCCGTTGCCCTGGGCGGTCGGATGCACCGCGAGATCCTTGATATGGCCGAACGTTCCGTCGACGGTTGCGACCACGTCGGCGACGACATAGCCGACGATTTCGCCGGCAATCGACCGAATCCACTCGTCACCGCGCTCGGTGCCGTCCCCACCGGGATACTCAGCGACCAGAAACACCGAATCGTCGAGAAACTGTTCAAACATCGATGGCGACCACGGCTGGTCGAACACGGTCGACTCGATCCGATGGATCGAATCTACGTCCGACCGCTCGCCGCGGCGAATTACCACGGACTCAAGCGGGAACCCTGAGTGGTCGTCCATCCTCTCTTGCTACGAGAGACGCTGGCAAAAACGCGCCGCTCGCCGGTGACGACGGAGATTGGAGTGCTGGCGGTACCACGCTATTCAAACAGGAGTAGGGCTATCGGCCCGGAGGGAGGCAGGTGGTCTCTGACAGTTACATCGGTGACGTGTTATTATTTTTCTTCATATATGAATCTGTGTCCATACTAGTTAGAATACCGACACGTATGCGGCACCGGGTCCTCTTTCATTCGCTCAGGAATCGACGTACGCCGCGACGAGTTTGCGTTCGGCGGCTCTGAGGTGTTGGTGGAACGTCTGCCGCGTGATATCCATTGTTTCGGCGATTTCGTCGCCGTCGACCGGTCGGGGCCACTCGAAGTAGCCGTTGAGGTGGGCGGCTTTGAGCGCGTCCTGCTGGCGGTCGGTGAGTCGATTGTCGACCGCAGTGGCAAACTCACTGGGGCGACGATCACGCCGATCGCGCTGGGTTCGCGCACGCAGTTCGACTGCGTCGTACCGTTCGCGAAGCCCATCGAGCACCGTTCGAACGTCCTGTTCGGGAGCCAGTTCGACCGTGAGTTCCGTCGCGGTCGGAGTGGCCGTCGTCGCGGTCACGACAGCGCCCGACTCCGCGAGTATGTCCGACGGTGTTTCACCGGCCACGGTGACCGAAAAGGTGTGTTTCCCGTCGACCGCCGAGATCACCCTGACTTCACGGATATCCGACACCGACGCGAGTGCTTCGAGCTCCGATTCGCTCGCCTCAGCAGTGAGATACAACATGCAGTCGTCGTCGTGCGTACGCGTCGCTCCGCAACGATCGACCGATCCGCCTAGCCTGCTGGCGATTTGTGCGACTGTCAGCGACTCGTCACGGATCTCTATCTGGAGTTCGGTGACGCGATCTGTCGTCAAAATCCGCGTTGTCTCTACGGCATGGAGACCGTTGGCGATCATTTTTCCGAGCGATTCGAAGACTCGCTGTTCTCGGCGGTCGAGCGCTTCGGGATTGCTGCTGTACACGCCGAGCAGCCCGTACCGACGGTCACCGTAGCACAGCGGCACCACGAGCAACCGATAGCCGCCGATCTGTTGCGGTGCGAGAACGCTTTCAGCCGTCGGTTCGGCGGTGTCGTGTGGCTCGTCGGTTTCGATCGCTCGTTTGACTGCCTCGGGCAACGCCGATGAGCGAACGTTAGTGAGATCGTCGGGGAGGCCGCTGTTTGCGACGATCGATACCGAGTCGTCGGTCTCGACACGCCCGATCCACGCGGCGGTGTAGCCCGGATCGGCGGCGATTTCCTCGCAGACCTGATGACGAATCACGTCCTGATCGGTCGACTCAACCAGAATGCGTGAGGCCTCGCTGAGCAGCCCGTTGACCCGACTGAGAATTCGACGAAGCGTCCGTTGTTCACTTGCAAGTCGCTCGGCGCGTTCATCGGCGAGCTCTTCGGCGCGTCGTCGATTGCTCACATCGATCTGAAAGCCGACGTAGTGGGCTAACTCGCCGTCGTCGTCGTAGATTGGAGCGATTGTGAGCTCGTTCCAAAACGGCGTGCCGTCCTTTCGATAGTTGCGGATTTCGACGGTTCTCTGTTCCTCGCGGTCGACAGCTTCGGCGAGTTTGCCAACAGTCTCTGAGTCGGTCTCTGGGCCTTGCAGTAGCCGAGGATTTCGTCCCAGCATTTCTGTGTCATCGTAGCCGGTGAACTGCGACCACGCTTCGTTGACATACACGAGCGGATAGTCCGTCAGTGAGGGGTCGCTGAGGCTGACGCCGATCGGGGCCGCTTCGATGGCTCTGACGAGTTCTGACGAGGAGGGAACGTGCGACGATACGTCCTGTTTCGTGGACTGACGTTCGGTATCAGTGTTGGTTTCGGCCACCTCGGCAATGAGGGCCTCGATGGATTCTTGACCGTTCTTCGTGATAACCCGGTCGACCCCGTGTTCGAACGCCTTCGGCGACAGGTGTCGGTCATCCTCGGCGGCAAATAAGATCCGATGGAGCGACGAGTTTGACGCCTCGACTGTTTTGAAAAGTTCGAGTCCGTCGTCACCTGGAAGGTCAAACTCGCTAATGAGACAGTCGAACTCCTCAGTCATGAGTTTCCCGAGCGCCGCCGTGGCCGTCTCGACGGCAGTAACCGAACAGCCGGCGGTTCGGAGCGCGGTCACAACTCGTTCGCGCCCATCTGTGGGGTGAACCAGGAGGATATGTTGACCGTCCATAGGCTTTCAAAGAACGGCTCGATAAATAAGTATTGGCGGAGCGAGCGTATCAGCGGAGATTCCAGTTGGATCCGAATCATTCATACTAGTCAGGTCATGAGGTTTTATTGCAAAACAACCTACGTGGAGGTGGATCATGGTAGAACCAGCAGTAGCCGAACTGATAACACTCGCACAGACCGGCGGCGAACTCACCCAACCAGAGGTGTACCAGCGCGTCATCGCAGACGAACTGCTGAACCTCTCGTTTTGGTCAAACATCGCGCTCGCTGGGCTCTCAATCCTCCTGTTCGTTTATATGGGACGAAACGTGGAGGATCCGCGTGCCCAGCTTATTTTTGTCGCGACACTGATGGTTCCGCTCGTCTCGATTTCCAGCTATACAGGGCTGGCATCGGGACTCACCATTAGTTTCATCGAAATGCCGCCCGGGCACGCGCTCGGAGGCGAAGAGGTGCTCACAATGTGGGGTCGGTATCTCACCTGGGCACTGTCGACGCCGATGATCCTGCTTGCGCTCGGATTGCTCGCGGGATCGAACATGACCAAGATCTTCACCGCGCTCGTGATGGATATCGGCATGTGTGTCACCGGTCTGGCGGCCGCGTTGACCACGTCCTCACACGCACTGCGGTGGTTCTGGTACGTCATTAGCTGTGCGTTCTTCGTGGCCGTCCTCTACGTGCTGCTCGTCGAGTGGCCCAAAGACGCCGAGGCCGCTGGCACTTCGGAGATCTTCAACACCCTGAAGATCCTGACCGTGGTGCTGTGGCTCGGTTACCCAATCTTCTGGGCGCTCGGTGCGGAAGGAATCGCCGTCCTCGATGTGGCGATCACCTCATGGGCGTACAGTATCCTCGACATCGGCGCGAAGTACATCTTCGCGTTCTTGTTACTGCGGTGGGTTGCAGCCAACGAAGCGATTGTCGGCAATATCGGCTCACTCGGTACGGCTGCCCCGGCTGACGACTGAACGGCGTCGACGACGTCTGCGGTATTTTTTTGCGTACTCAACCGCCTTGGAGATGTCTCTGTCTCGTATTTCGTCATTCTGTCCCGTATTTGTCACTCTGTCTCGTATTTCGTCATTCCGCCTCGTGTTTTGTCACCCGTTGTCCTCGTGGTCGTTTCTCTCATTCGCACGCCTCATTCGGTTCGTCACCTCGAGTCGGTTCGGAACCGGGCACACGAGCGGACGGCTGTCCGTAGGTGCTCGTCAGTCGCGCGATTCGCGGAGCCAGTGGTCAATGAGGACAATGACGATGATACCCAGCGGGAGCAATCCAAGCGTGTAGAGTCCGAGCACGAAGAGCGTTGCAAACAACAGGATCGTCGAGCCGATCTGCATCGGTGGTGTTTGGCGGCGGAACCAGTCGAGATACCGGCTAAGCAACGACATAGCCCCGTTTGGAGCGACATGGACAAAGATCCGTCGGGAAGCACGCGCGTGAGAGTTGTTGCGGGCCGTTCGCGCGGTGTTCCTAACCAGTAAGGAACAACATTCAGCACACCTTACTACATAATAGTATGTAGTGAAATACGCTGTTGTGAGTAGCCTGTTGTTGAACCACTGGTTCGACACCAGTAGCTACCACACCGACTTGCGAGAAACCGAACAGTTGCTACCTTACTCGGGATGGAAGCTCGGCCAATGAACCATCTGACTCTTCGAGGGAGACTATGCCAACGGGATTAAAACGCGACCTCGGACTGTTTTCGACGATGGCGATCGCCATCGGGGCGATGGTCGGTTCGGGCATTTTTATTCTGCCCGGCGTGGCGTTCGTCACGGTAGATGGCCCAGCAGTCGTCCTTGCGTTCTTGTTGGCCGGTGTACTGGTGTTGCCGGCGGCGTTTTCGGCCTCCGAGATGGCGACCGCGATGCCCGAAGACGGTGGCTCATACGTTTACGTCGAACGCGGGATGGGCCCGCTGTTGGGAACGATTGCGGGCATCGGCAACTGGTTTATGTTGTCGTTCAAAGGGGCGCTCGCGTTGGTCGGCGGCGTGCCATATCTCGTGTTTATCGCTCCGGAGATCGCCGCCTACATTATTCCAATTGCGGTCATTCTCGCGATTTTCTTCACCCTGATCAACATCGTAAGCACAAAAAGCGCCGGCAGTATGCAGTTCGTCATCGTCGGGGTCATGTTACTCGCCCTCGCGTGGTTTATTATCGGTGGTGTCCCTGATATTTCGCCCGACCGGACGGCTGGTGCGTTCAACTTCGGGAGTGGCGGACTGTTAGCAGCGACCGCGCTCGTGTTTATCTCCTACGCCGGGGTGATCAAGATCGCCGCCGTCGCCGAAGAGGTCAAAGATCCCGGCAAGACGATTCCACGCGCCATGATCGGCTCGTTGGTGCTGACGACCATACTGTACGTTGCGGTCGTCTACGTTGCGATCGGCGTGGTGGATGTCGTTGGCGCGATCGAAGCCGGGCAGCTCGAAGCAGACGGCGAGGGGCCGATTATGGCGCTGGCCGCCGACGCAACGCTCGGAATCGTCGGCACGGTCGCGGTCGTTGGAGCCGCGCTACTCGCATTGGCGTCGACGGCGAACGCGGGGCTGTTGTCGGCCTCGCGGTTCCCGTTCGCGATGGCCCGTGATGGGCTTGCGCCGCCGGCGTTCGAAACCGTCAGCGAGCGGTTCAACACGCCGGTGCTTTCGATCGGGCTGTCCGGCGCGATTATTATCCTGATGATCGTGTTTTTGCCAATCGATCAGGTCGCCAAGTTCGGCAGTGCCTTCCAGATTATCGTCTTTATTCTGGTGAATCTCGCACTCATCGGCTTCCGAGAGGGCGCAATCGACGACTACCACCCTGAGTTCACCTCGCCGTTGTACCCGTGGATGCAACTGTTCGGCATG
>CAYWFO010000094.1:0-7471 GCA_964457485.1 uncultured Haloferacaceae archaeon | reverse complement strand
CCAGCGAGGCGATGTTGGTGTAGACGAAGAACTTGATCGCGGCGTACTTCCGGCGCGGGCCGCCCCAGACGCCGATCAGGAAGTACATCGGCACCAACACGGCTTCCCAGAAAATGAACCAGACGAAGAAGTCGAGCGCGACGAAGACGCCGATCAGGTTTGCCTCCATCAACAGCATCAGGCCGTAGAACTGGCTCTGTCGGCTCTCGATCGGCGTCCACGCGCTGACGATTGCCAGCGCGGTGAGGAACGTCGTCAACACGACCAACGGCAGGCTGATTCCGTCGAGGCCGACGAACCACTGGAGTTCGTAACCCGCCACTTCGAGCCACGGCACGACCGTCTCGAAGGCGATGTCGCCGCCGGTGAGCGCGTTGCCACCGCTTTCGAACGCCCACCAGAGATACAGGCTCCCGGCGATGGGAACCAGACTCAGCCCGAAGGCGAGTGTGGCCGCGTACTTGTTCGGAACCGCAAAGACGAGCAGTGCAGCCGCAAAGGTGAACGCGAGTAGTGCTTCGATTATCATACGAACCACCCTCCCAGCAAGCCGAAGACGACAAGCAACGCCGTCAGCCCGAGTGTGAGCAACAGCGCGTAGTTGCCGACGATGCCGGTCTGGATTCGTTTGAGCCGGTCACCGCCGACCAGGCTCACCGAGGAGACGCCGTTGACGACGCCGTCGACGACGCCCTGATCGAAGGTGTCCGCGCCGGCGGCAACCCGCCCGGTGCGTCCCGCGAGCCAGACCTGGAACTCGTCTTGGTAGTAGTTGTTGTACAGCAGCGTTTTTGCGTCGCCGAGTTTGGCCGTGTGTTCGACCGGCTCGGCGACGTTGTACAGCCCCAGCGCGACGAGCGCACCGACCACGGCCAGACCGAGTCCGAGTCCGGCCGCGACCAGCAGCGTCGTCGTCTCCGACCCGGCAATCACGCCGGCCTCGTAGCCCGAAAACTCCGCCAGCAGCGCGTTGTAGCCGGAGTAGGTCAGCCCCTCAGCCCCGCTGTCGAGCCACTGGGTCAGGAAGTCGAGTTGCATGCCCGTGAGTTTCTGCACCGGCACCATGTTGATGAAGCCGGCGACGACCGCCAGCACGCCGAGAACCGACAGAGGTCCTTTCATGTTCCAGCCGATCGGTTCGGGGTTCCGCGCAGTCTCGCTGCGTGGATCGCCGTGGAAGGTCAAGAACACCATGCGGAACGTGTAGAAGGCTGTTACGGGCACCGCCAGCAGTCCGAACACCCACGCCACGAGCAGTATCGGGTCGTTCAGGCCGTGAATGAACGCCTCGAACAGGATTTCGTCTTTCGACCAGAAGCCCGAGAAGGGGAAGATGCCGGCCAGCGCGAGCGAGCCGGCGAGGAACGTCAGGTAGGTCACGGGCATCTTGTTTTTGAGCCCACCCATATTCCACATGTTCTCGTCGTGGTGCATGGCGATGATGACCGCGCCCGCGCCGAGGAACAGCAGGGCCTTGAAGAATGCGTGCGTCATGAGGTGGAACGTTGCGGCCACGTAGCTGCCCGCACCGAGTGCGAGCATCATGTAGCCGTACTGCGAAATCGTCGAGTAGGCGAGCACCTGCTTGATCTCCTTTTTGACGACGCCCATCGTCGCCGCAAACAGCGCGGTAAAGCCACCGACTAAGGCAATTATCGCCATTGTTGTCGGCGTCAGCACGTAGAAGCCGTACATCCGCGCAACCAGATAGACACCCGCGGCAACCATCGTCGCGGCGTGGATCAACGCCGAGACCGGCGTCGGACCCTGCATCGCGTCGGGCAGCCAAGTGTGCAGCGGGAACTGTGCGGATTTGCCGATCACACCGCCCAAAATGAGCAGGCCAATGATCGTGAACCACGTGCTCACGTCGAGACTGCCGGGCGTCCAGACGTCGCCGGAGCCGCTGAGTGCCGCCTCGGCGAGCGCCGGGAACGACTCACTACCCGCGAAACTCGCCGTGCCGAACGTCGCAAACACGGCGACGACACCGATCAGGAAGAAGTAGTCACCGAACCGTGTCACGAGGAACGCTTTTTTCGCTGCAGACGGCGGACCCGCTCGGCGGAACCAGAAGCCGATCAGCAGGAACGAACACAGACCGACGAGTTCGAAGAACATGAACGCCATCAGCAGGTTGTCGGCGATGACGAAGCCGAGCATGCTGGCGGTAAACAGGCCGAGACCGGCGTAGTACCGCGGCAAGTCGTCTTCGCCCTCGTCGTTCATATAGCCGAGGCTGAACACATGGACGAGCAGCGCGATGAGCGAGACGATGACGAGCATGAGCGACGACAGCGGATCGATCAGCGCGCCGAAGGTGAGTTCCCACGGCTGGCTGCCTACACCCGTCGCCCACGTGTAGTAGGTCGCCTCGTGGACGCCGGCAGACCGAACGCCCGCAACCGCCAGCACCGAGAGCACGAGCCCGATTCCCGTCGCGGCAATGCCGGGAAGCGCACCGCCCTTTGGCAGGTATTTTCCCCCGAACAGCGCAACAACGAACGAAACGAACGGCAGGAGGACGATCAACGGAACGAGTTCGAATGCAAACTCCATCTGTTACCACCTCATTGTGTTCGCGTCCATGACGTCGATGTCTCCGAAGTTGCGGTACAAAACGAGGATAATGCCGATCCCGACGGCGACCTCGGCGGCCGCCAGCGCGATGACGAAGAGGCCGAACGTCTGGCCGGTGAGGTTACCCACCTGAAACGAGAACGCCACGAGGTTGATGATCGCGGCGTTCATCATCAGTTCGACCGACATCAGGAAGTACAGCGCGTTGCGTCGGGTCAGCACCCCGAAGAGGCCGATACAGAAGATTGCCGACGACAGCAGCAGATAGTATTCGATTGGTACCATTTAGTGAGTCCCTCCGTTGTCCGGGTCGGTGTCGACGTCGCTGTCGCCGTCGGTGTCGCTCTCGGCTGCCGGGTAGTCGTGGTCCCCGTCGAGATCAACGATGTCGCGACCGCCGTCGGTGAGTGCCGACACGATCGAGCCGCCGTCCTCGCGCTTGGCGAGGTAGATCGCGGCATCGAGCGCCACGTCAAGCGCCAGCGCGATAATCAAGAACGCGGCAAGAAAGCCTTCGGCGGCGATCTCGCCGAGGTCGATGTCGAACAGCGCATAGCCGATGTTGTGGACGACGCTTTCGCCGGCCGGAAAGCCCGCAGGCTCGCCAAAGCCGCCGGCCGAGCCGAGGATCGCTGCCGCGAGCACGCCAAAGAGCGCAACGGCAGCCAGCCCAGGTGCGAGCGACGAGCGCGATCGACTCCCATCGGTCATACGTTACTCACCTCCGACTCCGGTTCGTTTCGCGTCAGCATCACGGCGAACGTAATCAGGATCAAGACCCCGCCGACATAGACGAGGATCTGCATGGCTGCGAGGAACTCCGCCTGCAGCATTACGTAGTGCACCGCGACGCTCAGTAGGGCACCGCCCAACAACAACGAGGCGTGAAACACGTCACGCACGAGGACGACGCCCAGGCTGAATCCCACTGTGACGAGGGCAAACAGCGCGAACGCGATGGTCTCAAAAACCATTGTGTGTCTATGCTTAAGGGATCCCTTTGAAGATTTCGAGAACGATCGCCGAATCCACCCGACTTTCCGACGGCAATCGGGCTCTCGGGCCGCCGCTTGTATCAGGATGCTGAACGGAACGGCCGCTCGCCGGCCGCGCTACTGGTAGTCGACGCTTCCGTCGCCCTCGCCAACCCACGCCCCGCGGTCGGGGTTTCGCGAGTTGAGTGGGTCGATTCCTTTGTACCACGGCACGTTTTTGAGCTGTTCTTTGTTGTAGATGAACTCGTCTTTCGTGTCCGCGGTGAACTCGAAGTTCTGCGTCAACAGAATGGCGTCGACGGGACAGACCTCCTCGCAGAGTCGGCAGTAGATACACTGGCCGATGTGGAGGTTGTACTGTTCGCCGTTGCGCTGGTCGTCCATCACGATCTGAATCGTGTCGTTCGGACAGACGTTTTCGCACTGGCGACACCAGATACAGCGCTCCTGGCTGAACTTGTGGACGCCGCGGAACCGCGGGCTGACCTCTGGTGCAGTTTCGGGGTACTCGACGGTGAACTTCTTGCCGTCGAGTGCGTGTTTCATCGTCGTTGCCATGCCTTTGAGTAGTCCAATCATTATGCGATCACTCCCACGATGATGGCCGTGAGTACCAGGTTAGCAAAGGACAATACGAGCATGCCCTTCCAACCGATTTCGATTAGCTGGTCGATTCTAACGCGCGGCAACGCCGACCGCGCCCACTGGGTGAACAGGAAGAACGCCCAGATTTTGATGACGAACCAGACGAAGCCCGGAAGCACCGGCCCCGCCGGCCCACCAAGGAACACCGTCGCCATGATTGCCCCACCCAGGAAGACGTGGAGGAACTCTCCCAGGTAGAACAACACGAAGTACACCGAGGAGTACTCGGTCTGGTAGCCGGCGACGATCTCGGTCGGCGCTTCGGGAATATCGAACGGGTTGCGGCCGATTTCGGCCATGTTTGCGACGAGGAACAACACGAACGCAAACGGGTTGACAAAGGCGTACCACGCCGGAATCGAAATCCCACCGAACGAGACGAGCGTCGCGGCCTGTTCGGCAACGATCGTGCTCATCTGTAGCGAGCCCGCGAAGACGACGACACTCATTGCGGTGACGATCAGCGGAATCTCGTAGGCGATGTTTTGGGCGACTGCCCGCAACCCACCCATTAGCGAGTACTTGTTGTTCGAGGCGTAGCCGCCCATCACCAGTGCGATCGAGGCAATCGAGGCGAACGCGAAAACGATCGCCAGTCCGGCCTCGGGATCCGCAAGCTGGATGTTGAACGGACCGAGGTCGCCCATCGGAATCACTGCAAACCCGAGCAGCGCCGACGCCGGCAACACGATCGGTGCCAGATCGTACGAGGGCCGATCCGCACCGCTCGGAATAATCAGCTCCTTGCCGAGCAGCCGAACCGAGTCGGCAACGATGATGAACAGCCCGAACGGGCCGATTCGGTTGACTGCGAAGCGGTCGGTGAACGCCGCCGTAATTTTTCGTTTGGCCCACGGCCCGGCGACGCCGGTCATCGCAAGCATGATGTTCCCAACGATGAACGCACCAAGCAGTGCGCCGACGGCAACGCCGAGTGGCCCTTCGAGCCCGAGCAGCGCGGCGAGCTGTTCGGGCAGCAGTGCCTCACCCTGCAACAACGCGCCCATCAGCGGTCCACCTCACCGAGCACGATGTCGAGACTGCCGAGGCTCGCGATTGCGTCGGGGACGTACTCGCCGTTTGACATTTCCGGGAGCGTCTGGAGATTCGAGAAACACGGGCTTCGAATCTTGAAGCGTGCGGGCTTGTCGGTTCCGTCGGCGCGCATGTAGATACCGAGTTCGCCCTTTGCACCCTCGACAGCCCGATAAATTTCCGTGTCGTCGTCGGGTTTGATCGTTCGGGGAACGTTCGCCTGAATCGTTCGCTCGTCTTCGGGCCAGTCTTCGAGCAGGTCAAGACACTGTTCGACGATTTTCGCCGACTGTTCGACCTCGCGCATCCGGACGAGCAGTCGGCTAAAGTTGTCACAGCCGTCCTCAACGGCGACCTCCCAGTCGAGGTTGTCGTAGTAGCCGTACGGATCGTCACGACGGAGGTCGTAGTCGATTCCCGAGCCGCGTGCAACCGGTCCGGTCGCGCCGTAGCTTTTGGCGACCTCCGGGGGCAACACGCCGGTGTCGACCGTCCGGAGCTGGAGAATCTCGTTGGAGGTCATCATGTCGTGGTACTCCTCGAGCGCGGTCGGCAGTTCGTCGAGGAAGTCACGTGCATTCTCGAAAAACTCCTCGCGGGGTTCGGGTAGATCCCAGACGACGCCGCCGAGTCTGAAGTAGTTGAACATGAGCCGCTGACCGGTGAGGTCTTCGAGGATGTTCTGAACCTTCTCGCGGTCGCGAATGGAGTACATGAAGATGGCGGTGAAGTCGCCGTAGATGTCGAGTGCGAACGTGCCGAGCGCGAGGAAGTGTGCGGCCATCCGGCACAGCTCCGCACCCATCGTCCGGATGACCTGGGCGTACTCGGGCACCTCGATGTCAGCCATGTCCTCCGCGGCGCGCGCGTATGCCCACTCGTTGAGCAGGCCGGCCGAAATGTAGTCCCAGCGGTCGGGGTACGGCATGATCTGGTACCGGTAGGTACAGCTTTGACACATCTGCTCCTCACAGCGGTGCAGGTAGCCGATATCTGGCTCGAGATCGACGACCTGTTCGCCGTCAAGGACGGCTTTGATGTGGAGCACGCCGTGGGTTGCCGGGTGGTGCGGGCCGATGTTGAGATACATCGTCTCGCTTTGCGAGGCGGCGCGCTGGTCTTCGAGCAGCGGGTTTTTGTGTTCTCGAAGCGGGACGACCTGTGGTTGATCCTGGTCGTACGCCAATCCGAGGGGATGGCCCTGCCACGTTTCGGGCAGCAAAATCCGCTTCAGATCGGGATGATCGTCGTACTCGATGCCGACGAGATCGTACGCCTCGCGTTCGTGCCAGTCGGCCGTCCGGAAGACGGCATTCGCCGACTGGCTGACGGGGCTTTCCTTGTCCGCAGGTACGACAATCGAGACCTCCTGGGTCGGATCGTCGAACTTTTTCAGGTGGTAGATCGACTCGTAGCGGTCGTCGTACTCTTGGGCGGTGACACACGATAGATGGTCGAAGCCGGCGTCATCGCGGAGTCGACGCAGACTCTCGACGACGGTGTCGGGTTTAATTACGAACCCCGGCGCGTTGAGATGGTCGTCGCGACCGATGACGAGGTCGCCAAGCAGCGCGTGGAGTTCTTCGGGGCTCTGTTCGCTAATACCCGCTGTTTCGGGGAGTTCGATGCTCATGGTGAATCAGCCCAGTTGTACCGCATGACGAGATCCTCGGTGTCGATTTCGGCGGCCAGTTGGTCGACGATTTCGTCGCGCTCGAGATCGCCGAACTGTTCGAGTTCGTAGGGTTTGACCACGACGGGCGACGACTCGCCGTTGGCGATCCGCTCTTGGAGTTTGGCGACGCCGTAGACGAGCGCTTCGGGTCGAGGTGGACACCCCGGAATGTGAATGTCGACGGGGATGACCTCTTCGGCTCCTTTGACGACGTTGTAGCCCTCTTGGAACGGCCCGCCCGAAATCGTACACGAGCCCATGCCGATGACGAACTTGGGTTCGGGCATCTGGTCGTAGACGCGTTTCATCCGCGGGGCGAACTTCGAGACGATCGTCCCGGGAATGATGATCACGTCGGCCTGTCGCGGCGAGGCGCGGGGGACGCCGGCTCCGAAGCGGTCGAGATCGTGTTTGACCGCGTAGGTGTGCATCATCTCGATGCTACAGCAGGCAATGCCGAACTGCAGCATGAACATCGAAGAGCCGCGCACCCAGTTCATGAACTTGTCGAACTTGGTGAGAATGAACGGCGAGGAGCCGA
>CAYWFO010000093.1:0-7539 GCA_964457485.1 uncultured Haloferacaceae archaeon | reverse complement strand
GGTCTGTCTATCCGACTCTTGTCAAGATCCGCGTGCAAGATGCAACGCGCGAATGCAGCACAGGCTGAAGCTCGATGTCGAAGAACAGTAGTCAATACAGAGAACAAGTATGGCAGCCATTGAACGAACTATCCGACCGTGTCACATAGATTCTGACGACTATTCGTTTAAATCAATAACTACTGTGAAGTCGTGGGCGTCCTCCTTACAGCTTTGTGAGTTTGGGAGGGTAGTCGGACGGATACTGCCATCAGTTAGTCGACTGTCGCCCACCCTCACGGAGTGTGCTCAGTATCCTGCTCGTCAGACCGAAAGCACCGGCTTAGTAACGAAGCAGGGAGACTGCGATACAGCCGAGCCCAGTTGCAACGAGAAGGGACTCGATCGTGTACAGTACGAGCACCGGGGCTGAGGCGAGCCAATTCCCGCTAGCAATACCCGGCGCGTAGATCGCTTCGACGACCGTGCTGATCGTAATCAATCCGAATCCAAGTGTCGTAAACCGTAGGTTCGGCTCACTGAGGCGGCGTTGCGCCCGATAGCTCAGTACCGTCAGTGCACTCCCCAGTGCAAACACGAGTAAGTTGCTGGTGACGAACATCCAGAGTTGTACGTCAACCATCGTCACTCCTCCGCGGCTGATCTGAACGAGAACTCGGTCTGCGTTGACGATGCGCCGCCGCCACTGCCCTCGCTGAGATCTTGGAACAGCTCACCGAACTTGTCGACTGTGTCCTTCTTGATTGCCAGATTGACGTCGAGTTCCCCGTCGCTGATCTCGACGGTAATCTCCTCTAAATCGGTCGAATACCGCTTTGATTGGTCTTGTTCGTGCTTGACGATTCGCTCTTCTGAGAGCAAGTCGTACTCAACGAGCACGTCGAGTCGCCGGTAGATCGTCGGGAGCGACACCTCACAAACCTGTTCGAGTTCTTGTGCCGAAACCGGCCGTACGCTGGCTGCAGCGAGAATCCGGCGGCTCTCTTCGCTCGCCAACACCTCGAAGATTCCGCCCGGATCCCATTGATTACCCATTGGTATCTGAACAGTGTGGCGTCTGTTCGTTTGTCCGTATTGTCCATAGCGTCTGATAATTGTTCGGGAATCTCCGAGCCACGTCGAGCGCGCAGTGGCTGAAGCCCAATGTGTGTTCGTTGTGCTGAGATCAGCTAATGATCAGGCAATACCAAGCTCCGTGGACCGTTTTGGGATTTTGAAGACGGAGCACAAGACACAGCAGGTACAGAGCGTGCTGCACAGGCCGAGGTTTCCTACATTCTTTTGCCGAGTGAGAACGTCTGACATACTCATTACCCTCCAGCCTCGATATATACGCACCGGTTAACACCAGCCGGGACAGAGCGTGAATCAAGCGTTCGTGAATCAACATACCAGCGCAAAAATACGAATCATGTCTGACAAGAGCCGGACGGTGACTCCCTTGAGTGACGCCCGAGAGCTGTCACACGACTCTGGAGAGCCTGCCGAGTCGACGGACGCGCACGGTACGCGTCAGGTAGATCTCTCGGCGAGTACCTGGACACAGTTACACGAACTCAGAGAGCAGGGTGAATCGATTGACGAGACAGTTACACGGCTGTTCGAGAATGCACAGGACAACCGCGTTCTGTTCTCGAAGTTCGGTGTGGCTGCTGTCCTCTGTGCGTCAACGTGGCTCGGCAGCTTCGTCATAGCCGGCGCGGCGGTCTCGAACGTCGTCGCGGGGCTCTATATCACGCTAACACTCTCTTGGATTATTTTGCGGGAGTTAGCGTTCCGTGGGCTCGTTGGAACGAACGCCAAATAACGAACTGTGATACTGAGATCGAGCCACAACACTGAGCGCTCAGGAGACGGCCATGACTGACGTTGCACTCGCGACCGACTTTGCGATCATCATCGTGGCGGCGACGATAATCGGACTGGTTGGGCGTCAGTTGGGACAGCCAACGATCGTCGCGTACATCCTGACCGGAGTCATTCTCGGCCCTGTCGTATTCGATATCGTCACGGAGGACGGACTCGTCGAGATTATGGCCGAACTCGGCCTCGGGTTCCTCCTCTTCTTGCTCGGTCTGAAGATGCGTTTCGACGATATTCGCAGGATCTTGACTCCTATCACCAACATCGCAGTCGGGCAGACCGTACTTCAGACCGCGCTCGCCTTTGTCGTCGCTTGGGGGCTCGGATTCGCCACGCAAGAGATTCTCGTCATCGCGCTGGCGACCGTGTTCGGTGCGACGCCGATCATCGTCAAGGTGCTCACCGATAAAAACGAGATCACAGCACTACCAGGAAAGATCGACGTCGGCGTCCTCATTATCCAGGATATTTACCTCGTCGTGGTTCTGGCGCTGTTCTCGGCGGACGATCTCAGCGACCCCAGCACCATAGCCACGACCCTCGCGGTCATCTTCGTTATGATGGGGTTCATTGCGGTGTTCTCGATCGTCTCCTCGCGGTACATTCTTCCAGGACTCTTTCATCGGATCGCCGACAACAAGGATGTCTTTTTGATCGTCGCCATCGCTTGGGCGTTCTTGTTCATTGCTATCGCAGAGGGGTTCGACCTCTCAGTCGAGGTCGGAGCCTTCCTCGCGGGTATCAGCCTCGCACAACTGCCGTACAGTACCGAGCTGGAAGACCGAATCACGCCGATCACCGACTTCTTCATCCTCGTCTTCTTTGCCAGCATCGGTCTGCAGATCGAGAGTTTCGCGAGTCTGACTGCGTTTTGGCTGGAAGCAGTCATCGCGTCCATCGTTCTCATGATCGGCAACTTCTGGATCATGTTCTATCTGATCGATCGCGAAGGGTTCAGCGTCGAGACATCCTTCTTGGGGTCGATCAATATGGTCCAAGTGAGTGAGTTTTCGCTCGTGGTCGGCGCACTCGCACTCACACAAGGATTCATCGGTCCCGATATCCTGGGCTATCTGACGCTGATGGCCCTGCTGACGATGACCGCCTCGACGTACATTATCATGTACAACCACGCGATCTACGAGCGTCTCGAACCGTGGTTTCGACGGTTCGAATCCGACGACGGTATCGACAAGAGCATCCAGACGTACGAAGATCACGCCGTTGCTATCGGCTACGACGGGATTACCGAGTCAGCACTCCCGGTACTGGAGGACCGGTACGGGGACGCGGTGGTGATCGACCGGCAGACCGACCACATTGGGGAACTAAAAGACGAAGGCCGGTACGATCATATCTTCGGGGATTTCCGTCACACCGAGGTCCGGAAAGCATCCGGACTGAAGCGTGCGGCGTTTGTGCTCAGTTCCACGGTGCAGCGCGAAATTAACGAGGCCCTACTCGACGAGGTCCGTGACGACGCGATCGTCTTCGTTGAGGCCGATAACGACGAGGATGCGCGTGCACTCTACGAGATGGGGGCTACGTACGTTATCCTCGAAAACCAACTGAGCAGCGAACAGTTGAGCGAGTACGTTCGTCTGTACGTGACCGACAAAGAGGCGTTTACAGCGGCGATCGACGCGGATATCGAACGTGTCCGACGGGAAAATCGGCGGCTCGCTGCGCAGGAACGCGACGGGTTCGAGTTCGACATCGACCCGCGTTCGATAGGTGGGGATAGTGATTAGCGTTGCACAACAGCCGATCGCTGCCACGAGAAGTGTAAATTAATTTATATTCATGACAGACCTCGTCATCACACTCTCGATCGTGTTCGTCACTGCAGGGATACTCCTGCTGATAGGGAATCGGCTCAACATCCCAGTAGTCCCGCTCTACATCATCGCAGGGGTGCTGGCTGGGCAGTTTATTGCCGATGAGACACTCATCGACCTAGCACTCTGGGGGATCGCCTTCCTCGTGTTCGTCTTCGGCATTCGAGTCAACCTCGATGATCTACGGTTGGTCCTTCGAGACGGAGAGGGCGCAGCAGCCACACGGATCGCTGTCGTCGCCCCCGTCGCGCTTACTGTCGGGTACGTCCTCGGCGGGCTCTTCGGGGTCGAAGCACAACTCCGGAATGCTATCTACTTCGGGGCCGCTGCGACGCTCTGTTCGACACTCGTCGGTGGTCACGTCCGGCGAGAGGAGACGCAACTGGAAATCACGTACGGTCGCCTCGCCTCCGCGGTCCACTTCTTCGACGACATCGTTGCCATCGGTGTGGTGCTCGTTCTTTCAGCGGAGACACTTACCGACGCACAACTCGTCACCTCGAACCTCGGGTTCGGCGTTATCTTCGTGCTCGCCGGGCTCTTCATCTATCGACACGGCTTTCCGCTGTTGCTTCGCGCTGCAGACGGCGACGAGGAACTCGTCCTCATGGGGAGCATCTCTCTTCTCATTGGATTCGTGGCTGCTGCCGAACTGGCTGGTGTTTCGATCGTGGTCGGTGCGTTTGCTGCCGGCCTCGCTGTTCGAGAAGAGGGATCGGAGACGCTCGGCGTGCGGAACGGGATCAGATCGATCACGGACTTCTTTGCCGCAATTTTCTTCGTTACGGTCGGCGCACTCGTCGCCGTTCCAACCGTGGAGGTTCTCGTACTCGCCGGTGTGTTGATCGTGTTGGTCGCCGTTCTTAACCCGCTTATTCACACGTTTGCGTTCATCTACGAAGGGTACGATGGTCGTACTGCATTCCTCGCTGGCTTCAGCCTCAATCAAGTAAGCGAGTTCGCGCTGGTGATTGCCATACAAGCATGGCTGCTCGGGACGATCGCCGACACGGTGTTCAATGGAATCATTCTCGCCGCAGCGGTGACGATGATCTTCGCAGCGTTCACCAACCAGTACAAGAACAGAATCTACGACGTGCTGTTCGCTCCGCTGCTCGGAAACCAGACCGGATACATCGATCGACACAGCGATGTAACTGACGGAATCACAGACCACATCGTCGTCCTCGGGTACGGCAGACACGGTCGGCAAATCGTCGAAGAGTTGAAAAGCCTCGGTTGTCAGTACGTCGTCGTCGAAAACGATCCAGTACGACGAGAAGATCTCCAGACCAACTGTGAGAACTACGTATTCGGTGACGTCATAGCCGACTATCCGATGGAACTGGTCGAGTTATCCGATGCGCGGCTTGTGGTCTCGACGATAGATCACCAACCGGTCTCAGAATCGCTGCTGGACCGCGACTTCACAGGCGATCTCATCCTCAAGAGCGATTCCTCGCGTGAAGCCAGTTCGTTCCTCGATGCCGGGGCGACGTTTGTCGCCGTGGCCGACGTCCTTGCATCGGATCAGCTCGTCGAGACGATAGAGCGCGCTGTTGACACCGAAACGGAGAGGGACAGTCTGGGAGATAACCACCCGGGCACAGACGTATTGAGCGACGATTGATCTGTCTACTGTTCCCCTGTCGAAACGATCGGTCGAGCCGGCAAGTCTTCCGAGCTACTGGAGGTTCTCGAGTAGGAGGGCCCGCAGGCACCGGTGTCGACCGCACCCAGACGCTATAACCGATCGATGACTAGGAGTCTGTCTCGTCGTCGTCGATCACACCGAAGTTTACGTATATACTCAGCTTTGAACGTTAGCGTCGGAAAAGTCCGTAATCGGCATCATCCGTGTTCGCTACCGACTACGTCACGCTCCTACTTCAACGTGCAATCAATAGGACAAGTGACGCATCAGGTGTCAGCAGCGCCTGTTCACGCTCTGGGGCGACCCCTTCTCTAGCGGGCAACCATCTGTCGGGTGTTTGAGACGATGAGCAGCGAGCGTTTTGTTGCTGCGGTATCCAATCCAGCGTCGGTTGAGCCCATAACCCGGATTGGATGCGCGCTGGCTCGGGCGAACAACGGATCACTCATACTCACGAGCGTTACCAATGTCCCAGAACGGATACCGGCAACGGACAATCACCCACTCGCATCACAGAGTGAAGCAGTCATTGAACGGGCGCTATCGGTGGCTGACTCACTCGGTGTCTCAGCTGACGGACGGATACCGCCGAGTCATAAACCCTCTCGGTCGATTGTGTCTCTCGTTGAGAAAATAGACGCTACGGGACTTATCCTCGGGGCGAACGAGCACGTTCCGTTCGAACAGTCACTCCTCGGACGGACGTTTCTAGAGCGAGTAATCAACCAAGCACCCTGTGACGTTTTCGTCGAACAGATCGGTCCAGTATCGGCTCTTCCCGGAGACTCGGTTCTCGTTCCAATTGCCGGCGGTACACACGCTGACACTGTGACAGACGTTGCCGTTGACATCGGTAGAGCTTACGATATGGATATTCACCCTGTCACCGTCGTGTCGCCCGACACCGACGTTCACCAGATTGCACAGACAGAACAACGGCTACGAACCCGTTTCTCTGACGACATCGCGGCCACGAGTGAGCCATCAGTAATCCCAAATGAGGATGTTGTGGGGACACTCGTAGAGCTAACAGGTGACCATGACGTGACCGTCATGGGTGCGACAGCGGAGTCTACGGCAACGAAACTCATGTCGGGAACTGTTCCCGCGGGCCTCGCAAAACGGTCTCAGAATACGCTTTTGTTGGTTGACAGTACACCCTAATATTCACATTCCGGCTATGCAGTTGACATCTTCTTCCGCGTGGAAAGACTCGCGCGTTGTATCTTGCACGCCGCTCAGAATATCATTCATATCTCCCAGATAGATCGACGATCAATACGCAGGCCTATTCTATCGGCTAATTCATCTCACGACCTCCAGAATGAATAGGACTACCATGATACATACAGCCTCTATATCTTGCATATCATCTCAGATATCAATCGCATCTAGTAGTTCCTTCGGCGCTCAGTACGCAGTTCTACTAACCGGCTGAAACTGATTCTATGACACGCTGAGATCGGGTCGGTGAGCGACCGTCGTTTCATCCGTGACGGTGATTCTGCGTATTGACGGTCCAAGCAGATCGCTACGGGATCGGTCGATACGGCAGCTCGAACCCTTATAATGGCCACACAGGATCCGGCCGAAGCGTTCGCTTATATACGGCGCGCCGCGCGAGGCGACGACCCGACGAACGCCACCGGGCGTCGGCGGAGCGTATATAAATAGACCGTGGCCGAGGCGACCGCTCACCCGAGCAGCAGCGCGAACAGTGCGACCGCCGCCGCGAGCGTCAGGATCAATACGCTGCGCCCGATCCCCGATCGGATCTCGACGCCGATCCTGGCATCCGCGAGCGCCTCCCGCGGGTGCATCGCCGTCGTCATGATCGCGCCCGCAGTCCGCATCGTCACGCGGTCGACGGCGGCCCACAGCTCCGTCACGCCCCATACCGCGCCGCGCCCGGCGTAGAACGCCGCCGGATGCAACACGGCGTCGACGTCACGCATGTGGTGAGCGAGCCACCCGAGGGGGCGCTTCAGGCCGAAGAACCCGACGAACCCGGCGGTCATCAGGACTGCTGCCTTCTCGATGTGCCCGAACTGAAGCGGGTCGAGGTAGTAGCTGTACGGGTTCGAGAGGTCGTGTGCCGTCTCCGCGAACGGGAGCAGGTCGAGCTGAGCGGTGTAGACGACGCCGAGTGTGACACACGCGACCGCCGCGAGCCCCATGCCGACG
>CAYWFO010000092.1:0-7575 GCA_964457485.1 uncultured Haloferacaceae archaeon | reverse complement strand
ACGTCGTCACCACCACACGGAACCCACTACGTCGTCGCAACCCGTTTTTCCGACTCCACTAGCTCACGGACGTACGCGGTGAAATTATCGAACAGCTGTTTGGCTTCGCAGGCCGCTGCGAACCGCTCGGGCGTGATGTCATCGATGACTGCATCGACACGGTCGTCACCGAGGCGGTCGCGCTTGCGTTCGGCGATATCAAGCGCCGTTTCGATGTCGTACTCGGGATGAAACTGTACACCCCAGGCGTCGCCCAGCCGGAAGCCGTGGACGCCGTACTCGTTTTGTGCCAACAGCGTCGCGCCGGGCGGCAGCTGAACAACGGTGTCGCCGTGGGTCGTGAACACGGTAAACTGCTCGTTGATCCCCGAAAACAGCGGGTCGTCGCCGACGCGCTCGACCGTGTTGTAGCCGAGTTCGAAGCCGTCCATGCCGGCGACCCGGCCGCCCAGTGCCTCGGCGACCGCCTGATGGCCGTAACAGACGCCCAGAATCGCGAGCCCGTCATCTGCGGCCTGTGCGATGTAGTCGAGCAGCGGTTCGATCCACTCTTCGTCCCAGTAGACCGAGGCGCGCGAGCCGGTGACAACGACCGCGTCAAAGCCGGCTGTCGAGTCGGGTAGTTGCCCCTTGGTCACGTCGAACTCGGCGAGATCCGCGTCGAGTTCGCGTCTAAAGTTCCGGGTCGTGTTCTCGCTGCCGTGGGCCGCCTGCAGGAGCGCAAATCGGAGTCGTGTCATTGGATGGTCTCGGCGGGCCGGACAAAAGTGGTTTGTGCCGCCGACTGCATCTTGCCGGTCTCTGGGGGTCGCTGTCGACTCGACCGCGGCCCGAAATGCATCGACTACGGCCTGAATTCATCGACTGCGGCCCGAAACCTCGCTCTCGCCCGCGTGACCCCGAAAGTGAGACGCCCAAAACACGGTAGCTACGCGCTCGCGGTGTCGCAAACGTGACTGTCCATTCACCGGGCGGGCGATGACATCGGCGACTGCTGGTCGGGGTGACGGCAGCATTCACCGTCATGTGCGACAGCCGCTCTCGCGATCAGTCGGAGACACGGCGCCGAAGAACGAATCCTTAATTCGGCTCTATCGCATACCTCTCTTCAACATGGATTCCCCGTTTGCGGTGCTCGGGGTCGACGCCGACGCCGATCAAACGGAAATCAGGCGCGCGTACCGACAGCGAGCAAAGGAAACCCACCCCGACCGCGGTGGCTCCGACGACGAATTCAAAGCCGTCCAGGCGGCTTACGAGGCGATCAGTGTCGGGGACACACCCGACCGCGCAACGACGGATTTCGTGGAGAACATCAGCCGAACCGAACGGCGCGAACCCGGCACTCATGTCACCTACCTCAACTATGAGGTGCTCGACGATCACGGCTGGTCAATCGATGACGACGACCTCTTTACCAAGGCCGCGGCCGCCGACCTCGACGCAGCCGACTACGGTCGACTAACCGTCGACCCCAACGAAACGCTCCTCGAAGGGGCCGAACGCTCGGGACACGCGTGGCCCTACGCCTGCCGTGGCGGCGCGTGTGCAAACTGTGCCGTTGCGGTCTGTGAGGGCGAACTCTCCCAACTGGTCGATCACATTCTCTCCGATTCGCTCACCGCCGAAGGCATTCGGCTCTCGTGTAACGGAACCCCCCAGAGCGACGAAATGCGGATCGTCTTCAACCTCAAAAACCGGCCGGATCTCGCGGATCTCAAGCTTCCGGGCGACCGGTTCTCGAACGCCTATGCGGGCGACTGACGCCGGACGGCCGGCTGTCGTTCGTCTTGTTTCGTTCGTGGCCAACACCCCCGTTTACGCGTTCAACACGCCACGAAGAACGTCTGGAGCCGCCGCCAACGCGTCGTCGAGCGCGTCGACATCGGGTCCGCCGCCCTGAGCGAAGTCGGCCGGCCCGCCGCCACCGCCGCCGACCCGCACCGCGAGGTCGCCGACGACCTCACCAGCGTTGATATCGGCCCCGTCGGGAACGCCGACGACGAACATCGCGCTGTCGCCGGTGTCGCTGCCGAGAACGGCAATCGTCCCCTCCGCAACCAACGCGTTTGCGGTCGCGCGCAGTTCATCGATGTCGCCGTCGAGTCGCTGGATCACCGCGGGTTGGCCGTCGATGTCGACGGCGTCGCTTTTTGCGGCCGCTCGCGCCTCGGCGAGTTCGGTTTTGAGCCGATCGATCTCTTTGCCGCGTTCTTTCCACTCGGTGAAAAACCGGTCGGCGGTTTTTGCCACCGCGGGCGGGTCGACATCGAGGATGTCGGCCGCCTCGACCAGCGCGTCTTCGGTCTGCTGGGTCGCCTCGATGGCCGCCTCGCCGGCCGCAAAGACGAGCCGTTCGATCCCGTCCTGGACGGGTTCGGTTTTCAGGAGTTTGATCGCGCCGACGTTGCCGCTGCGGGCGACGTGGGTGCCACCGCACGCTTGGACATCGTCGGCAATATGAATCAGCCGGATGTTGGTTCCCGGTGGAATACCGCCCTGATACAGGTCGAAGCCGTGTTCCTTTTCGGCGTCGTTGCGGTGGGGCCACTCCTGTTTGACCGGGACGTTCTCTCTGACGAGTTCGTTGGCAACCCGCTCGATCCGTTTGGCCTGTTCGCGCGAAATCCGTTCGTAGTGCTGAATGTCGAGCCGTGAGGAGTCGACGCCCTTCTGTGCGCCGGCCTGCCGAATGTGATCGCCGAGCACCTCTCGAGCCGCGGAGCCGACGATGTGTGTCGCGGTGTGATGCACCATGAGCCGACGCCGACGCTCGACATCGAGTTGCGCGCGGACGAACTCGCCTTTGCCGGGGTCGCGATCGGTTCGGTGGACGATCACGTCGCCGACGAGTTGGACATCGGTCACTTCGGCGGTCGCCTCGTCGCTGGTGAGTGTGCCGTGATCGGATGGCTGGCCACCGCCTTCGGGGTAAAACATGGTCTGATCGAGCACGACGTCGTACTCGTCGCCGACCTCGAACACGTCGAGGACGACCGCTTCGAACTCCGTGCGATCCTGATTGTCGTAGTAGAGCTTCTCGGTTTCGGGCAGCGTCTCCAACCGGTTGTCGGTGACCTCACTGCCGTCGTCGCCGTCGGTCTGGTCGTGGCGGGCAGCCACCAGCGAGTAGAAGTCGTCGGGGATGTCGACGGTAGCGTTGCGCTCGCTCGCAATGTCGGCGACCATGTCGGGCTGAATACCGTGTGAATCGTACAGTTCGATCAACTTGTCGACCGGAATCGGCTCGCTGGTTCCCGCGTATTCGTCGGCGAGCTGTTCGACCTTGCGCGAGCCACGTTCGAGCGTTTTTCGATACTTTTCTTCCTCGCTGCGGACGATTTCGCGGATCGTATCTCGGTTGTCATACCCGAGCCGTTCGGCCTGCATATCGACCAGTTCGTCGAGCGGCGCGTCGACGCCGACGGTGTCAACCAACCGCTTCGTGCGACGCAACACCATTCGGGCGAGATAGCCGGTGCCGACATTCGAGGGAACGATTTCGTCGCCGAACATGTACGCAAGCGTGCGCGAGTGGTCGGCAATGGCGTAGATCGACTCCAGCGGCTCGATGAGGTCGCGGAGACGGTCGACGTCGACATCGAGCCGCGCAGCGATCTCGTCGCGGGCGTTTTCGACGTCGTCGACGTCGTCGATGTCGAGGTTGCCCGACAGCTTTGCAGCCCGGTGGATGAGCTCCGCTTCCGTCTCGGTGTGCTCGATTCCCGCGTTCTGTTTTAAGAAACTGATGGCATCGGGGTAGATCGCCTCGTACACCGTCGCTGTTCCCTGGCTCATCCACGTCCACCGTTCGAGCCCGTAGCCGGTGTCAACGATGTACGTGTCCATGAACGAGTACGTGTTGCCGTCTTTCATTTCGTACTCGCCGTCCGGATCCCGCTCCATGCACATGAAAACGAGCGTCGCCAGCTCCAAGCCCTTATAAATGACCTCGATGGCGGGGCCGGCGTTGCCCCCGCCGACCCACGGATCCTCGATGTAGGTCACCTCGGTGAGGTCTGCGCCCATTTCCTCAAGCAGTTGGTCGCAGAACGCGACCGTCTCGTTTTTCCAGTAGACCTCCCCCTGGTAGGCGTACTGCTCGGGGTCGTCGAGATCCTCGCGGGCGTTGAACGCGTGGTGGGCCATCATCTCGAACGCCATCGTGTGGCGGCCGGTCTTGCCGACGTTGTCGATGTCCTGCATGCGGATACAGGGCTGAGAGATGGTCAGCGGGTTGGCTGGCGGCGGCGTTTTGCCGGAGGTGACGTGCGGCTGGAAGTCATAGATCGACGCCTGCGTCAAGAGGACGTCGTCGCGCCACCGGTTTGCCGCGACCGGGTACGGGTCGATCCGTTCGTGGCCGTGCTCCTCGAAGAAGGAAAGGAACTTCTCGCGCATCTCCGAGAGGGTGAACGCCTCGTCGAACCCCGGATCGCCGATGAACTCGTAGGTGCCGTATGGTGGCTCCCCGCAGACCTCCCGATCGGGATCGCGCGTCCAGAACAGTTTGCCCGACTCGACGCACTCCTTGCGGTGAAAGCCTTCACGCTCGAAGTACTCGAGTTCATACTCCGCTGTGAGATCACTCATTATGTGCTGTTGGCCTGCGGCACTCAAAAAGCGTTCCGACGGCGAGTCGTACAACCGCTCACTGGCTCCAGATGGCCGAGCAGAGACGTTTTGTTCGCCGCGGGACGACCGGGTGTATGGATCCGCGAATTCGCGAACACGCCCAAACCATCGTCGACCACTCGGTCGATCTGCAGGCCGGCGACGAGATCGTTATTCAACTGCCACCCGAGGCCGAGGAGCTGGCCGTTGCGCTCTACGAACTGTGTGGCGAACGCGGGGCAACCCCGACGTGGCTTGCGGGCTCCGACCGCGCCGCACGGGGGTTTCTGTTGGCCGCCGGTGAGACGTACGAAACGCCCGAAAACCGACTGGCCTTGTTCGAGAACACCGACGTGTTCATTCTCGCCCGGGGCGGTTCGAACGTGACCGAGCGGAGCGATGTGCCGCCCACGAACACCGCAGCTTACAAGCGTGCGACTCGTGCGCTTCAAGAAGAACGCCTCTCGAAACGCTGGTGTCTCACGCAAGTCCCAACGAGCGGGCACGCCCAACTGGCGGGCATGAGCACCGAAGCCTATGAGGACTTCGTGTACGACGCGATCAGCCTCGACTGGGAGGCCCAGCGCGAGTTTCAAGAGAACATGGTCACGCTGCTTGACGCGGCCGACGAGGTGCACATTGTTGCGGGCGACGAGACCGATCTGACGCTCTCGGTTGCTGGCAACACGACGCTCAATGATTACGGCGAAAAGAACCTTCCCGGTGGGGAAGTGTTCACCGCGCCAGTTGTCGACAGTGTCGAAGGCGAGGTGTGTTTCGACATTCCGCTCATGCGACAGGGTCGTAAAATCGAGGACGTGCAGCTCTCATTCGAGGGTGGCGAGATCGTCAACCACCGTGCCGGCCGAAACGAACCGCTACTCACCGAGATTCTCAACACCGATGACGGTGTGCGCCGCCTCGGCGAACTCGGTATTGGGATGAACCGCGAGATCGACCAGTTCACCGCGAACATGCTGTTCGACGAGAAAATGGGCGATACCGTCCATCTGGCTGTCGGCTCCGCCTATGCTGAAACCGTCGGCGACGACAACACGCGAAACGAGTCCGCCGAGCACGTCGATATGATCATCGACATGAGCGGGGCGTCGCGAATCGAACTCGACGGCGAGGTCGTCCAACGAAACGGGACGTTCGTTTTCGAAGACGAATTCGAGTAGTCAGCCCGCCCTGCTATCGTGCGGTCGTCTCGACGGTGAGAAGCAGTGCGTTTTCATCGTACAGCCGAACCGACACCGTCGACCCCGGTTTGATTGCTGGCGAATTGGTTCCTGCGAGTGTCACCGAGGCCGGCTGGCCGACCTCCCACGGCCCGCTGGCAGCGCTGTTGAACGCGCCGCTCGGCCCCGGCTGAAATCCGGCGGCTGAAAAGAACGGAACCGGTGGCTGACTGTCGAGCGGGTCGCCATCGACATGCACGACGAGCGTCAGGCTCCGCACGTCAATCGGCTCGCCGCCGGTTGGCGTCAGCGTGAGCGTTTGTCCCGTGACCGAAAACTCCATTCCGCTCGGCCCGCCGAGAAGCGACTCGCTTGTGGCCTCGATTTCATCGAGAGAATCGACGGCTCCACCCGCGAGAAGACCAACTGAGACCGACAGCACGACCGTGATGCCGACAATCGCAACAACACCGATCAGCGGCGTCACCGCACGCTCGGTGGTTCGCTCGTGTTGATCTGGCTGACCCAAACTCATGACCGCCGGTGGCCGCGTGTTCGGATAAAAAGTCTCGTCTCGCCGTGAGCCGTCCGGTTGATCGGTTCGTGTTTCGTCGAACCGCGTCAGTCCTCGGTGTCGTCCCAGTCCTCGATTTCGTCGATCTGCTCGGCTGACAACGCGTCGGTACTGTCAGTGACTGCGTTCCGGTCGAACAGTTGTTGCTCGTCGGGTGCGGTGACGCCGGCGAGTTCGATCGTCACTTTCGCCGCGCAGTAGTATCCAAATAGCAACCCGCCGACGAGCAGCACCGCTGTCACACCGCCCCACAAAAGCGCGCCGAGACCGAGTTCAATCATTGTAGTTGGTTTTGAGTTCGTCGACGTGGTTCACCTCACGGTAGGCACTGACAGCCTGCTGTACCAACGTCGGATAGCGCGATTCTCCGCCGGTGAAGGCAAGCCGTCTGATGTGTAGCTTACCGAGGATGTATCCAACGCCAACGACAGTCGAAGAGATCATCGTGATTGCTGGAAGCCAACTAGGAATCATGGCGAGTGAACTGATTTGCGTGCTGTATGTTACCACGCGCGGAGCAAAAAACACTTCGCAGAGCCGATGGCGAACAAAACAGTCGGGTGTTCACTGCTCCGCTCATCTGTAGCAGTGCATACTTTGTGAGTGGAGTTCATAACTGGCTCCAAGATGGTCAGCAGAGAGAGCGTAGACGAAGTTTTTCTGCCTGACAAGGAGGATTGTCTGGAGTATCTCCGTGAGCAACGATGGCCAGATGAGGTAACGTGTCCGCACTGCGAGAGTGCGGACACGATCAAGAAGGGGACGACGAGAAAGGACGCTCAACGCTATCGCTGTCACAACTGTGACAGCATTTTCAACGATCTTACCGAGACCATATTTTCCGAGCACAAGCTTTCACTTCCGGAGATGTTTCATATCATTCGCGGAATGGAAGAGGACAAGACAGCAGAAATAACTCGGGAACTTGACCGAACATACAAGACGGTCTTGGACTTCGTCCATGAAGTCCAAGACGCTCTCAACGACGATCCAGAGTTTGATCTCACCGGGGTTTGCGAAGCTGATGAGGTCTACGTCGTGGCTGGTGAGAAAGGTCTCGACCAAGATGAACCGCGTGATCGTGGGCTTAAAAAAAGGGACGCGGAACCTTCGAGTCAGACAAACCACCAGTCGTGACACTCGTCCGTCGGAGCGACGGACGAGTTCGGTTCCTCGTTCGTGAGGATCTCGAAGACGTTGACGAGG
>CAYWFO010000091.1:0-7578 GCA_964457485.1 uncultured Haloferacaceae archaeon | reverse complement strand
CCTCTCCGAGAATAATCATCGGCTGGCCTTGCTGCATGCGCTGACTCATAGTACGGCGTATGATTGTTTGTGATTCTATATAAAGGCTGTGTTCGCGCTTGACACACGATGCACAGGAGGGAGCCACGCAAACACAGAAAATACCAAGCAGGCACGGAGAAACACGAAAAATATGGGATGTGATACCATACATCTCTGTCAGTCGGAAACGCAGAAAATTCGGTTGTTTATATACCAGTTTCTCGGGTGGGCTGACGAACGGTGCTCGGGAACGAACCGTGAAGTGGCGTGGGCTCGCGGAGAAAGAAACGGGACAAGAATGTCTACGACGGAGTCGGGTTGAACGGGAGACGCTCAGGAATCGGGCCGAACGGGAAACGCTCAAGAATCGAGTTCGCGTGGGTTGGTGAGAAACTCACCGTCGACGCGGTCGGGTTCGGGGGGTTCGGTCGCATCCATTGTGTGTAGCTCACGACGGGCGAGTTTGGCTTCGAGTTGGGCGGTTTTGTTGCGACCTTTGCGTTCGCGACCGGTTTTGGTGTCTGCCATCATAGTTGTGTTAGCAATGCCCATAATAACGAGTCTTCCTGTCGGCTCAGAATGGTTCGTCGGATCCGATTCGACAGCACAAGCGCTCGACGTGATTGAACCGGCTCGGACTCGAAGAGTGATCGGATCGAATCAGATTCGAAACGTGAACACCGGGCATTCATCGCCCGTGTGTTTTTCAACGGAAAAATCGGTTTGTGCGACAGCCTGCTCGCCGAAGCGGCCGGTTACTTGGACGAAGACAGCCGCGCAAGCAGATCCGAAAGGTGAGAGTCGAGCCACTCGGCGGTTTCGGGCTTCATCAGTGCTGGAAGGTACAGTTTCGTGTCGGTACGGCTCTCGGGTGATGTTGGTTCGCTCATTTCACTAGGTAAAACGTACGTGAACCCTATGGGTTGTTGGGCGGAGTATCAAACGTGTTTATTATCTGGTGAGAATTGTTCACATGGTTCGGTGAAACAGGGATAAATACGGAGAAAGATGGGTTATATCATGATTTATTACTTCTGTTGGTTCTCTCAGATAGTTGGAATATAACAAAATTTTTCGGTTGAGCGCAGGTTGTGAACGGCACAGACAAACGAGTGGACGACCAGTTTTCACGCGGATTGCGTCGGAATCGACTTGCGACGAGACGAGGCCTTTTGATGACGGCCCGAAAAGCGTTCGAGCGACCAGTCGGCATCCAACCAGTCATCCGACAAATGCGGGCGCCGTGCGTCGGTCGTCAGCCGCCGCCCACCCACAATCTATTATTAGCTGAGACCGCCTATACCTCCTATGTCAATCACCGCAAAGATCCACATCGAGCACGAGTTGCTGGCGCTCATTCCAACTGTCCAGCGACTCGGCGATATCAGTATTCGGGTGATTACGCAGGGCAACACGGATCCCGGGTCGACGGTGTTTCCGTTTTTTATCGAGTATGACGACCGCGAACGGTTGGAGGCAGCGCTTGATGAGGATCCGACGGTCGAGGCGTACAAATGTGTCGACTGGATGGGGGAGGGGGGAATTTATTATATCGAACACACCGAACAGACGGAGCTGATTAGCACGGTTGCCACCGAAGTCAATGGCTTTCTCATTCACACCGAAACGGCTGATGGCGGCTGGCTCGTACGGCTGTTGCTTCCGAACCGCGAGGCCTTGAGCGAGATCTGGGAGTACGCGAGAACCAATGACATCTCGATGGAAATTCTCGAAATCTACGGCAACAGCAACACGAACGACGAAACCTCGTACGGACTAACCGAAGAACAACGCGTCGCACTCAAAACGGTGTACGAACACGGCTATTTCAACGAACCGCGCGACATTTCGCTCGACGAGGCGGCCGCCGAAATCGGTCTCTCGTCGACGGCGATGAGCGGTCGGCTTCGTCGCGGAATGCGGAACCTAATTTCGAGCACGATTGCCGACGACGATCAGTAGCCGGTACCGCGGTTTGTGGCAAAAAACGCCCGACGTGCGTCAGAGCGCCCGAAGATGGTCATCAACCGGCTCATACAGCGCCCCGGTCAGCCGCTGGTCGTGAATCCGTGAGAGCGTCTCACCGATTCCGACGCCAACGGCGCTCATTTCGACCGCAACAATCCCGATCGGAACGCCGTTGTCGAACGCACCCTGCCGGCGTCGAACGCGATCGACCACATCCTGTCCGACTGACTCGTCAAGGTCAAGCGCCGACTGTTCGATCAGTATTTGATGCCCGGTGACGCGGTGGTGACGACGAAAAAAGGCGACGAGATCGTTCGGATCGTCGGTAGGAACGGCAGTTTCACAGTGTGGACAGCGTCCGATGTATTCGTGTTGGGTGTCGTCAGTGATCGGTGTGTCGTCTCCGCGAGGCGTGGTCATTCGGCGTCGTACGCCTCCTGGGCGAGTTGATGAAACCGGTGGACGGTGTGTTCGTTCGGGCCGAGCTGTGCCTGCGATAGCGCCCCGGTTTTGAGCCCCTGCCACTGGCGCTCAACGAGTTCGAAGTCCTCCTCTTGGAGTTGACGGCTCGTCCGGATGAACGCCCGTTCTTCGGCCGATAGATCGGGATCCGCGAAGTAGTAGTCCGCGATGAGCTGGAACCGGCCGGTGTCGATCGGGTCGATGATGTAGGTGCCGTAGCCGTCGGCGGTACCGTACATATTGACGGTGAAGTTGGGCCAGAGATAGTGAAACTGGGCCTCGTGTTCGTCGTGGATTCGCATCTCGTCATCGACATCGTGGGCGTGAGTGTAGTGCAACACCCAGTGGTAGTCGTTGACCTCAAGTTCCGATTCGGCCAGCGAAATCCCCTTGATCCAGTCTTGATGGTTCGCCTGGCAGTGATCGCACTCCGAATAGTTGCTCGAAAACACCTTCCAGTTGCACTCGACCTCGGAAACGATTCGCGTCGCGTGATGGTACTCCTCGAGCGGGAGCGACTCAAGCCGGGATTTCATTTCACCGGCCTGCTCGGCGAGCGGGAGTGGGTTTTCGCACAGATTCACGAAGATGAGCGGGCCGATCCGATCGACGTGAACCGAATGCAGCGCGTTGTCGTCGGCGTCGAATCCCGTGACATCGCCGTCGTCGAGGTCGGGGTTCATGCGAGCGTCTTCGAAGCTTTTCGGCGTGTTCTGGAGTCGCCCGTCGAGATCGAACGTCCAGCGGTGGTACGGACAGCGAATACGACCCGCTGTTCCCGGATCGGTCATCGGCGTTGGCTCAACGAGGCGCGAGCCACGGTGTGAACAGACGTTGTCGAACGCGCGGATGTCGCCGTCGTGGTCGCGGAGGACGATCAGTTCGCGGTCTCCGACCGTGCGAGTGAAAAACTCGCCCGGCGAGTCGATACAGTTCGCATGACCGGCGTACACCCAGTAGCGACCAAACACGACGTCTTTCTCGCGTTCGAACACGTCGGGATCAGTGAAACACGCAGCAGGAAGGGCGTTCGCCTCGGCAGTGATGTCGTCAGAGACGGCGGTTGCCGCCGCATCGTTCCATGCAGTCATACGATACAGTAAACCGGACTGTACCTCACAAAGGTTGACCTTTAGTGGTACATGAGTATATATGTACACATGCAATCGGGTAAATAGTGGAAGCGTGTTTCGTATTATTCGAATATAGTTTCTCATAATAAATAACTTGAATAATCACGGGAACGTGGCTTGCGGTTTCGTGCGGTACGCGGTCGTTTTTGTGATGATCGGCATGGCGATCAGGGGCGTCGAAACCGACTCGGGTATCGCGCACGAACGCTCGCACCTGCGAGCGCGTATAAACACCTGCTGTTATGAGTGGGATTGTTTATAATGAATTCTTGTGAACTTCTAAGGGCATGAGCGGAAACCAGGAGCATCCAAATCACCCAAGTGTCGACCAATCCGACCGAACCGTACCGATCAACCTGCGCCAGACGGGCGATCCCGGCATCGAGATGCTGGTTTCCACCCGCGTTCGCAAATCCCCGTTTTTCCACAAGTCGTTCCAGGAGAACGGTGCGTGGCGGTGTACCGTCTACAACCGTCTCTATCACCCTCGCGGACTCGTCGAACCCGAAGACGGCGGGGCGATGAAGGAGTATGAGGCGCTCACCAACGCGGTAACGCTGTGGGACGTTGCCGTCGAACGACAGATTCGCGTCAAAGGGCCCGACGCCGAGGCGCTCACCAACTACGTCGTCACCCGCGACGTCACGTCGATGGACGCGATGGACGGCAAGTACGTGATTCTCTGCAACGAAGAGGGCGGCGTCCTCAACGATCCCGTCTTGCTCCGACCCGAAGAGGACGAGTTCTGGTTCTCCATCTCGGATTCGACGCTGATGCAGTGGCTCCAGGGCGTCAACGTCGGTAAGAACTTCGACGTCGAAATCGACGAAATCGACGTGGCTCCGATGCAGATTCAGGGCCCGCTCGCCGAGGACGTCATGGTCGATCTACTGGGCGACTCGGTCAGCGAAATTCCGTACTACGGCCTGATGGCCGCCGAAATCAACGGCTGTGACGTGGTCATCAGCCAGACCGGCTTCTCGGGAGAGAAAGGCTACGAAATCTACGTGAAAGACGCCCACGAAACGGCCGAGCGTGTCTGGGATCCGGTCTACGAGAGCGTCGTCGACCACGGCGGCCGGCAGATCGCACCGGGACACCACCGCCGGATCGCCGCCGGCATCATGTCGTGGGGCCAGGATCTCGACCACGAGACCTCACCGTTCCAGGTCAATCTCGGCTACCACGTTCCCGACGACAAGGAAGCCGACTACATCGGCAAGCAAGCGCTCGAAGCGCAGAAAGAACAGATCGAAAACGGCGAGTATCCGTTCACCCACAAACTCGTCGGCCTGAAGATGGCCGGCGAGCCGATCCGCGACTACGCGCCGGACTTCTGGCTCATCTCCGACCCAGAAACGGGCGAGGAGTGCGGCTATCTCACCTCCCCGTGGTGGAATCCGGATCTCGAAACCAACATCGGTATGGGCTTCGTTCCCGCCGAGAAGATTCAAGAAGTCACCGACACGCCGCTCAACGACGAGGTCTACGAGGAGGACCTCGACCTCGAGTTCGAAGTCCACCTGCCAGACGAGTACGCCGAGGAACCCGGCGAACCGGTGTTCGCCACGGTGGCGAAGGTGCCGTTCAAAGAGTCGGTCAACCCGAGCGCCCGCGAGCAGGCGAAACTCAACGCCCGTAAGGAAGCTCAGAGCGACTAGCGACGACCCGTCGGGCGCTGTGCGCTATTTTTGATTCCGAGCGAAGAGTTGTCCTAGTGTATTCGAACGCCGAGTAGGGTTACGTGGAACTGAAGAACCAACAGCCGACTGCAACACAGCACGCGGTCGGGGGTGTTACATGCCGACACCGAGTGCCGAATCGGTTCGCGAGCGACTGGTTGCGCCGTCCGCCGTCTCACAGAGCGCGCGGATGGCGTCGACGTTTTCGGGGATAACGTCGGCCTGTTGGTGAATCGCCTGGAAAAACGAGAGCCGGCCGTCGGTCACATCGATCGAATCGGTCCACACACAGTTCTCCCAGACATCGCCGCGACGCCGACCCGTATCGAGGACGTATGCCTGGATGTCCGCACAGCTCACACATCCCGACTCGGTACTGATGAGTTCGATGCGGGGCTCCGAGGCGAACAGCGCGCGAACGTCGTCGGCCGTCGGCGTCGCATCGAGCGAAACGGTCACGCTGTGGAGGTGCATCAGCGTCGCCGGCACGGTCACGCCCTTCGTCGTCACCTCGATCGACGGCAGAACTGTCTGTAGGTCGGGCGCGTGGTGCGAAGGAACGGCGATCGGGTCGGGCAAAATGTCGTTGATCGGGCCGCGGTCGGTCTGTGTCGGATCGCCGCCCCGTCGGATCAGCGTTGCGTCGACGCGATCGACGCCGTACTGTTCGGCCAGCGGTGCGAGCGCCCGTGCCAACCCCGTCGTATTACACGAGACGACCCGGGTGGCGTGGCCCCCGCGGGAATCGGCGTAGTTTGCGCGGGCGGTGAAACTGGCCGGGACGATCTCGCTGGATTCGCCGCCCTGGTAGACGACCCGGGTGTCGTGGCGGTCGTACAGTTCGCGGTAGCGCTCGCCAACGCCGGCGGGCGTCGCGTCGACGACGACGTCGCTGTCGGCGAGCAGTGCCGACAGTGGCCCCGAGACGGGAATATCGCGTTCTGTGAACGCCGCACGCCGCTCGGGATCGGCCGCGTACAACGGGTAGCCGAGTTCGGTGGCCGCGCGAGCCTCGTGGGTTGGCGAGCGCTTGCTGACGCCGACAACGCGCATGTCCGGTTGGGCCGCGACCGCGTCGGCGACGCGCTTGCCGATCGTGCCGTAGCCGTTGACGCCGACGGCGATCATCGACTCACCACGCTATTGAACCGGGTCTGCGAGCCGAAGAGTGCGCGGCCCGTGACCGACGCACAGTCGCTCAGAGCAACGCTGTGCGTGTCGAACGCGTCGATGCTGGCCGAAGGTACACCACGAACGATCATCAAGAAAACAGTCTCGCCTGGAAACAATAAAACGCCGGTGCGACCCGACGTGTCGGCAAACAAACCGGTTGCAAACGCCGGAGGATGGCGACGCGGAGACGGTCAACGCGAAATCAGGAGTCGAGTCTTCCGTGTCGCCAGGACTCGGTGTCGGGCGTCTGGTTGAACGTGTAGATGTGGACGCCGCTGATGTTGTACTCGGAGTCGCTGACGTACGGTGCAAGCCCGTCGATGAGTTCGTCCGGTTCGTACTTTCCACGCGAGGAGATGGCCTGGCGGACGAAATCGACGATTCCCGTTGTTTTCTGGAGGAACTTGATCGAGTCGCCAACGCCGACTTTTTGTGAGATTTTGATCAACTTTGCGTAGTTCATCACGCCCGGAATCCCGACTTCGACCGGAAGCTCAATGCCGCGGTCGCGGATCGTTTCGACCCACTCCAAGACGGTGTCGGGATCGTAGCACAGTTGCGTGACGATGTAGGTCGCATACGGCGCTTTCTTTTCCATCGCCGCGGCCAGCGTCTCCTCATCGATGAAGGCGTGACCCTCGGGGTAGCCCGTAATGCCGACTTCCTCGAACGTGTACTCGCTGTTATCAAGCGCCGACAGAAGATCGTAGGCGGATTCGAACTCGCCGGCGGCCTCCTCGCGGTCGCCGCCGGGAACGAAGATGTCGGTGACGCCGGCAGCGGTGAGTCGCTCGGCGATCGATTCGAGGTGGTCGGGCCCGTTGACGTACCGGGCGGCGATGTGCGGGACGACATCGTAGCCCAGTTCGGCGGCCTGCTCGGCCCGGCTGACAGTTCGTTCGATGCCGAGCTGTGGCGAGGTCGTGATGGCGATCGTCGCGCCGTCGGGCAGGTGTTCGATTTCGTCGTCGAAGCTGTCGAACGGCATGAGTTCGAAGCGGGCGGTCGTCAACAGCGTCTGAACGCCGGTCGACGTCGCCGCAGGCGATTGCACCGACATAAGTTACTAGACAAAGGGTGTGTGCGTACTTTTCTCTATGGGTGAGCCACGGAACCTGTTTAAATATGAACCGTCAGTG
>CAYWFO010000090.1:0-7645 GCA_964457485.1 uncultured Haloferacaceae archaeon | reverse complement strand
GGGGTCGGCGGCGTTGACGGCAGGGGTCGGCGGCGTTGACGGCAGGGGTCGGCGGGTCGACGCCGACCCTCGGTGATTCGACATGCGTTCGATCCAATCGAATCGCTGGGGTCGCCCATCGAGCCAAACGGCTATGGGCCCGACCCGCCAACGATGTTCATGACCGACGACGAATCCAACGTGCTCGGCACCGCGCTTGAACCCTGTAGCCACGCTCCCGAAACCGGCTTTCTGCGCGATGGGCACTGCCGCGCGCTCGATCGCGATCCGGGCCGCCACGAGGTCTGTGCGGTGATGACACAGGCGTTTCTCGAATACAGCCGCCGGCAGGGGAACGACCTCATCATGCCGCGCCCCGAGTTCGACTTTCCGGGGCTGCACCCGGGCGACCGCTGGTGCGTCTGTTTGCCGCGCTGGCTCGAAGCCCGCGAGGCCGGCAACGCGCCGCCGGTCGTCTTGGAGGCAACGACCGATGGCGTCTTGGACGAAGTAACGGTCGAGGAACTTCGCGAGTACGAGTACGACGAGTAAGGTCGCTGTCGCCGCGTTTCACTCCCGCGTTGACCACAGTTAACAGGCGGTTGGCACGCCGCCACCAGCCGCTCAGTCGGCGTTCGCCTGCCAGTCTCGAACCGTGTCGGCACCGACGCCGTCGACCTCGCTGGCCAGATCGTCCGGATCGGCGTCTTTGAGCCCTTTCACATCCTCGATGCCGGCGGTTTGTAGCTTCTCGGCGGTTTTTTCGCCGATGCCGGTGACGCTTTCGAGCGCCGACCCGTTCTGTCTGGCCTGATACTCTCGATAGTTACAGATCGGACAGCCCAACTCCCATGGCTCGCGGTCGTCGTCCTCATATCGGATCACGAGTTCCGGGAGGCCGTGTTCCTCGCAGTGTTCGTCGGTGATGTCGATGTCGCCCCGGCGCGGCAGCGGAAGCGAGTACTCGCAGTCGGGATACCGCGTACAGCCGACGAGCCGCGAGCCGTTTCTGAGTCGTTTGATCGCCAACTCGCCGCCGTGTTCTTCGTTGCACTCGGGACAGACGCCAATAATTTCGTCGTCCTCCTCGTCGGCCGCATCGGCTTTGCACTGCGGACAGCCGTGGGTGAACGTTTTGCGACCCGCCAACATCTTCACTTCGCGTAGGCCGTGTTCCTCGCACTCAGTTTCGAGAATAAGCGGCTTGCCGGTCGACGGCAGCGGCAGGGTGTACGTGCAGTCGGGGTAGCTGTTACAGCCGACGAAGTACGAGCCGTGCCGGCTTTTGCGGACGAGCAGGTCGTCGCCACAGCTCGGACAGGGCCCCAGCGTTTTGTCGGCCTTAAGCGAGTCCTGAATGTGTGTCCCGATCGCCTCGCGCGACTCGGTGAGAGCTGCGAACACCGATTCGAGCAGTCGCCTGGATTCCTCGGTTACCTCGTCGAATGCCTTTTCGCCCGCCGCAATCGCCTGCATGTCGGCTTCGAGTTGGGCAGTCATCTCCTCGGAGACGACCTGGTCGGCGAACTCCTCTGCGGCCTCGACAACCGCACGGGCGAGCATCGTCGGGCGTGGCGGATCGTTCTCGATGTAGCCGCGGTCGTACAGTTTTTCGATAGTGTGGTGTCTGGTCGAGTTGTGAACGATCATACCTCCCTCGACGGCGAAGTTGGGTGCCTGCTCGTCAATTGTGAGATCGTACACCGGACCGTCGTAGGCCCGTTCGGAAATCTCCGTTAGACGTGTCGTCGCCGGCTCGCCGTTGATAATCGCGTAGATCGAGTCGGCATACTCGTCGGTGGAGTACCGAATCGTTCGGTTTCCGTCGTGGCTTCGGTTGCTTCCCTCGATCTGTTTTTCCATGTAGTCGTCTGCTTCGAGCTCTCGGAGCGATTTGCGCACCTGTTCGACGCTCACACCGAGCATGTCGGCAATTTCAAAGCTGGTTCGGGGAGCGTGGTCGATCATAGCGAGCACCCGTGCCTTTCGAACAGTGGTTCCGTAGGCCCGAAGCCCATCCAGCCCACGGTAGAACTTTTTGTCTGCACTGATCGGTACGGTATCGAGAAACCGTTCGAGGTTCCGTCGACCACGGACGTACAGTTTGTGTTGGCCCCGAGACAGCCGCGTCTCAATGTCGTGAGCTTCGAGCATCGATTTGACTGCTTCGAGCAACCGATGATCAGTATTCGAGATGAACGCCTTTCTGTCACGGCAGATATGTCCCTCGTCGTCGAACAGCGCGCCGACATACACCGGCTGAAGCGGCTCCGGTATCGATTCGATTCCGGCTTCGGCGACTGCATCCAGCACTGTCAACAGCACACGACTAACGACCGCGGGCAACTGAACCTGATAGCGCTGTTTGTGCCCGGACTTTCGACCTGGAAGCGTCGAGATCCGTGGCTCAATGCCGAACAGCGTCTCGATATCCGCAGCGAACCGATTGATCAGCCGCAGGTCCGTGTTATGATACCGAATGTCGACCGTGTTTTCGGCCTCGGAAACGATAACGGAGCCATCGCCGGTCACGTTGGCAATTACACGCGCGAGTGCTGGCGACCAGTACAGCGGGAAGGGGTTGTCGACAACCCGGTCGTAGTTCAGCCCGTGGAACTGCTCGGGTCGGATGTCGAGACAGCCAAGCAGCCAGAGCGGAACGTCCTTGTCGTTGTTTTCGTATCGAGTGATCGCCGGTCGGTGTGCGCCAACCTGTTCAGCAAACGCAGCTTGCGTGTCAGCGACAGCCGTTCGAGCGGTTGCGAACTGTTCGTTGCAGCCGACGCCGTACAGCTTCGCGTCGGAACCACAGGAGTCGACGAACGTCTCCCACGACATAAGGAGTTCATCCTGCGTTGCTGGTGGCTCAATCGCACGACGGCTCGTGAGAATCTTGTCATCGACTGACAGTTCGTCAGCACGAATGATATCGACCGCTCCTGTCTCGTCTTGGACGTAAACAGGATGTTCGCCGGTTGCGGAAAACGAACCACTCAGGGTTGTAATCTCGTAGACCTGCTCGTCGGCTTTCAGTGGCCGCTGGCTCACAAGCGTCTGTTCGCGCTCGATTACGTTCTCGGTCGACTCGTTGAACGAGAGCGTGGTCGGGCCGTCAGGACAGGTGGCGATATCGGTCTCACCATCCGCAACCAGCACGTCACCCTCAGCAAACAACTCCTCGATTGCGACACGCTCAATGTCGCCATCAGCGGTTCGATGAAGTACGGCTGTATCCCCAGTCAGACACTTCGTTCCGATTCCGAGGCTCTCCATCGTCTCGATCAGCCGTGACTGCCCGTAGCGACGCGGCGGCTGGGTCTGTTTGTCCTCGATCCGCGTCTCGGTAATCGAAAGCGACTCGCCTTCTTCGACGGCCGGAACGTGTGTCTCGGACTGGCTGAAGTAGGGATAGACCTCGTGGTAGCCCGCCTCCAGCAGGCGTTTGCCGTTGGCCTTGAGCGTGAGCGCGTCGGTCTCGCTGTCGACCGAGACATCGGTGATTGCGGCGACAACCTTCAGGTGTTCCCACGTCGCATCGTCGGCAACCGTCGCAAAAAAGCGCCTGACGACCAGTTCGTACACCTCCCACTCGTCTTCCGAAAGCTCGCCGCGGTTCGGCAGTTCGCCCGTCGGATGGATTGGCGGGTGGTCGGTCGTCTCGTTGTCGCCGGCGGTCGGCTCAATCTCGTCGGCCGCGAGCAGGTGTTCGGCGTGCTCGCCAAAGGTCACGTGGTCGGTGAATTCGCCGAGCAGTTCGCGGGGGCCGAGATCCTCGGGATAGACGGTGTTGTCGGTGCGGGGATAGGTGAGATAGCCCGCCGTGTAGAGGTCTTCGGCGATGCTCATCGCCCGCTTGGCCGAGTAGTTGAGCGAGCCCGCCGCCCGGATGAACTGGGTCGTGTTGAACGGCGCAGGCGGGCGGTCGGTTCGCGTCCGGCGGCGAACCGAGTCGACATCGGCCTCGCTGGCGGCGGCGAGCGCGTCGTAGACGGCGTGGGCGCGGTCGCCGTCCCAGATTCGTTCGGCCTCGTTGTCATCCTCGTCGCGGTAGAAGTACTGCGCTTCGAAGCCGCCCTTGTCGGCCTTTTCGAGGTCGGCAAACAGCTCCCAGTAGTTCTCGGGGTCGAAGGCATCGATTTCGCGTTCGCGGTCGACGATCAGTTTCAGCGTTGGGCCCTGCACGCGGCCGACCGAGATGAAGTCGTCGCCGAGCTGGCGGGCCGACAACGAGAGAAATCGGGTGAGCGCCGCACCCCAGAGCAGGTCGATGATTTGGCGGGCCTCGCCGGCGGCCGCGAGATCGAAGTCGAGGTCTGCGGGATTGTCGAAGGCCTCGGTGACCTCGCGTTCGGTAATCGACGAAAAGCGGACCCGGTCGATCTCGACGTCCTCGTTGACCTCCCGGACGAGTTCATAGGCCTCCTTGCCGATGAGTTCGCCCTCGCGGTCGTAGTCGGTGGCGATGGTGACCGCTGACGCATTCCGGGCGAGTTGGCGGAGCGCACGGACGATGTTCTCCTGGGTCGGCTGTTTGTCGATCGGCGCGTCGATCAGTTCGACCGGCTCGACGTCGCGCCAGTCGTTGTACTCGGCGGGAAAGTCGACGCCGACGACGTGCCCCGAGAGGCCGATACAGCGTGTACCGCCCCATTTGTAGACGTTGACGCCGTGTTTCCGTTCGACATCGGCGCTCTCGCCGCTGAGGATGTCGGCGATCCGTCTGGCGGCGTTGTCCTTTTCGGTGATGATCAGTGCGGGCCCGCGACTCATTGGGCCTCGATACGCCGCTTTGTGGCCTAAAGCTTTCGCGACGCCGGCTCACCGCTTTCGGGCGTTCTCAGGCCGTGAGAGTCGTCGGTACGGTTTTGTCCGCCGCACACGAATTATGTGTATGCTCAAGCTGCTTGTCGGGATGTTCGGCCTCATCGAAACACTCTACCCCGAACGCTTCATCCGCACGCTGACGAAACTCAGCTACGACTACGAGGGCGAGGCTCCGGTCGCAAAGCCGTGGGTCGTCACCGCCGCCCGGATCGAGGGGCTGGTTATTCTCGGTGCCGTCGTCTACTCGGCGTTCAAAAACGACTGCAACTGCGGGTTGTTGTGTCGATCCGGCGACGACGAAGCCGCTGAGGAACCGGACGCTCCGGCTGACGACGCGGTCGATCGGATCGACTGAGCGTCCAGTCGACCTGTGCCGATCGAACCGATTCGACACGTCCTATAGTATTCCGCACGTCAATCGAGTATGACAGTCGAAGCCGTCGGTTTCAGTGCGATCGAACTCGCCTACGGGAGCATTGTCTCTTTCGGTTCGGTCGGTGCACACGCGGCCGTCGGCGTCACCGACGCGGGACTCGTCCAGAGCGTCGACGGCTGGGTTCGCGACCTGCTTGTCGACGCCGACGGGCTTGGTCGCTATCTACTGATTTTCCTGCTTGCCGCAACCCCGTTGCTCGAAATTCTGGTTGTTATCCCCATCGGCGTCGGTATCGGCTTACAGCCGGTGTTGGTTGCGATTGCCGCCTTTCTCGGCAACGTTTTGCCAACCTACGGGATTATCGTGGGCCACGAGCGACTTGCCGCGTATCTCGAACGCCGATCGGGCGACGACAACGAGCCATCGGGTCGGCGAAAGCGCGCCAAGCGCGTCTGGGATCGCTACGGACTGCCCGGACTGGCGATTGCCTCGCCGCTCGTCACGGGCGTCCATCTCGCCGCGTTGCTCGCACTCGGACTGGGCTCAAAACAGCGGACGACGGCAGCCTGGATGACCGCCAGCATCGCGGTCTGGACCGTGATTATTACGCTCGTCTCGGTCGGCGCGCTCTCGGCGGTCGCGGTTCTTCGCTAATCGGGCTGTCCCGCGGCTTCGGGGCGTTTGTTCGCCGGCTCCCCGGTTCGTTCGACCGCAACTCCCACGTACCCGCCAGCCGTACAGTGCGCTATGACACGGCTCCTCGTTGTCGGCGGCAGCGGATTTATCGGCCGGGAAATCTGTCGGCAGGCGATCCAGGCGGGCTACGACGTTCGGAGCGTTTCGCGCGGTGGCCGCCCGGACATCGGCGTTGGCCCCGGAACCAACTGGGCCGAATCGGTCGAGTGGACCAGTGCGGATCTGTTCGCCCCGCACGTCTGGCGTGACCGACTCCGCGGGATCGACTGCGTCGTCCACGCGGTCGGCATCGCCCACGAGGAACCACGCGAGGGCGTGACGTTCGAGCGGGTCAACGGCGACTCGGCGATTCTGACCGCTCTCGAAGCCGAGCGCGCCGGCGTCACCTCCTTCGTGTTTCTCTCATCTGCGCTCAAATACCCGACCGCCAGAGGGGCGTATCTGCAGTCGAAACGACGGGCAGAACAGGCGATTGGCGATCTCAACCTCGAAACGGTCGTCCTCCGGCCCGGCCCGGTCTACGGCCCCGGCCAGCCGCACTTTCCCCGGCCGCTCAACGCGCTCTGTCGGGTCGTCGACCGCGTACCCGCGCTCACGACCCGTCTCGGCGAGAGCCGCCCGATTCCGGTCGAACGGGTTGGCGAGGTCGCCGTCGAGTCGGCAACCGATCCACGAAAGCGACTGCTGACGGTCGCGGACATCGCCGACGCGTGATCGGTGTGACCGCGAGCCATCGCGTTCGGATCGCCCGTCGCGTTCGGACCGCCCGTCGCGTTCGGATCGTTCTTCGGATCACGTTCGCGAGGCCATAGTGAGCCAGCGGAGTTCGCCGGTCGATATGACGACCGGGGCGATCACGCCGAAACTGCTGACGCTGGCGTGGCCGCTCGTGCTGGGTAACCTGCTGCAGACCTTTTACAACCTCGCCGATATGTTCTGGGTCGGTCGCGTGAGCGGCGATGCGGTCGCCGCGGTCTCGTTGATGTTTCCGCTCTCGTGGATGTTCGTCTCGACGGCCATGGGGATTACGGCGGCGACAATCGCACTCGTCAGCCAACATATCGGCGCGGGCAACCAGCAGCGCGCCGACCGGATCGTCGCCCAGACGGCCGTGTTGACGACGGTCGTTGGCACGGCGCTGGCCGCGATTGGCCTCGCCTTTCGCCGGCCGTTGTTGACGACAATCGGCGCGCGCGACGCGGTCTACACGGAAGCACTGGCGTATATCGAAATCATCTTTCTGAGCCTGCCGCTCACGTTCTTGTTCTTCGCGTTTCGCGCCTCCCTGCAGGGTGCGGGCGATACGAAAACCGCGATGTGGCTGATGGTGTTGTCGGCGGGACTCAACGTCGTCCTCGACCCGTTTTTCATTCTCGGCTGGGGGCCGTTCCCCGAACTCGGCACACAGGGGGCGGCGGTCGCGACGTTCATCGCTCGCGCGTTCGCCGCCGGAGCCGGCGTCTACATCCTCGTTCGCGGCGGCTACGGCGTCGAACTCCGACTCCGCGAACTCCGCCCCGACTGGGAGCTACAGCGCAAACTCGTCGGGATCGGCTACCCGGCAACGATTGACGGCTGGGCGCGAAGTTTTGCGGCGGTCGTGATGGCCGCCTTCGTCGCCCGGTTTAGCGTCGCCGCCATCGCCGCCTACGGCATCGGCGTCCGACTCATGTCGGTTTCGTGGACCGTCTCGGGGGCGGTTGGGCAGGCGACAGCGACCGGCGTCGGCCAGAATCTCGGTTCGAACACGCCGAGTCGGGCGGTCGAGGT
>CAYWFO010000089.1:0-7710 GCA_964457485.1 uncultured Haloferacaceae archaeon | reverse complement strand
TGACGCTGTATCACATTCTCGGCCCGGAGGGAACCGACGAGGACGCCGAGACGCTCATGAACGGGGTGCAAAACGAACTCGTCGAACGCGGGATGGCGCCCGACGCCATCGACGTACGCATCGAAAACCCGACCGAACAGTCCGCGATCGACGCGATTACAGCACTCGGCGAAACGCACGACGCGGTCGTCATGGGTGAGACCGATCCGTCGGTCACAACGTTCGTGTTCGGAATGCCGTCCGAACAGGTCGCCGAGCGCTTTCTCGGCCCGGTGCTCGTCGTGCAGCGCGAGCGTCCGGACGAGACTGCGTAACCGGTTCCCCGGCCGGCCGTCACTGCGGTGAGAACCTAGTCATTCCGCGTCGCCAGCGGCCGAATCGTCGGGGGGCGCGTTGTCGGCGGCCGCCTGCGCGGCTTCGAGCGTGAATCGCCCCTCGTACAGCGCGGTGCCGACGACGACCGCGGCCGCCCCCGCACGCTTGAGTTCGAGCACGTCGTCGACGCTCGCAACCCCGCCCGAGGCGATCACGGGAATGTCGACGCTCTCGACGACCGCAGCCACCGCCTCGCGGTCGACACCCACGAGTTGGCCCTCGACATCGACGTTGGTGAACAAAATCGCGCCCGCGCCGAGTTCCTCGTAGCGCGCGGCGGCGGTCGCCGGGTCGAGCCCGGTTTTTTCGGTCCATCCCTCGACGACGACCTCGCCGTCCTTGGCGTCGAGACTGACCATCACCGAGTCGGGATACCGCTCGGAGATGTCGGCGACGATGGCGGGGTTCTCGACGGCCGCAGTGCCCAAAATCACGCGGTCGACGCCGAGGTCGAGCAGGTCGAACGCGTCGCTCGCGGTGCGAATGCCACCACCGATCTGGAGGTCGACGCCGGCCGCCTCGATGATCGCCGAAAAGGCGGCGGCGTTGACGCGTTCGCCCGCAAACGCGCCATCGAGGTCGACGAGATGGAGGGTAGTGGCCCCCTGATCGACCCATTCGGCGGCAGCCGTCTCGGGCGCGCCATAGCGCTTTTCGGTGCCGCGTTCGCCGGCAACCAGTTGGACGACCTCGCCGTCTTGGATGTCGACCGCGGGAATCACCTCAAACGTCGGAAAGTGTTCGCTCATGGACGGTGTTCGATGGGCAGCGAATAAAGCGCGGCGGTCGCCGGGTCGAGCGTGGTGAGCGGCGGCCGCGTGGTGAGCGGCGGGCGGAGCCGTGCGCTAGCGTTACTCCAGCGCCGCAAGCCGGAACTCGAAGGCCGCAACGGGGAGTTCGAGGTCGTGTTCGACGAGCACCTGTGGATGGAGTTCGCCGACGACGCCGACGCGCTCGCCGTCGATGACGACGTCGGCAACGCGCCCCGGAATAAAGCTTGGATGGCTCGTCGGCGGCGTGTCAAGGTCGACGCCGAAGTCGTCACAGAGCGCCGCGAGCCGCGATTTGGCGTCCTCGTAGGTCGCGTCGGTGCGCGCGAGTACCGCGCCGACCGAGCGCCACTCGGCGACGTTCGTATTTTCGGTGTCGTCGACGGCGGCAGCCAGCCCGATTTCGGCGAGATCCTGTGGGTACGCGCGATGGGTGTTGTTTTCGAGCACCATGAGCAACGAGGGCAGCACCCAACTGCGCAGTTGGGTGTAGTCCTCGCTGTAGGGCCCCGTGATTTCGACCGGGGTGCCCGCGCCGACGAGCGTCGCGTCGGCGGTGTGACCGGCGTCCGTGTCGGCGACGGTCGCGCCGGGATCGATTCCGAGTCGTTCGTAGTTGGCCTCGGCCGAGATCATGTGGAAGTTCAGCAGATCCTCGAAGCCGAGGCCGACGAGGCTCGCACGGGCGGCGTCTTCGAGTCGCGTCCGCTCGTGGCGGCCGCCCACGGTTCCAACGTCGGGGTAGCGTGGTTCGAGCGTGTTGAAGCCATAGGCACGGCCCAGATCGTCGATCAGATCGAGCGGATGGAGCACGTCGACGCGGTAGGGCGGAATCTGTACCTCGTAGACGGTGCCGTCGACGGCGGCTTCGTCAGTCGCGTCGGCTGGGGCGGCGTCGGCAGCGGTTTCGGATTCATCCTCCGGATCGACAACCGAGGCCGACAGTCCAGCACGGCCAAAGAGGTCGAGAATCTCGCCCTGTTCGAAGTCGACACCGAGAATCGTCTCGATCCGGTCGTGGCTGACCTGCTTTGTCGAGAGCTCGAAATCGGGTCGGACGAGGTGTGCGCCCGTCTGCTCGTAGTCGCCGGTCGCGCTCGGATAGTCGATTTCGACCTCTTCGATGGTGCCGCCGCGCGCCGACAGCGCATAGCAGATGATGGCGCAGATGCGGTCGATCGTCCACTGATCGGTGCCGGTGAGTTCGATGAGTAGCTCCCGTGAGTCGGGGTCGACCTCGGTTCGCCGACCGTTGATGACCGGCGGGAACGAAAACAGCCCGAGTTCGTCGAAGATGGCGGGATACCGCTCGAAGCCCGCAAGCAGGTCGGCGTATTTCTTGCCCGTGTCGTGTGAGTCGAGCACCTCGGCGGGCGTCATCTCGGCGTCCGCATCGAGCGGCACGAACCGCTCACCGTCGGGGTCGATGCCACGGTAGGAGATCGTGTTCGAGGCGTCTTCGTCGGCGAAATTCGCCCCCTTCACCATCGTCAGATCGTGAATGCCGATGGCGGCTTTCGCCCGCTTGCGACCCATCGTCGCGTGGAGTTTTTCTTGGAGTTGAATCAGCGAGTCGAGCGCGTCCTCGGTGAGCGTAAGGCCGCGGACGATCGCTCCCGTGACGTAGGGGCGATCCTCGGGGACGCTCTCGTCGACCTGAATCGTCCAGTCAGGATCGTTCGTATCGGGAACGTAGACGCCGGTGTCGTCGCCGTACTGGTACCGCAGCGAGCGGGCGATCCCCTCGACCGAGAGCCGATCGAGCCGGTCGGGCGCGAACTCCAGTTGCATGAGCCCCTCGTCGGTGTCGCCCTCGTATTCGAGCCCGAGGTTGAACAGGTCGGCCGTGAGTTCGTCGTCCGATTTTTCCGGATGGCCAGTCAGTTCGCGGAGTTCATCGGGGTCGACGTCGACAACGGGCATTAGTAGACCACCTCGGTTTCGCGCAGCAGTTCGAGATCACACAGCGTCCCGTGGACGTCGCGAATGTCCTCGAAGCCGTACATCAACATCAGGAGTCGCTCGAGGGCGAGCCCCCACGCCATCACGTCGCACTCGATGCCAAGCGGTTCGAGCACCTCGGCGCGAAACAGCCCCGAGTTACCGATTTCGACGATTTCGCCCGTGGTTGGGTGGGTGCCGAACAGCTCGAAACTCGGCTCCGTGTAGGGGTTGTAGTGCGGTTTGAACTCGAGGTCGGTGATGCCGAACTGGCGGTAAAACTCCTCGAACGTGCCCATCAGATCGCGAACCGAGAGCCCCTCGGCCATCACCCAGCCCTCGATCTGGAAGAATTCGAGCAGGTGCGTCGGATCGAGCGTGTCGTTGCGGTACACCTTTTCGACCGAAAAGTACCGTTTGGGCGGCTCGATGTCCGCGCCCGCAACGCCCGACAGATACCGCATCGACAACGACGTCGTATGGCCACGAAGCGCGACCGCCTCGGCGAACTCGCGGCTCCACGGCGAGTGGTAGCCGCCGCCATCGGATCCGACACCCTCGCGATGGGCCGCCTCAACGCGGTCGACCAGATCGTCGGGCAACGAGCCGATCGGGGACACGTCGAGCGCAAAGCGGTCCCAGTGGGTTCGTGCGGGATGATCCTGCGGCATGAACAGACAGTCGTTGATCCAGAAGTCGGCGTCGGCATGGGGGCCCTCCATCTCCTGAAACCCCATGCCGACCAGCACGTCTTTGACGCGGTCGGCGGTCTGGCGGAGAATATGTTTGCGACCCCCCTCGATTTCGGGCGCGTCGGCCGCGACGTTGTACTCGGTGAACTCGACGTCCTCCCAGTCGCCGCTGGTTAGCAGTTCGGGCGTGAGCCGGTCGACCGTCTCGGCGACCGAAACGCCCTCCATCAGCGCGGTGACTCCCTCCTTGGTCAGCGTGATTTCGCGAACGGTTCGCTCGGTTCGCTCGATGAGCCCGCGGCGTTCGAGGTGGTCGGCCACCGCGTCGTCGACGCGGTCGAGGTCGCCACCGTCGGCCAGCGCGGCGAGCGCGTCGGCCTCGGCGTCGGGGGCGGCGTCGGGGGCGGCGGAAACCGAGCCCGACTCAATGGTGCCGTAGTTCTTGCGCGCGAAGTTCGAGAGCGCGATGTCGACCTGTGGGCCGGCCAACCCCGACGCGCCGATGAGTTGGCCCATCGAAACCGGCTCCTCGTCGGCACCGGCCTCGCACGCGGCGCGGTACAGCCGAACCTCGGGCAGCCCCTCGTCGAGGTAGTCGTGGGCCTCCGCCGTGAGCGTCGCCGTGGTTTCGGTCCGTTCGTCGACGCGCACGAGGCCGACGTCGCGCAGGGCGAAGGCCGCGCGGGTGACGGCGGCCGCATCGAGGTGCGTCTCGTCGGCTATCTGCTCGACGGCGGTCGGTTCTGTCGCGGTCGCGGCTTCCAACACCGCGAGCTGTGATTCCGGGAGTCGCATCGCTTGGTGTCCGGTGTTCGGAGGGGTCGTTAGTTAGCAGTTGCGAAGACTGCGAGCCAAGGCCACGAGAGTGCGGGCTAGTCAGCCGCGTCGACATCGCGGAGATACGCCGCCGGTCACACCCGGTGAAATAATCACGTTGCCGCCGAGCCGGACGGCATCGTCGACGGGTTCGAACGCCCAAACACCGAACAGTCAGTGGGTACCGCCGGAACCGCGCCGGTCGGAGTCGAGGTCGATGTCGAGGTCGTCGAGCAGTTCTTTCGCCTCCTCGCGTTTCTCCTGGTGGTCTTCGAGAAACGTCCGCATGAGTTCGGCGGCCTGTTCCTTACAGCCGCCACAGAGCCGCTCGCCGCCGACACACTCCTCGTACACCTCGGCTGCGAGGCCGTCGTCGTCGTTCGCGAGCAGGTAGGCATACAACTCGTAAACCGGACAGTCGTCGGCCTCGCCGCCCAACTCGCGCTGCAACGCGGCGGTTTCGCGGCCGCCCGTCGTGGCCGATTTGACCTTTTCGTAGCCGTCTTCGGGATCATCGAGCAGGCTGATGTGGCTCGCCGGAATCGACGACGACATCTTGCCGCCGGTCAGCCCGGTCATAAACCGGTGGTAGATCGAGGAGGGTTGGATAAAGCCGTAGCCGCCGGTGTCGACTTCGATTTCGCGGGCGAGCGTCTCGGCGTCGGCGAGATCCATCTCGAAGGCGTCGATGTGGCCCTCGTACACCCGTTTGTCGCCCTCGATGGCTTCGATCATTGCCTCGAAGGCCGCGTCTGGCCCGTGACGATGGAAAAAGCGCACGCGAGGCCGAAGCGGCTCCATGCCGGCTTCGGCAAGCTTGTCGATTGCCGACTCGCGGGCAGCGGTGCGGTCGGCCGCCACGTCCCGTTTTTCCAGCCAGTCGGCGGCGTCCTCACAGCGAACGGTCTCGTCGGCGTCGAGGGCAGCCGCCAGCGCGTCGTAGGCTGCGGCCAACAGGTCGCGCTCGGCGGCGTTGGCCTCGAAGCTCGCATACGCCTCGGTGATCTTGAAAAAGCGCATGCGAACCGCAAGATCGCGCGCCAGCCGAACGTGAGGATCCTGATCGGGGCCGACCGGAATGACCGTCGGCTGTGGGCCGTCGGCCACTTGCGGGTAGAGAATGTCGGCCATCTGCGTGACGACGCTCTGCATATGGCTCACGTTGGTCTCGCCGTCGAAGCCGTAGATGGAGGCGAACTCCGAAAACCGGGCGTTCGAGCCGAGTTCGAACGCGAGATTCTGCACAGCACGGTTCTGTGACTGTCGGTACAGCGTTCCATCCTCGTGATCGAAGCCGAGCGCCAGCAGGCTCAACAGGTAGCTTTCGGCGTGGTCGTCGATCTCGTCCCAGCTCAGGCCACGGGCGGCGTGCGCTTCAAGATCGGCAATCAGCGCGTAGGCGTTTGCGCCCTGTTGTTGGTGCCAGATGATCTCGTCGAACACGAGTTTGTGGCCGATGTGGGGGTCACCCGTCGGCATGAACCCCGAGAGCACCGCCGCGGGTTCGTCGTTGGCGAGCGCCGAAGCAACCGGGCCGTAGTCACGATGGCCGAAAATAACGCCGCGGCGCATCAGATAGTGTGGATTCGGCACGTCACCGAGCAGCGTCTCGAACTGTTCGATGCCGAACTCCTCGAAGAGCTTGCGGTAATCCGCAATCGTCGACGATCCCCACGGATCGATGGCCGTCGCGTCCGTGCCGCCGTCGGCCAGCACACCTGCCGCGTCGCGGGCGGCCGTCTCGGTGTCGCGGGAGAAACCACCGCTGCCGCGGGAGGAACCATCGGTGTCGGTCGGCTCGGTCGAGGGAGTATCGTCGCCAGTCATGGTGTCAGCCGGCTCACCGTGAGCCAGTGTATGTCGCCATTGGCCCCGGTCAGCGCAAAAACCATTCGTTTCCGAACCCCGCCGGCCAGTCGCACGTCAAGCGACAGCGCCCGTGGATCGAACGTGTGATCGGCGTCGACAACGCGGATTAGTCGCTCCGAATGTGGCAGCGTCTCGACCGACTCGACGGTGTCGTACGTTCGAAAGTCCGCGCCGAACTTGTACCCGGTTTTCGGAACGACCCGTTGCTCGCGGAGCGCACGGTAGACCGCCAACCGCCGGTCGAACCGGTCGCCCTCGACGGCGCGGCCGCGCTCGCAGATGGCGTCGACTGCCGGGGCGTCCGAATCGTTCAGTGTGAGTTTCCCGCGTACGGCAAGACCGGCGGCCTCAACCAATGAGAGTTGAACCGCGTTGGCAACAATCGCCTCGCGGCCATCGAGCGGCTGCCCATAAAACCCGTGTTCGTAGAAGCCGTCGGGCGCATCCCAGACGACAACCCGGTCGTCGAGCAGCGAACCGACGATTCCGCTCGGCGGGGTGTAGCTTGTTGCGCCGTCGAACGTCGGCCGACCGGTCGCGAGATACGAGATTTCGCTTTCTTCGTCGACGGCGGCGAGCGTCAGTCCGTCGAGAGCCTCGGCGGGGAGCGACTCGCGTTCGCCGACGACGGCGATGCGGTGTGCCGGGGGGGCGTTCCCCGGTTTGGACCCGCGCGGATACACCGTCAGATCGATTCGGTCGGTGTCGGCAGGGTCGCCACCGGCAACGTCCCCGGTATCGCCGTCGCCAGCGGTGGCGTCGTTCGGTTCGAGCACCTCGCCACCGGGCCACCCCTCGCGGGCCGGCGAGATGTAAAATCCGCGGTCGCGCAGATCCACATACACCAGAAACCGGAGCGTAAACCGGTCGGCCACAGCCGCACTCTCGGTGAAAAAGGGGCGAAACCCGAGTCGCCTGCCGCCCGTGTCGGAGTCGACGACGGCGTCGAGATCGCCACGAAACAGGAGATGGGCGGCCTCGACGCGCGAAAGCCGAATCTCGTTGCCGGCGGCAGGCGAGCCGTAGCCGCGGGCGTCGTAAAACTGCTGGCGGGCGTTGTCACCGACGACGACAACGCCGTCGCGGAGGATGCCGTCCATACGCGATGGCCGTGCGGACGGATAAAAGGCGCTCCGATCTGTGTGGCCGCGAGGTCGAGGTGGACAAATGACGTGGAGTGCGACGACGCCAGTCGCTTCTCGACGGCAACACAGTCACTCGCTTCTCGACGGCAACACAGTCACTCG
>CAYWFO010000088.1:0-7889 GCA_964457485.1 uncultured Haloferacaceae archaeon | reverse complement strand
CGGACTCGCTCACACCGGAGCGGAGGCAGGCGGCAGGCGAAAAGGTTCTGTTTGCCCCGTCGTGGGCGGCGAACGGTAGTTCTTTTGTCGAACCCACCAACCGACGCCCATGACCGCAGTCGGACTGGTGGTTGCCCAGTTCAACAGCTCAGTAACCACCGAGATGCAGGCGGCGGCCGAGGCGGCTGCTGCCGAGCGGGACGTAGAGATCACCGAAATCATCGACGTGCCGGGCGCGTACGACTCGCCGCTGGCGGCCGATCGACTCGCCCGCCGCGACGACATCGACGCCGTCGCCGTAATCGGCGCGATCGTCACCGGCGACACCGACCACGACCGGGTGATCGCCGATGCGGCCGCCCAAGGGCTGACGCGGGTAAGCCTCGACCGGGACACGCCGGTCACGTTCGGCGTCAGCGGGCCGGGGATGAGCGGCGCGGAGGCTCGCGAGCGAATCCAGAAAGGAGCGGAAGCGGTAAACGCCGCGGTGGATATGGTGGAAGTACGAACATGAACATGGAGTTTGCAGACCGAGTCGGCCGGGTCGAACCGAGCGCGACGCTGGCGATCAGCAACCTATCGAGCGAGTTGGAGGCCGACGGCATCGACGTGGTCGACCTCTCGGTCGGCGAACCGGATTTCCCGACGCCCGACAACATTATTCAGGCAGGGAAAGACGCGATGGACGCCGGCCACACCGGCTACACCTCGTCGAACGGGATTCCCGCGCTCAAAGACGCGCTGGCCGAGAAACTGAACGGCCAGGGAATCGACGCCAACAGCGACGAGATCATCGTCACCCCCGGCGGCAAACAGGGGCTGTACGAGGCGATCAACACGCTCATTGATAACGATGATGAGGTCGTTCTGCTCGACCCGGCGTGGGTCTCGTACGAGGCAATGGTCAAACTGGCGGGCGGCTCGCTCAACCGCGTCGACCTCTCGCCGTACGACTTCCAGCTCGAACCGGGCCTCGATGATCTGGCCGAGGCCGTCTCCGACGAAACTGAACTCCTCGTCGTCAACTCGCCCTCGAACCCGACGGGCGCGGTCTACGCCGACGCGGCGCTCGAAGGCGTTCGCGACCTCGCGGTCGAACACGACTTCGCCGTGATTTCCGACGAGATTTACGAGCGAATCACCTACGGCGTCGAACAGACCTCGCTCGGTTCGCTCGATGGGATGGCGGATCGAACAATCACGCTCAACGGCTTTTCGAAGGCGTTTTCGATGACCGGCTGGCGACTCGGCTACATTCACGCGCCACAGCCGTTGATCGACGAGGCGAGCAAACTCCACTCGCACTCGGTTTCTTGCGCCGTCAACTTCGTCCAGCACGCCGGGCTCGAAGCCCTCTCCGAACGCACCGACAACTCTGTCGCCGAGATGCGCGAGGCCTTCCGCGAGCGCCGAGATATGCTGGCGGAGTTGTTTGCCGACCACGGCGTCGACGTTCCCGTCGGCGACGGCGCGTTCTACATGATGATTCCCGTTGGCGATAGCGAGGCGCAGAGCGCCTCGAGTGCGAGCGGCGATCAGCCGCGAGCCGACGACCAGCAGTGGTGCGAAACCGCGATTCAGGAGGCCCACGTTGCCACCGTGCCGGGCAGCGCGTTCGGCGCGCCGGGCTACGCGCGGATTTCGTATGCGGCGAGCGAAGAACGGCTTCGCGAGGCCGTCGAGCGACTGGCCGAGCACGATCTGCTGTAAACACGGACGGTTGGCAGCGCAGTGGGTCGACCACCGACAAGAGGGGGCCAAACAGAGATGCTCACCCGTCGACATCGGCCGAACAGGACTCGAACGTCCGGAGTGCGTGGCCGATCCGCGCGTTCTCGATCGTGAATGACGAGCCGTAACACGCGTGTGAACTCCAGTCGTCGACGAACGCCTCGGCATCGTGAGAGCCGAACGTCTCACTGAGCGGGTCGTCGTCAACAGTCACCGTGGTGGTGTACGCAACGCGGTCGCCAAGCCGTTCGTCAGTGATGGTGACACCGTCAACGCGATCGCCGTCTCGTTGGTCGAGAACGACCGTCCGGTCGACGATGCGGGTTCCCTCGCGGCTGATCCGGACGGTACAGCGGCTCGGGGTTGTCCGCAGGTTGTGCACATCGACCACTGCCAGCCCGACGGACGGTTCCGAGCGATCAAGACAGCCGGTGAGAGCGCCCACCGTACCGAACCCGAGACAGCCGAGAGCGCGACAGGCGCGTCGACGGCGCATACGAACCCGTGTAGCTACCGATGCATAAGCCTAGCACACAGACGCAGTGGCGTACGTTTTTAGCCGAGCGGGGGCGAGCACCGAGCAATGAAAATCGGATCGCTCCCGCTTGCGTCGGCCCGAATCGAGCACTTTCGCGCGTCGGGCATCGACGAGTTGTACCCGCCGCAGGCGGCGACCGTCGAGGCCGGAATCTGTGCGGGCGAAAACGTGATGGCGGCGATTCCGACCGCCAGCGGCAAAACGCTCATCGCCCAGTTGGCGATGCTCACCGCCGATGGCCCCGGACTCTACATCGTCCCGCTGCGGGCGCTTGCGGCCGAAAAGTACGACACGTTCAGCGGGCTTCCCGGCGTCGACGTCGGCATTTCGACCGGCGACTACGACTCGTCGGCCGCGGAACTCGCCGGCCACGACATCGTCGTTGCCACGAGCGAAAAGGTCGATTCGGCGATTCGCAACGGCGCGGAGTGGGTCGACCAGTTCGGCTGTGTCGTCGTCGACGAAGTCCACCTGCTGGGCGAGACGAACCGCGGGCCAACGCTCGAAGTCACGCTTGCGAACCTCCGGCGGCTCACGCCGGGCGTCCAGTTGGTCGCGCTGTCTGCGACCGTCGACAACCCCGACGAGATCGCCGACTGGCTCGACGCAACGCTCGTCGAGTCGACGTGGCGGCCCGTCGATCTCCGAACCGGCGTCTACGCCGACGGACTGGTCGAGTACGACGACGGAACGACCGAATCGGTCGCGGTCGACGAGGGTGACCAACCGGAGAGTGCCGACGCCGAAACGGAGGCGACAGTTGCGCTCGTCAACGGCGCGGTCGACGCCGGTGGACAGTGTCTGTGTTTCGTCCGGTCGCGCCGGGAAGCCGAATCGATGGCCGACCGGTTGGCGCGTGAAACAGCCGACGCCGGTGGTGATACCGGGTTCAGTACGAACGGTGGCGTCGACAGCGACGAGGACGCAAACGTCAACGTCGATGCCGATGCCAACGCCGACCGACGCGCCGAACGAAACCGCGTTGCCGACGAAATCGAGGCGCTCGACGGAACGCTCACCGGAAAACGGCTGGCCGACTGCGTGCGTCGCGGCGTCGGCTTTCACCACGCCGGGCTGCGCAGCGGCCACCGCGCGCTCGTCGAATCGGCGTTTCGCAGCCGCACGCTCGCGGCGCTTGCGGCGACACCGACGCTCGCGGCGGGCGTCAACGTTCCCGCGCGCCGGGTCGTCGTCCGCGACCAACAGCGCTACAGCGGCTCGACAATGCAGTGGCTTCCCGTGCTCGAAATCCACCAGATGTGCGGGCGGGCCGGCCGCCCCCATCTCGACCCCTACGGCGAGGCGATTCTCGTTGGCGACGAACCCACCAAGGAAACGCTGAAAACGCGATACCTCGATGCCGACCCCGAGGCGGTCGACTCGAAACTGGCGAGCGAGGCGGCGCTGCGAACCCACGCGCTGTCGATTATTGCGACCGGGTTTGCCGACACCGAGCGAGGGATTTTGGACGTGTTATCGGCGACGTTTTACGCCCATCAGACGCCGAGTGGCGACCTCTCTGGAATCGTCGCCTCCGTCGTTGCCGACCTCGATGAGATGGGGATGATCGGCCGAGCGTCGGACGAAACCCTGCGGGCGACAGACCGTGGCGAGACGGTCTCGAAACAGTATATTACGCCGGAATCGGGAGTGCAGATCGTTGAGGGGCTCGAACGGGTCGAGACGATGGCCGAACCGACCGCACTGACCGCGCTCGAAATCATCTGCGACACACCGGATATGTACGACACGTATCTGGGCAACCGCGAGCGCGCGGCCATCTACGAGTACGCCCGGCGACACGCCGACGAGTTCACGACCGACATGCACGAAACCGACGAGTTCGAGCGCTGGCTCGAAGCCGTCAAAACCGCCCGCATTCTCCTCGAATGGAGCGAGGGGGCGACGATCGAACAGCTCGTCGAGCAGTACCGACTCGGCCCGGGCGACCTCGACTCGCGCGTTGAGCGTGCCGAGTGGCTCTTGGGGGCGGCCGACGCGCTGGCCGACGAACGGGGCCTCCGGTTCGACGCGATCAGACAGGTTCGCGAAAAACTCTAACGGGAACTCAGACGACCTCGACGGCGACTTCGGTTTGCGTGAGCGACTCGGGCACGAGGCGGCGGGGATACGACAGCACGAACGGCGAGCCGACCGCAACGAGGTCGGCGGCGGCGGTCTGTTCGAGCAGCGTCGTCATCGCCCGCGAGGTTCGGGTGGCCCGGTCGGTTCGGGGAACGCGCGACACCGAGCGCGTGGCGAGCGTGCGCGGCGTTTCGATGGTGAGGCTGACGGTCGGGTTTGTCGGCTGTGGCGCGTCGTCGACGCTAAAGGACGACCCGAGATAGACGCCCATTCGAAGCCGGCTGTCCGGACTCGACCGTTGATGGGGTGTCGTCATCGCAACGGGTTCGGTTTGGGTGCGAACCGGCGTGCGGGACGCGAGCGTCGTTGCCGACGTGTTCGCGCCGTCGAGATAGTCACGGAGCCGACCCGACGCCTCACCGGGCGTGTCGGCAACGGTTTCGGCAACGACAACCGCGGGATACTGCCGTCGCTCGCCGTCGCCAACGCGGCCGACCGTTCGGTAGTCGATGTCGCCGCGTGCGTATCGGCTTCGCCGCCAGCCCGCGGCGGCGGCCGCCGCGCCGACCACCCCGGCTGCGCCGACGAGTGCGCTGAGAATCCGGTTCATATCCGTTCCACCCACGCGGAGGCTAAAAACCGATCGACCCGTCAGACGATCGGTACTGTGCCGAGCTAGCTCGCCCAACAGCGCTACCCATCGACGACCTCACCTGAACCGTTCATTTCCAGAAAGGGCAGACGCGAACGCGAGATCGAAGCCGGCGAGTTCAGCGAGCAGACGTAGATCTGAGGCGTAGAAACCTGCGAGGTTTTGTCGGCCGAAGTGCTACCCGTCATATGGACGAGCAGATCGATCGAACGATCATCCGCGATCCGGCCGGCCGTCACAGTTACCGGCTGTACACAGCCGCCCGCAAGAACGGCGAGGGGTCGCTCGTCGGGCTGGCCGCCGATCAGCTGCTCGCTGCGGATGTCTCGTCGGGCAGTGTCGCAATCGCAACCGGCTTTCCGATTCCACCGAACAACCGACCCGAGACCGACGGCCCGGTCGGTGCGGCCGTGCTAGCGCGGGCAATCGAGCGCCTCGGCGGCCGGCCGGTGTTCGTTGTCGACGCGCGTACCGAGCCGGTTGTCTCGGCTGTGGCCGCGTCGGCCGGCGTCGAGCACGTTAAAACCGTGTCGCCAGCGGCGGCTCGAACGTGGCTCGAAGGCGGGCGGTTCGCGGCGATCGTGACGATCGAAACGCCGGGTGTGACGGCGGACGGGAGCTACCGGACGATGACTGGCGACGACATCACCGCCGCCGTCGACCCCGTCGATGGGCTGGTCGACCAGGCAGTTGCACGGGCCGTTCCGACCATTGCGATCGGCGACGGCGGCAACGAGGTCGGCATGGGCGCGATCCGATCGGCCGTCGAAACCCACATCGAGTTCGGCAAAACGATCGCCTGTGTGACCGCCGTCGACACGCTCGTCGTCGCCGGCGTTTCGAACTGGGGGGCGTACGGCATTGTCGCGGCACTCTCGAACCGAACCGGTCGGCAGCTGTTGCACACACCCATCGAGGAACAGCGGTTGCTCGACGTTGCCGTCGACACCGGCGCAGTGGATGGCGTATCGGGCGCATCGACCGCCACTGTCGACGGCATCGGTGTCGACCAACACAAACGGGTTGTGAACGCGTTGGCCGCACAGTGCGACCGAGCGTCACAGTAACGCGGATGAGACGGTTGGCTCAGAACGAATCAACCACCGCTGCCGGAATAACCACACCGAGGCGAAACGTCGATTTGAACGGCTCGGCGCGGCTCGCACCAGGAAGACGGATGCGCACACGTGTCGCGTGCCAGAAACGAACCGAGAGGGTCTGGACGGCGAGCGTAACCGCAGCGAGAACTGCCACTCTAGCGCCGAGCCAGCCAACTACAATGTGTCATCATCAGCCGCAAGCGGCCTAATCCACTGGTTCGATCAGTTTCGATAGTGTAGTATGCGATTTATTTCTCGACTCGTCGGGCTTTTACGCCGTGCAAGCCACTCTTCGGCATGGTTCAGAACGTCGCCGCGTTCCTTCGGGAACTCGAACCCGAAGACTTCTACCTGCTTTCGGGGCTCGAACACGGCATGCGGTTTTCCGAGTGGGTTCACCGCGAGAAGCTGCCAAAGTACTCCCAACTCACGAGCGAGGAGATCGATTACCGCCTCGACCGCTGTATGCGGCACGAACTCATCGAACGCAAAACGATTCAGTACGAAGGGTATCAGCTCACGTTCGAAGGGTACGACGCACTTGCGCTCCGGAGTTTCGCCGAGCGCGAAACAATCGAGGGTGTTGGCGCGCCGCTCGGCGTCGGCAAGGAAAGCGATGTCTACGAGGCAATGTCGTTCCAGCCGCTGGCGTTGAAGTTTCACCGCGAGGGCTACACCAACTTTCGGGAGGTTCGCCGCGAGCGCGACTACACCTCCGATCACCACCACGTCTCGTGGTTGTACACCGCTCGCAAGGCGGCCGAGCGGGAGTACGAGGCGCTCGAAACGCTGTATCCCGCGGTATCGGTTCCGCGGCCGGTCGACCAGAACCGCCACGCACTCGTGATGGAGAAACTCGACGGCGCGGAGCTTTCGCGTGCGCGACTCGAATCAGTACAGGTCGTCGGTGTGATGGATCTGATTTTCGCGGAACTCGCAAACGCCTACCGCGCAGGCTACGTCCACGCGGACATGAGCGAATACAACGTGTTCGTCAACGAATCGGGAATCACGATTTTCGACTGGCCGCAAGCGGTTCCAACGGATCACGAAAACAGTAAGGAACTGCTCGAACGTGACGTATCGAATCTCGTGAGATACTTCTACCGGAAGTATCCGAATGAAACGCCCGAATCAATCGACAGTGAGTCGGTTGCGGCCGCGCTCGTCAGCGACACGTATGAGACGATTCGGTCGCATGTCGAACAATAAACCGTATTAGACGATAGCAATAACGCCTCTCAGAAGTTGCACAAGTTCGGAAGGTAGACTGCTACAAAACAACTACTAGTTGACACTTTATCGCGGAAGTAGCGCGAAGACTAGCGACTCGCTCCTAAAGGCTGACGACGGGCTCACAGATGCTGAAATCTGTGAGCACGTCGGCTGTTCAATCGGAACACCCTACAACGCACGCAAAAACTACTGCCAGCGAGGGCTCGCGGCGATTCATCGCCGCAAGCCCGACCGCGAATATGAGCGCAAACTCGATGGCGATGCCGAAGCCCGACTGATCAAACTCGCCTGTAGCGAACCACCAGAAGGACACTCTCGCTGGACGCATCACCTCCTCGCTGATGAGTTCGTTATGCTCGACGAGATCGACTTACGTCGCCGGTATCACGGGCCGCAGTAGCCCGGCCCCAGAATGGTGGGGACGCCGACCTCGAAGGTCGCTCGGTACGGGCGAGGAACGACCTTCCTCCCCGGCGACAACAGAGGGCGAGTCCCACATCAAAGCCCCTTCTGCGCACGGGCCGTGCGCGGCGCTCCGCGCCGCGAA
>CAYWFO010000087.1:0-7973 GCA_964457485.1 uncultured Haloferacaceae archaeon | reverse complement strand
GACCCACGAAGCCGCGGCCAGTACACCCACCAACAGACGACAGCGGTGGCGACAAAACCAACCGGGATCACCCCGGTCGCACCGCGTTCGACAAACCCCCACCAGAGAACCAGCGAGCCTACTGCCGACAGCACGAGCAACCCAACCGTCAGTCGGACATCTTCGCGGCCGACGACTGCGCCACCGGTCGCACTGGCGAGCGCGCCCACATAGAACGCGAAACTCAACGGCCAGACCTGCAGCGACCACGGAAGCGACGCCAGCCCCTGTGTTTGTTCGAGATACGATGGGAATCCCAGCACGTGCCACGGGGTCGTATTGAGCAGTCCCCACGACATGACGAAGGTGAGGTCGCCGGGAGCGGAGGCCAACACCACCCACGGCACGAAGCCGAGCGCGAGGAGCGCGCCGACCGCCGCCGGCGACGAGCGAGTCATGTGGACACAACGAACCGGCGTTGGTTGGATGTATCGGTCGAGCCGAAATGGACGCTAAAACCGGTCGGCCCGGCCCGCGGCGGTCCAGTCGTCGGGCGGCGTCGACCGCGGTGACCGTCGGGCATGGACGCCAACGCCCGCCAAGCGGCCAACAAACGCCCAGTGTCGGCGGGTTTCGTCGCCTGTGCCCTCATGCGCGCCAGCCGCGGCGGCCGCCGCTCGTTCTCTCTCAGCGAGGAGGGCGGTGATGGCGGCGACGATGGCGGTAGTCTCCTCGTCTGTCGCGTCCGCAAGCCCCGACAGTCGGCTGGCCAGACCGCCGGGGGTTTGTTCGGTGTCACCATCGGCAGTCTGTTCATCCGCGTCGCCCTCGGCAGTCTGTTCATCCGCGTCGCCCTCGGCAGTCTGTTCATCCGCGTCGCCCTCGGTGGTTTCTCGATCCGTGTCGCTGTCGGCTGTCTCGCGTGGCATGACTCAGATCGGAATGTTGCCGTGTTTCTTCGAGGGCTTATCCTCCCGCTTCGACAACAGCATATCGAGGTCGCTCACGAGTCGCTGTCTCGTTTCGCCGGGTTCGATCACATCGTCGAGAAAGCCGCGATCAGCCGCCCTATAGGGGTTGGCGAACTCCTGGCGGTACTCCTCGATCAGTTCCTCGCGATCGGCCTCCGGCGTATCGCTTTCGGCCAACTCCTCGCGATAGAGGATGTTGACCGCACCTTTCGGCCCCATGACCGCGATTTCGGCGGTCGGCCACGCGTAGTTCACGTCGCCGCCGATGTGTTTCGACGACATCACGCAGTACGCCCCGCCGTAGGCCTTCCGCGTGATGACGGTGAGCAGCGGAACGGTCGCCTCGGCGTACGCGTACAGCAGTTTCGCGCCGTGGCGAATAATGCCGCCGTGTTCTTGGTCGGTGCCCGGCATGAAGCCCGGAACGTCCTCGAAGGTGATGATCGGGATGTTGAACGCATCACAGAAGCGGACGAACCGCGCGCCCTTTTCGCTCGCTTCGATGTCGAGCGTGCCCGCGTTCACCCGCGGCTGGTTGGCGACGACGCCGACCGAGTGGCCGTCGAGTCGGGCGAAGCCGACGACGAGGTTCTTCGCGAACTGTTCGTGAATCTGGTAAAACGAGCCCTCGTCGACAACTTCGTCAATCACGTCGACCGCATCGTACGGCTTTTTCGGCGCGTTCGGGACGACGTCGGCGAGCTCGTCGGTTCGGCGGTCGGGGTCGTCCCACGGGTCGAGTCGTGGTGGATCTTCGACGTTGTTCTGGGGGAGATACGAGAGCAACAACGCGATTTCGTCGAGCGCCTGTTCCTCGCTTGCGACGGCGACGTGGGCCGCACCCGAGGTCGACGAGTGGGTGACTGCCCCGCCGAGTTCCTCGAAACTCACCTGTTCGCCGGTGACGGTCTCGACGACATCCGGCCCGGTGATGAACATGTGGCTCGTGTCTTTGACCATATAAACGAAGTCCGTAATCGCAGGCGAGTAGACCGCGCCGCCCGCACAGGGCCCCATGATGGCCGAAATCTGCGGTATTACGCCGCTGGCGTCGGTGTTGCGCTGGAAGATTTCGCCGAAACCACCGAGCGAGCCGACGCCCTCTTGTATTCGTGCGCCCGCCGAGTCGTTGAGGCCGACCACGGGTGCGCCGACCTCCATCGCGGTGTCCATCACCTTACAGATCTTCTCGGCGAACACCTCGCCGAGCGAGCCGCCGAACACGGTGAAGTCGTGGGCGAACACGAAGACTTTCCGATCGTTGACTTCGCCGTAGCCGGTGACAACGCCGTCGGTCAGAAGCTGTTGTTCCTCCATGCCGAACGTGTGGTTCCGGTGGGTGCGAAACTGATCGAACTCGTGAAACGAGCCCTCGTCGAGAAAGTACTCGATCCGTTCGCGAGCGGTGAGTTTGCCTTTGTCGTGTTGTTTGGAAATACGTTCCTCGCCGCCGCCCTGTTCGGCTTCGGCGCGCTTTGCGCGAAGCTCCTCGATTCGGTCGTCCATCGTCATTGCGGACCACCACTCATTGGTGACAGACGACACCCAGCGGCGGCAAAAGGGTTCCGCAATCGAAAAACCGGGGTTCGACAACTGACGAACCGATTCGACCGTAACGAGGGCCGAAACGCGAGCGCGTCGTCAACTCCTCGTCGACGGCCCGTTCCCCGCTCGTCGACGACGCGCTCAGGCCTCGCCGTACACGGGAACCGCCGCACCGCTCGTGACGCTCGCGGAATCCGAACAGAGGAACAGCATGATGCGGGCGACCTCGGCGGGCGAAACCCACTCGTCCGAGGGCGTCATCATCTCGCGGTTCATCGGCGTATCCAGCACGCTCGGCATGACACAGTTGGCCCGAACCGTGCCGAGATTCTCCTCGGCAATCGTTTCGGTCAGAATCCGCACCCCGGCTTTCGTCGACCGGTAAAGACCGTCGCCGGAGCCACCTTCGAGTCCCGAGCGCGCCGAAACGCTGACGATTGCGCCCTCGGTTTCCTGCAGCGCGGGCAACGCGTGCTTTGAGGCCAGAAACATCGTTTTGAGGTTGACCGCGAACAACATATCGAACTGGCTCACATCGGTGTCCTCTATCGGATCGCCGCCGCGCCACGTACCCGCGATGTTCAACAGATAGTCGATTCGACCGTGGTCGGCAAGAATGTCATCCATCGTTGCAGCCACGGCGGATTCGTCGGTGAAGTCGGCCTGGTAGAACCTGATCGTATCTCGGGGCTCCAACAACGAGTCGTCGCTCTCGATGTCGACGACGTCGCAGGCAGCGACCGTTGCACCCGCGTCGGCGAAGGCGGTGGCGACGGCACTGCCGAGCGCGCCGTTGCTTCCGGTGACGACAGCAACCGTGTCGGTGAAATCGAACTGAGCGGACATACTGAACGACTCGTCGGAACCGGTATAAATCGGTAGGCGGCCGACCCGACGGGCGTAATCAGTCACGGTTACAGCGCCGCGAACGCGGCGGCTACCCCGGAATCGGATGAACCCTCGTCAACCCGATCAGGGCGTGATAACGAGTTTGCCGAGGAAGCTGTCTTCGAGCACCGCACGCTGGGCCTCGCCGGCCTCGTCGAGCCCGTACGAGTGCGCCACCTGAATGTCGAGATCGCCGGCGGCCATGAGCGACGCGAGCGCCGACAGCGGCTCGCGGAAGTCGGGCGTGTTGAACATGCTCATCATCGTGAGGCTCAGATCTTTCCCCCGCGCGGCCGACGACTGGGTAAACCCGACACGCGGCTCCTTTTCGCCGATGCCGACGACGCGACAGCCGGTTGCGGCGACCGCGGCGTCGAGGTCGAGATACTCGTGCATGCGGTGATCCAACACCACGTCGATTCCGTCGTCGCGGCTCGCGCGCGACTCGGCAGCGGCCACGATGGCGTCCGCGAGGTCGTCACGGCGGTAGTCGAGAACGGTGTCCGCACCGAGGTCGTACAGGCGGTCGTGGAAGGTCGGCTTTGCGGTCGTGATGACCTGTGCGCCCGCCGCCGCGGCGAGCTGCACGGCCGCGTGGCCGACGCCACCGGAGCCGCCGTGAATCAGACAGCGGTCGCCGACCTGCAACCCGGCGTGATCGACGAGCGCGCGCCAGGCGGTGACCGCCGCAACGCCCGCGCCGCCGGCTGACGCGAGGTCGACGCCGTCGGGCAGGTGAGCCAACCGGTCGTCGGGCACCGCGGCGTACTCGGCGTAGCCCCCGTCGTGATCCTTGCCGATGGCGGTTCCGTACACCGCGTCGCCCGCGCTGAATCCCTCCACGTACTCGCTCGTTTCGACGACCCGCCCGGCCACGTCGATTCCGGGAATCATCGGGAGCCCATAGGGTTTGTACGACCCCTCGCGAAAGTAGGTGTCGACCGGGTTGACGCCCGCGGCGACGACCTCGACGAGCACCTCGTGGCCCGTTGGCTCCGGACGCTCGATGTCGTCGACGGTGAGCACGTCGGTTCCGCCGTGGCTGTGGTATCGGACTGCGCGCATGTCACGGTGAACGCGCGAGGCGAATAAAAAGCTCCCTGCGGCTGCCCGGCGTGCGACGCGCAGCGCCGCGGTCGAAGACGGCGGAAGCCGAACGGATTTTACGCTCGCCACCCACACTGCACGCAGTGACGGTCACACTCGCCTACGAGTCGGGAACGATCACGGTCGAGAGCGACCGCGAGGACGACCCCGACCTCGGACACCTCCCAGGCGTCGAGTTCGATCCACGTAGTGGAACCGGTCGCGCGCCGGCGTCCCACTATGCGGCCGTTCGTGACGTGCTCCGCCGGCTCGACGTCGACGTCGACGACCGGGTGCTCGACACCGACGCCGTGTCGCTCTCGACGGGGTACGAACTGCGCGACTACCAGCAAGACGCGCTCGATGCGTGGCTCGAGCACACCCGCCGCGGCGTCCTTGAACTGCCGACCGGCTCGGGCAAAACCGTCATCGCGATCGCCGCGATGGCCGCGGTGTCGACGCCGACGCTCGTCGTCGTACCGACGATCGACCTGCTCGAACAGTGGCAGCGGGAGCTCGAAACCGAGTTCGAGACGCCGATCGGTCGGCTCGGCGGCGGCGAACAGCGTGTCGAACGGGTGACGGTGTCGACGTACGATTCGGCGTACTTGCGAGCCGACGACCTGGGCGACAAGTTCGGACTGGTCGTGTTCGATGAAGTGCATCATCTCGGCGCGGAGGGCTACCAGGAGATCGCCCGGTTCATCGCCGCGCCCGACCGGCTCGGACTGACCGCGACGTTCGAACGACCCGACGGGGCACACGAGGCGATTCGCGAACTCGTCGGCCCGCGCGTCTACGACATCGCGGTCGACGACCTTGCAGGTGATCACCTCGCACCCTACGAAATCCGGCGAATCGAGGTCGAACTCACGCCCGCCGAACGCGCCGACTACGACGACGCGCAGGGAACGTTCGTGGAGTACGTTCGGCAGTCGAATCTCTCGTTTTCGAGCGGCAGCGACTATCTCCAACTGGTCAAGCGCTCCGGTAACGACCCCGCCGCGCGCGAGGCGCTGCTCGCCAAACAACGCGCCCGCGAGATCATGATGAACGCCGAAAACAAGCGCCACCACCTCGCGCGGATTCTCGACCGCCACCGCGGCGAGCGGATTATTGTGTTCACCGCTCACACCGACCTCGTCTATCGAATTTCGACCGAGTTCCTCCTGCCGGCGATCACGAACGAAACCGGCGCAAACGAACGGCGCGAGATTCTTTCGCGCTTTCGCGAGGGTACCTACAGCCGGGTTGTCGCCGCCAACGTGCTCGACGAGGGCGTCGACGTGCCCGATGCCAGCGTTGGCGTCGTGCTTTCGGGCAGCGGCAGTGAGCGGGAGTTCACCCAGCGGCTGGGTCGGATTCTCCGACCGAAAAACGACGGCGGGCGGGCGGTGCTCTACGAACTCGTGAGCGCCGAAACCGCCGAGGAACGGGTCGCCGAACGCCGGCGGTGACGGGGTGATCCGGGACAGCGGTGTCGACGGCGACGGATTGACAACGGTGCAGCGGTGTCGACGACGACGGATTGGCTCCGGGACAGCGGTGTCGACAGCGGCGGGTTGATCCGGGACAGCGGTGTCGACGGTGAGAGCGTATCAACGGCGCGGGGAACGCCCCACCGCAACGGCTCGGTTCGTTTTTACTGCTCGCCGCGAAACGCCGAGACGTGCTGACGAAAGACCTTCTTCGCGTTTCTCGGCGGGGGAGCCGCTACCGCCCCGCGTTCATCGACGAGACACAGCGTCCGCTCGCCGCCCAACTCATCGGCACCTATCAGGGCCACGTCGGTGAGACACGCGGCACGCTCGACGAGGCGGTCGAGGCCATCGAACGCGAGCAGGAGGAGTTCAAGCTGGTTCGTGGATTCGCGGCGCTGCTCGACCGCGAGGCCGCGTTCGAGGCCGACGCGTCGGTGCCGCCCGAACGGACACGCCGCGTAACGTTCGCGGCCGCCGAACGCGTCGGTGTGACGGGCGCGGAAGACCGCGAGCGGGCCATCGCCGAGGCCGCGAACGACCTCGCCGTCGAACCGGCAGTAATCGAACAGTCGTTGTACGCCGACCGCGACTGCAACCAGCGGTTGGTCGCGTTCGACTCGCGATGGAGCCCCGAAACGCTACTCGAACAGTATAACCTTTCTCTCGCCCAGACCGCGCTGTTCGATGCGACTGAGGTTCGACTGCGCAGCGACGACCCACGAACGTTGATTTCGGCGGTCAAGCGGCTGGGACTGCTGTACGAAATCGAACGCGAGAGCGACGATGCGGCTGACGCCGACGCGACCGAAACCAACACAACCGATGGCGAGCTGCCGACCCGAACAGTCCTCGTCACCGGGCCCGATCGGCTGTTCCGGCGAACCCGGCGGTACGGCACCGCTTTCGCCCGCCTGCTGCGCACCGTCGCGACGACGAGCGAGTGGGAGCTTCGCGGCACCGTCGACGACCACGGCACCGAACGCGAGTTGGTGCTCCGAACAGGCGACATCTCGGTGCCGGGCGTCGAGCCGGTTGCCGAACCGAGCTACGACAGCGGCGTCGAGAGCGACTTCGCCGCCCGGTTTGACGCGCTCGAACTCGACTGGGAGTTGCGCCGCGAGCCCGACCTGCTCGAAACAGGGTCGAGCGTGATGATTCCCGATTTTGCTTTCGACTACCGCTACGGATCGTTCCGGGTCTACTTCGAGATTATGGGCTTTTGGACGCCCGAGTACGTCGCAAAGAAACTCGACCAGTTGAACGATGTCGAGGATGTCGAACTCGTCGTCGCTGTCGACGACTCGTTGGGCGTCGGCGAGGAGATCACCGCCCGCGATCACCGGGCCATCAGCTACACCGGGCGCGTCCGACTGAAGAATGTCGTCGACGTGTTGCGCGCGTACGAGGCCGATCTCGTTGCACGCGCGGCCGCCGACCTGCCGGGCGAGTTTCGCCCCGACGACGACGTGACGACGCTCGCGGCGGTCGCCGACGCACACGGCGTGGCGGTCGACGCAATCGAGGATCGGACGTTCCCCGAACACGAGCGACTCGGACAGTTGCTGGTTCGACCGTCGGTGCTGGCGGCCGTCAGCGACGACCTCGAACCGGGACTATCGCTGGCGGCTGCAGAGAGCCATCTGGAGGCGTACGGACTGACCGATTCGAGCGCCGTGTTGTCGGCGCTTGGCTACCGGGTCGTGTGGGACGGGCTCTCGGGTGGAACGCTCGAAAAACGGTGAGAATGTGAGAATGCGCCGGTTCTTCGGCACGACACTTTTATTCGGTCGCCGTGAATTTCGTCCATGGTCCTTCGACGACTCCTCGGCTCGACGTGGTCGCGGCGGTTCAGCGTCCTCTCGGTCGGTGTGACCGCAGTGAAAGCCTTTTTCCGCGGCAACAAGCGAATCGCGCTCTTCCTGCTTGGACTGGCGCTGCTGGCGTACCGCTGGTCGCCACTCGGCATTGCACTCACGATCATCGTCCACCGCTATGGCGACACACTCACCGACTGGGCGCTCGG
>CAYWFO010000086.1:0-8015 GCA_964457485.1 uncultured Haloferacaceae archaeon | reverse complement strand
TTTCGACGGAAAAACGGCGTCAGATCGAGGCCGTCGCCCATGCCGTGGGGGACACCGACGTAACCGACCGTTCCGCCGGGCCGACAGATGTCAACAGCCGTCTCCATCGACGAGGTGGCACCGACACACTCCAAGACGTGGTTGACCCCGCCGTTCGTGAGCGAGTTGACGCGTTCGACTGCGGCCTCACCGCGCTCGCTGACGAGATCGGTTGCACCGAACTCCTCGGCGATTGCCAGTCGATCCTCGTGATGCCCAACCGCGACAATTTGCTCCGCGCCGAGCCGGCGCGCGGCGAGCACCCCACAGAGACCGACCGCCCCGTCGCCGACGACCGCACAGGTCGATCCCGCGTCGACACCGGCGCTCAGCGCGGCGTGGTGGCCCGTCCCCATCACGTCGGTCAGCGGGAGGATCGAGCGCAGAACGTCCTCGTCATCGGCGTACCGGTCGGGGACGCGAACGAGTGTCCCGTCGGCCTCGGGGCAGCGGACGTACTCGCCCTGTGCGCCGCCGTTATCGCCGTTCCAGCCGTCGCCGTTGACACATGACGTGTGCAGCCCCTTGCGGCAGAACTCACACCGACCACAGCTAATGACAAACGGCGCAAACACCCGGTCGCCGGGTTCGACAGAGACCACATCGTCGCCGACGGACTCGACGATGCCCATTGGCTCGTGGCCGACACGTGAGGGGACGTCGCGGTCGCTCTGGCCGCGATAAAACCAGAGATCCGAGCCACAGACTGCCGTGTGTGTAACGCGGATGATGGCACCGCGTGGCGAGTCGAGTTCGGGCTTCGAGACGGCTTCGACCCGGATGTCGCCGGGGCCGTGAAAGGTTGCTGCGTGCATACCGCATGCACGCGCCGGCAACGCAAAAACCCGCCGCTGGGTCGTGCTCGCGCCGCACGATGCCCGGCTCTGCAAACGAGATCACCATGCGAGTGGAGCTGTTACGGATCAGCGTGTGTCGTCTTCGGCCGGCGCGGCCAGCGAGTGATCGACAACGGAGCCATCCGGGGTGAGTGTGATTGCGCCGAGTGTGACGGTCTCACCAGGCTCGGTTCGGGCGGCAATCGCCCGCAACGTCGAGGGCTGGTCGAGTCGTTCCCACGTTCGTTGCTCGACGAGTTGCTGAAACGCCGTTGGATTGCGCCACCCCGAATCGATGTCGGAGGGAACACGAACGGCGAACTCGAGTTCCGATTCGGTTCGGTGAATGGCGACAACGAACCGATCGCCGTCGGCCGAGTCGGCCGCAGTCGCATCGCTCCCCAGAGACGACTCATCGGTCGATATCGACTCATCGTTGTGATCGGAGCTGGTCATGGCCGGTGGTTCGGCGGCGACGCGCAAAGTCGCTGCGGGTCGGGATCGGCGTACTGTGCCGTGCGAACACCTGTCGACGCGCGGGCGTGTCAAACGGTTTTTGCCCGTCGGCCGACCCATGAGAGCCAATGAGCTACAATATCGGCCTGGTGGGCAAACCATCGGTCGGGAAGTCGAGTTTTTTCAATGCGGCGACGATGAACGACGTGCCCGAGGGAGCCTACCCGTTTACCACGATCGACCCGAGTATCGGTCAAGCGTACGTCCGTGTCGAGTGTGCGGCCCCCGAGTTCGAAAAAACCTGTACGCCAACCGTCGGCGTCTGCCGCGAAGGCACGCGATTCGTCCCGACCAAACTTGTCGATGTTGCCGGGTTGATTCCGGGCGCACACGAGGGCAAGGGACTCGGCAACCAGTTTCTGACCGACCTCAACGAGACCGACGTGCTGATCCACATCGTCGACTTTTCGGGGAAAACGGACAGTGAAGGCGAGACAACCGAGGGGCACGATCCACGAGACGACATCGACTTTCTTGAGAACGAACTCGACATGTGGTATCTCGGGATCCTCGAAACGGGAATCGAAAAACACGAGACGAAGTACAATAACACCGAGGCACAAATCGAGGTCGACCTGGCCGAGCAGATGAGCGCGTTCAAAACGGACAAGGACGAAATCAAACGGATTATTCTCTCGTTGGGGCTCGAACTCGACACCGACACGTGGGAGGGAGCGGATCGAGCAGCACTCGCCCGCGAAATCAGAAAACGAACGAAGCCAATGCTGATCGCGGCCAATAAGATGGACACTTCCGAGGCGCAGGCCAACTTCGAGGAGATCACCACCGACCCCGACTACGACCACCTCACATTCGTTCCCGTGAGCGCACACGCCGAGCGATCGCTGAAAAAGGCCGACGAAAGCGGTGTCGTGTCGTACACCCCCGGGGACAGCGATTTCGACATCGTCGGTGATACTTCCGCCGAGCAGACGGTCGGACTCGAACGGATTCGCGACTTCATGACCGACTACGGCGGCACCGGCGTCCAAGGGGCCATCGAAGCGGCGCTCTTTGACGTGCTTGGCTGTATCGCCGTCTTCCCCGGCAGTGCTAACGGGAAACCCGACGAAAAGGGGGTGTTTCGCGACTGCTTCATTCTCCCCGGGAACGCAACAACCGAGGATTTCGCGTACTTTTTGCACTCCGATATCGGTGAGGGACTGCTCCATGGCATCGACTGTCGATCGAATCGGCAGATCGCTGCGGATCACTCGCTTGAACACCGCTCGGTCGTCGAGATTATCTCGACCAACTGAGTCGTTCTCGCAACGGGCCTTCCTACGTTGTTTCCGAGTCGGATTCGACGGATTCTATCGTCTCATAGAGGAATTGCAATGCCCGTGTCACACTCTGCTCGGTGATTTCGGTGCGACTTCCCGCAAACACGCATCGATCGGTTCGGACGAACGAGCGCTCGCTTTCCCATGGGCCCGCGTAGGCAACGCCACAATAGACGAGTCCAACGGGTTTCTCCGCGGTGCCACCGGTCGGCCCCGCAATTCCCGTTGTCGACACACCCCATGTCGTACCCGCAGTATCGCGAACTCCCCGGGCCATCGCGGCTGCAACCCGCTCGCTGACCGCGCCGTCGGCGTCGAGAACTTCGCGTGGCACTGCGAGCAACTGCTGTTTCGACTGATTCGAGTATGCGACGACGGCGCGGTCGACATAGGCGCTCGCGCCGGGAACACCAATCAGTCGTGAGGCGACCCGCCCGCCGGTGAGTGATTCGGCGACGGCGACCGTTTCATTGCGAGCGGTCAGTCTCTCACCGATGATCGCTTCGATCCGATCGCCGCCATCTGTGTGTGGAACCATTGGCTGGAGCTACATGCGGCCTATTCAATAAACAACGAGTACGTAATGATGGCAAAGCCGGCGGCCGTGAGAACTGCGTTGATCACGATACCGACATCGAGTGCGAGGTTGAACAGTTGGTGGGCGATGCCGCCGAACAGCGCGCCGAGGGTGACAAAGCCGAAGCCGACCATCAGCCCCCGAAGCGAGCGGTCGCGTGTCCGCCGATAGGCTTTGAACGCAAAGTAGGTGATCGCGCCACCGAGGATGAGAATCGCGGCCATGACGAACGCGATCGCCGATTCGAGGTGCATCAGGTACCCTCCCGAATCTGTGCCCAAAGTTCCTCGAGTCGTTTGCCAGCGGTCGAAGCCTGTCCGGAACGGTCGACGGTTATCTGTAGCTGGTTCTCCTCGGAGAGCTGCACGGTGATTTCGGTGAAATCTCTGGCGTAGCGAGTCGTGTGCTGCCCGTTCGGCCGAATGGCGGTCGATTCGGTCACGAGATCAGCCTCGCTGAGGCGCTCGAGTTTGCGGTACATCGTCGAAAGCGGGATATCACAGGCGTCTGCGAGTTCGTTTGCCGTCATTGGTTCGGAAAGGGCTTCGATAATCGCTCGGGACGACTCGTCGCCGAGTGTGGACAACACATAGTCGTCTACCGTGTCGTCCCGTCGCGATTGGGAATGACCCATTGTCTGTCGTTGTTTTCGACACAGTATAAAACGTGTTTTTATCAACCGACGAAAGCGAACTCGACGAAGTGACTACCACGTCAGCCCTTCGTACGTTAGTCCATCGCGGCGCTTGATGATCCGTCGGCCGTCAACGACAACGGGGGCCGCCATCGCGTCGAACTCGGCGTCGAGGTCGGCAAACTCGGGCCAGTCGGTGACGACAAGCGCGCCGTGGGAGTCGGCGAGCGCTGCAGCCGCCGAGTCGGCATACTCAACCGTTGCAAACCGTTCAGCCATGGCATCGCTGGCGACCGGGTCGTAGGCAGCGACGGCCGCGCCGTGGTTGAGCAGTGAGTCGATGAGCGGAATCGCCCGCGAGTTGCGGATGTCGTCGGTGCCGGGCTTGAACGCGAGACCGAGCACTGCGATCCGTTTGCCCGCGGGATCGACGTGTGCTTTGAGCAGGTTGACCAGCCGCTCTGGCTGTCTGTCGTTGACGTCGACGGCTGCCGACAACAACGAGGGCTCATAGCCCGTCTCGCGGGCGGCAGCGATTATCGCGGCGACATCCTTTGGAAAACACGAGCCACCCCAGCCGACGCCGCTGCGAAGAAACCGCTCGCCGATCCGGTCGTCGAGTGCGATCGCGTCGGCGACCTCGTAGGCGTCAACGCCGTAGGCTTTACAGATGTTGCCGAGTTCGTTGATGAGGCTGATTTTGGTCGCCAGAAACGCGTTGTTGGCGTACTTGATCATTTCGGCGGCCCGGAGATCGGTTTCGACGACCGCAACCTCCGTGGTGTCGATCAGTGGCTCGAAGACACCCCAAAGCGTTTCAGCGGCCCACGGGTCGCCGGCTTCGGTGCCCAACACAAGCTTGTCCGGATTGAGAAAGTCCGAGACTGCGCTGCCTTCACGTAGGAACTCGGGATTCATCGCGAGCCCGATGCGACCCGTGTCGTCGCCGGCAGCCGCGCGGACGGCCGGCCCGATTTCGCTGTCGGTCGAACCGGGCGTGACGGTACTTTTGACGACGACGAGGTGGCGGTCAGCTGTCTCAGCCAGCGCGTTGCCAACCGACTCGGCCGCATCGAGAATAATCGAGAGGTCGATGCGTCCGTCCTCGCGGGCGGGCGTCGGCAGCGCGAGAAACGTGACATCGGTGTCGGCGATGGCGGTGTAGTCGGTCGTCGCCACGAGTCGGGTTCCGGCGTAGTCGGCGAGCAGGTCGTCGAGTCCGGGCTCGTGAACCGAGGCTTCACCGTTGGTGAGCCGTGAAACGACCGATTCGTCGATGTCGATCGCGGTCACGTCGTGGCCGAGATCGGCAAAACAGGCGGCGATCGTCGTTCCAACGTAGCCGCTGCCGACAACGCTAACTCGCATATACCAACCCAAACAGGGCGACCGATTTGATTGTTGCGGAGCTGATTGCTAGCCGGAATCGGATCGCAGCGAGATGGTGCGCGGAGCGTCAGCATGAAACTATTTACCGATAGCCGAACTGTCATCGACTATGAAGGCCGTCGTACTCGCTGCCGGGAAGGGAACCAGACTTCGACCGCTGACCGAGGACAAACCCAAAGGAATGGTCGAAGTCGACGAAAAGCCGCTGCTCACCCACTGTTTCGAACAGCTCGCCGACCTCGGTGCCGACGAGTTCGTGGTCGTCGTCGGCTACATGAAGGAGGTCATTATCGAGCACTACGGCGACGCGTTCGACGGTATTCCGATCACTTACGCACACCAGCGCGAGCAGAACGGGCTGGCGCACGCGCTGTTGACCGTCGAAGAGTACGTCGACGACGATTTCATGTTGATGCTCGGCGATAACATTTTCAACGCCAACCTGTCCGATGTCGTCCGCCGACAACGAGAAGACCGCGCGGATGCCGCGTTTCTCGTCGAGGAGGTGCCCTGGGAGGAGGCGGGTCGCTACGGGGTCTGTGAGACCAACGCCTACGGCGAAATCACCGACGTCGTCGAAAAACCCGATGAGCCGACCTCGAACCTCGTGATGACCGGCTTTTACACGTTTACCCCGGAAATTTTCCATGCCTGCCATCTCGTCCAACCGTCGAACCGCGGCGAGTACGAGATCAGCGAGGCCATCGATCTGCTGATTCGAAGCGGCCGTACCATCGACGCCATTCAGATCGACGGCTGGCGAATCGACGTCGGCTACCCTGAAGACCGTGATGAGGCCGAAAAACGGCTCCAAGACGCACGTTCGACACCCGCCTAACGCACTCGCAACGACCAAGCGGACGCGTGCGATCACGAAGATGGCCGTCACCGCGGTCGCCGCTGGGTGGATTTCGAGCAACCGAACTTATCAGGCTGTCTACCGAGGGGTGAGATATGAACCGGTCACAGGCGTTTCTCGTCCTCGCGATTGCGGTGGCCGCAGCCCTCTCAGTCCTGATTGTTCTCCCGTTTATCGAGTACGTCCTCGGTGCATTGCTGCTTGCCTACATTCTGCTCCCGTTTCACCGCCGATTGGAGCCGCATCTCGGTGAGTTTGTCTCACCGATCGCCCTGCTTGCCGCGTCCGCCGTTGTCGTGGTGGTTCCGCTGTGGTACATCATCCAGTCGTTTGTCCGCGATCTCCAACAGCTGGCGCGCGGAGAGACGGCCCTCGATATTCCGGAAATCGAGGCACGGATTTTCGATCTCACTGGCGTCGAAGTCGATCTCTCACTCCAGTTCGAACTGTTTGTCGATTCGCTGATTGAGGTTCTGTTCGGAAGCGTCACGAACATCGCCACCGCGGGTCTCCAGTTTTCGTTGGGTCTCGCGCTCGTGTTGTTTCTCGTGTACTATCTGTTGAGAGAGGGCGACGAGTTCGTTGCGTGGGCGCGCCGGTTGGTTCCGTTGCCACCGAAGGTGACAGCCGAACTCTTCGAACAGATCGATCGAATGACGTGGGGGGTTGTCGTCGGCCACATCTCGGTGGCGTTCCTCCAAGCGATAATCGCAGGTGTCGGGCTCTATTTCGCCGGCATTCCAAACGTCGTGTTCTGGACGTTCGTGATGGCGGTGCTCGCGTTGCTTCCGTTGATCGGTGCGTTTCTCGTCTGGGGGCCTGCCGCGCTGTATCTCGTTGCGCTCGGTGACGTCACCGCCGGTGTGTTGTTGGCTATCTACGGCATCGTCGTCGTGAGCATGGTCGACAACTACGCTCGACCGATTGTGATCGACCAGCAGGCACACCTCAATCCGGGCGTCATTCTTGTTGGCGTGTTCGGCGGCGTCTACACGATTGGCTTCACCGGCCTGTTCGTCGGGCCGATCACACTCGGTGTGCTCGCAGCGACCCTAAAGACGTTCGAACAGCAGTACGAACAGCTGTGACGGAACCTTGTCGGCAGCGCTGTTGCTCGTGAAGATTGTGAGATGAGTTTTGCGAGGGAAGAGCGCTCCGAGAGCGTCTTCTGCACTCACGCGCGGTGGGCGCGTTCATGCGAGGGGAGGGATTTGAACCACGGTCGCATCGAAGATGCTCCCTGATGCAAATCTCTCCCGTTGCGCAGCCAGCCGCTCGCGTGATGGTCGCGGCAGACATGCGAGGGGAGGGATTTGAACCCACGGACCTCTACAGGAACGGATCTTGAGTCCGTCGCCGTTTCCGGGCTTGGCTACCCTCGCACGATGCTGTGCGATTATACCTAGCCCATCCGATTATAAACATTATACGGTCTCTCGTGGCTGGTCATCGGCTGTCTGACGAACGCAGTGGCTCGACGAATGGCGACGCAAAAATCTCGGTTGTTCGTTTGACTCGAAGCGGCGACCGTTGTCTTCTCAGATGATACTTGGCGTGTAGGGATACTTGTAAATATTCCCGTCTTTCGCCTTGAGCGTCGCGATGAGGACGAGAATGAGGTCAATCAGCAGCACGATGGGAAGCAGCAGGAGTCCGATGAGGACGATCGTCAACAGCCCCGAAATCGTGAGCAGGACGAAAATGATGATCTGGAAGTTTAGCGCGTTCTTTGCGTTTTGCTTGACGAGTTCGTCGTCATCATCCGCGAGGACCAAAAACAAAATTGGCCCAAGGAACGAGGCGATGAGTGCTGATGCGTGTGCCAGAGCGGCCAGTGTCGTGTCTCCCTCTGCGGTTTGTAGGTCGGATGCCATGTCTTTCC
>CAYWFO010000085.1:0-8157 GCA_964457485.1 uncultured Haloferacaceae archaeon | reverse complement strand
GGGTCTTCGTCCAAACTCGGCGAGGAAACTGCGGGGGTCCGCCCCCGTCAGTCTTTGCCGTCGGAATTTTCCGTAACCCCTGTTGGGCAGGGCGGATGCGAGGGCGAAGTCTACGTTACGGTGGATGGCAGCCGACTGCTCTCACGGCCTGCAGACCGAACCCAACGCACAGGAGATTCGAAATGGCGATAGGACTTGACGTACCCCTGCCACCGGAACCAGAAAACCCGGAGGCATACGACTACGAGAAGTGTCCGTTTTACGGACAACTTCCCGTCAGAGGACAGACCCGCAGCGGGACTGTCGTCTCGACGGATATGGCAAAGACCGTCATCGTCGAGCGAGAGTACGACGTGTTCGTACCGAAATACGACCGGTATATGAAACGCCGGTCGCGTATTCCGGCACACGTTCCCGGCGTGCTCGATTCGCTCGAAGAAGGTGACGAAGTGAAAATCGCGGAGACCCGCCCGCTGTCGAAGACGAAATCCCACGTTGTCGTCGAGAAGCTTGGAGGCGATGCCTGATGGAGGCACTCAAAGCCGACGTGACGCAGGGACTCGAACGCGGCTCGCTGATCACGTGTGCCGACAACACCGGCGCACGCGAACTGCGAGTCATCAGCGTGGCCGGTTACTCCGGCACAAAGAACCGACACCCCAAAGCCGGGATTGCCGACAGAGTGACCGTCTCGGTCACCAAAGGCACGCCCGAAATGCGCCGGCAGGTGCTGGAGGCTGTTATCGTCCGCCAGCGCAAGCCGATCCGCCGACCCGACGGCATTCGCGTGAAATTCGAGGACAACGCCGCGGTTCTCATCGACGAGAACGGCGAGCCTCGCGGGACCGACATCAAGGGCCCGATCGCACGCGAAGTCGCCGAGCGCTTTGGGAGCATTGCATCCACGGCGACAATGATCGTCTAGCATGACACGACAACCACGCAAACAACGAAAATCCGCGGCGACCGAGTCGCTCCACGAGCGACACAAACGGGTTCAGTCACCGCTTTCGGCCGACCTCCGCGAGGAGTACGGCCGCCGCAGCGTCCGCGTCAACGCGGGCGACACTGTCGAGGTGCAACGCGGCGACCACGCCGGCACGGAGGGTGAGGTACTCGTTGTCGACCTCAAGAAGGCCGAGATCCACGTCGAAGACGTCGTCGTCGAGAAGTCCGATGGGGAAGAAGTCCCCCGGCCGCTCGACGCCAGCAACGTCACCGTGACGGAACTCGACCTCGAGGACGACCGCCGCAAAGCCCGACTCGAAGGCGAGGAGGACAACGAATGAGCAACCACCAGAAACGACTCTCGGTACCGAACTCGTGGCCGGTCGAACGCAAGACGGCCACCTTCACTGTGAAAGCGGGCGCGGGCCCCCACGGTGAGGCCGGCGTGCCACTGCTCGTCCTGCTGCGGGACGTGCTTGGTTACGCCAACTCGAAAAAGGAAGCGCGCTACGCGCTGAATCAGGACGCTGTGCTCGTCAACGGCGACGCCGTTTCCGACGAGCGCCGTCCGATCGGAATGTTCGACATCCTCGCGTTCCCACAACGCGACGAGTACTTCCGTGTGTTCCCCGACGAGGGTGGCAGGCTTGCGCTGACCCCAATCGACGGCGACTCTGCGGGCAGCCGACTCGGCAAAATCGTTCGCAAAACGCAGGTGCCCGGCGGCGACTTCCAGTTGACGCTGCACGACGGCACGAACCTTCGCGTCGATGCTGCCGACGAGTACGCAACGAAAGACTCGCTCGTCGTCGACAACGAGGACAACTCGATCGTTGCCCACTTCGTCTACGAGGAAGGCGCGCTCGTGACCGCCGTTGACGGCCAGCACGCCGGTCGAATCGGCGAGGTCTCCGAGATCGTGGTCACGAAGGGAAGCGGCGCAAACACGATTCACGTCGCGGGCGAGGACGAGGTCTTCGAGACGGTCGAGGACTACGTCGTCGTTATCGACGAGAACTTCACTGGGGGCGATGCGGAGAACGCATCGGACCAACCGAGCGGCGAGGGCCGCGAGGAGGCTGACGAATGAGCGAAACACAGGCTGACTTCCACGAGATGCGCACGCCGCGCATCGAGAAAGTCGTCGTCCACATGGCCGTCGGCGAAGGCGGCCGCGAACTCCAGAATGCACAGGGCATTCTCGAGGAGATCACCGGGCAAGAGAGCGTTCGGACGCGGGCGAAACGAACCGTCGCGGAGTTCAACATCCGCGAGGGCGACCCGATCGGCGCGAAAACGACGCTCCGCAACGAGACGGCCGAGGCGTTCCTCGAAACCGCACTTCCGCTGACGGGGCTTTCGATCGACCAGTTTGACGACACCGGCAACTTCAGTTTCGGCGTCGCCGAACACACGGAGTTCCCCAGCCAGGAGTACGATCCGCAGATCGGCATCTACGGACTCGACGTCACCGTGACGCTCGTCCGTCCGGGCTACCGCGTCGCCAAACGCGACCAGGAAACCCGATCGATTCCGTCGAGCCACCAGATGACTCCCGCGGATGCCGCCGCGTTCATCGCGGCCGAATTCGACGTGGAGATTGACCAATGAGCCAGAGCGAACAGCAGTCCGGAGACGACGCGCGAACCGGCCAGCAGATCGAATGTCGACGCTGTGGCCGCAAGCAAGGGCTTGTGGGCAAGTACGACATCAACCTCTGCCGGCAGTGCTTCCGCGAGGTCGCCCGCGACATGGGATTCAGGAAGTATAGCTAATCATGGCAGGAAACGATCCACTGTCCAGCGCACTCTCGGGCATCGACAATGCCGAGAGCGTTGGCCATCTCGGTATCACGGTACAGCCCGCCTCGAACATCATCGGCTCGATCCTGGAGGTCTTTTACGACCGGGGATACATCGACGGCTTCGAGTTCGTCGATGACGGCAAGGCCGGCGAGTTCGAGGTCGAACTGAAAGGCGCGATCAACGAATGTGGCGTCGTCAAGCCCCGCTACTCGGTTGGGGCAGATGACTACGAGAAATGGGAGAAACGGTTTCTTCCGGCCCGCGATTATGGGGCACTCGTCGTCACGACCAGCCACGGCGTCATGAGCCACTACGAGGCCCGCGAACAGGGAATCGGTGGCCAAGTGATCGCCTACGTCTACTAACAATGACTCGAATAGAAATCGAACTTCCGGACGACGTGTCCGCAACGGTCGACCATCTCGAGTTGACCGTCGAGGGACCAGATGGCAGCGTAACCCGCCGCCTGTGGTACCCCGACGTTACCGTCAGTGCCGACGACGACGCGATCGTCATCGAAACCGACGTCGAGAACGCCAAAACCAACGCGACGGTTGGCACCTTCGAAAGCCACATTCGCAACATGGTTCACGGCGTTCGCGAGGGATGGGAGTACAGAATGGAAGTCTACTACGCACACTTCCCGATGCAGGTGCGTGTCGATGGCGACGACGTCGTCATCGAGAACTTCCTCGGCGAGCGCGCCGAACGGCGCACGCCGATCCGTGGCGACACAGATGTACAGATCGACGGCGAAGAGGTCATCCTGACGGGCTCGGACAAAGAGGCCGTCGGCCAGACCGCCGCCGACATCGAACAGCTGACCAAGGTCAGAGACAAAGACACCCGTGTGTTCCAAGACGGTGTCTACATCGTCGAGAAACCACAGGCGGGAGGGGCCTGAGATGGCAGACGAACCCCAAGAACTCGAAGACATCAGCGGTGTTGGCCCAGCGAAAGCCGACGCGCTGCGCGAGGCGGGCTACGAGTCGATCACCGACATCAAAGCCGCCAGTCAGGCCGAGCTCTCCGAGATTTCGGGCATCGGCAACGCGCTTGCTGCCCGAATCAAAGCCGGCGTTGGCGACCTCGAAGTAACCGAGGAGACCGACGCCGAAGTCGAAGACGAGACCGAAGACGCCGAGGCCGAGGAAGAAGCCGAGGAGGTCGAAACGGAACTCGTTGCTCGCGGGCACGCCGACAAAACGCCCGCGCTCGACAGCGAGACCGAATCGGCACTCGCCCAGAAGAAACGCGAGGGCAAACCCGCGTTCAAACGACAGGACTACCACATGAAAAAGCGGACGCCGGAATCCTGGCGCAAACCGCGTGGTGGCCTTTCGAAACAGCGACGCGGCTTCAAGAGTCGCGGCCCGAAAGTCGCACCCGGTTTCAAGTCGCCAAAGGCCGCCCGTGGCCTGCACCCGAGCGGCTTCGAGGAGGTCCGCGTGCACAACGCCGACGACCTCGATGGTGTCGATGGCGATTCGCAAGCGGTTCGAATCGCCAGCTCGGTCGGTGCGCGAAAGCGCGAGCGGATCGAGGAGATCTGCGAGGACGAGGAGATTCGCGTGTTGAACCCAACCTACATCGAAGTGGAGGTCGACGACGATGAGTGATCTCAAAGCCCAGAAACGACTGGCCGCCGACGTCATGGGCGTTGGCAAACGCCGCGTCTGGCTCGATCCCGACGAACACGACGAGATCGCCGAAGCGATCACCCGCGAGGACATTCGCGAACTGGTTGAGCTCGGGATTATTCAGGCGAAAGACGACAAGACGAACTCCCGCGGTCGTGCTCGCGAGCGGAACGAAAAGCGCTCGTACGGCCACCGCAAAGGCCAAGGCTCCCGCAAAGGGAAAGCCGGCGCTCGTGAGAACACCAAAGACAGTTGGGTCTCGCGAATCCGCGCCCAGCGCGCGCGACTCAAGGAGCTTCGCGACGAGGGAACGATCGACCGGACGCAGTACCGCGAGCTGTACAACAAAGCCAGCGGTGGCGAGTTTGACAACGTTGACAGGCTCGAGGCGTACGTCCGAAACAACTACAACATTGAGGTGAACGCATAATGGCAACCGGACCACGATACAGAGTGCCGATGCGTCGCCGCCGTGAGGTCCGAACGGACTACCACCAGAGGTTGCGCCTGTTGAAATCGGGCAAGCCTCGTCTGGTCGCCCGGGCGAGCAACGCCCACATCAGGGCGCAGCTGGTTACCCCCGGACCACAAGGTGACATCACGCATGTCGCCGCCTCAAGCGAGGAGCTCGCAGACTACGGCTGGGAGGCCCCAACGGGCAACATTCCCAGCGCGTATCTCACGGGCTACCTTCTTGGTCAGCGCGCCGTCGCAGCCGGTCTCTCCGAGGCCGTTCTCGACATCGGGCTGCACACGGCGACGCCTGGGAACAAGGTGTTCTCGGTACAGGAAGGAGCAATTGACGCGGGGCTCGAAATCCCCCACAACGAGAGCGTGCTGGCCGACTGGTCGCGCAACCGCGGCGAACACATCGCCGAGTATGCCGACCAGCTCGACGAGCCGCTCTACAGCGGGGAGTTCGATGCCACTGCACTGCCTGAGCACTTCGATGACGTGCTCGCAACGATTCAGGAGGACGAATGAGCCAACGAAATAACAACGGCTGGGAGCCGCGAACGCGACTCGGCCGCAAGGTACAGAACGGCGATATTTCGACGATGGAGCAGGCGCTCAATTCGGGACTCCCGCTGAAGGAGCCCCAGATTGTCGATCAGCTGCTGCCCGGACTCGAAGACGAAGTGCTCGATATCAACATGGTCCAGCGGATGACCGACTCGGGTCGCCGGGTCAAATTCCGCTGTGTCTGTGCGGTCGGCAACCGTGACGGCTATCTGGGCTACGCCCAGGCTCGTGACGACCAGGTCGGTGGCGCAATCCAGAAGGCCATCGACGTTGCCAAACTCAACATCATCAAGGTCGACCGCGGGTCGGGTTCGTGGGAGGACAGCGCCGGCGGGGTCAACTCGTTGGCTCGCAAAGCCGAAGGCAAAGCCGGCTCGGTGACGGTCAAAATCATGCCCGCCCCACAGGGACTCGGGCTTGCCGCGGCCGAAACCGTCCGCAACATCCTCGAACTCGCCGGCGTCCAAGACGCCTGGACGAAGTCCGACGGCAACACGCGGACGACGGTCAACCTCGCGAAGGCGACGTACAACGCGCTCGAAAACGCCGCCCAATCGCGGACGCCACAGCGTGCGCAAGCGGTGCGACAGGAGGCCAACGAATAATGCAGGCACTCGTCCAACTCCGCGGCGAGGTCAACATGTCTCAGGACGTTCGTGATACTCTGAAGATGCTGAATCTACACAGCGTCAACCACGTGACGTTCGTTCCCGAGACCGACGCCTACCGCGGCATGATCACGAAGGTCAACGACTACGTTGCCTTCGGCGAGCCGAGTGCAGAGACGGTGGCGACGCTCATCCGTCGACGCGGCGAAGCCGACGAGGGCGACGCCGACATCGACGACGAGTGGGTCGCCGACAACACCGACTACGACGATGTCGACTCGCTTGCGGCGGCGATTGTGGCCGAAGAGACGACGCTCCGTGCACAGGGGCTCTCACCGGTCGTCCGTCTGCACCCACCACGCGGTGGGCATGACGGAATCAAACACCCGGTCGTCGAGGGTGGCCAGCTGGGTCGCCATGACACTGACGGAATCGACGACCTTCTGGAGGCGATGCGATAATGGGATCAAAGAAACGACGACAGCGTGGCTCGCGAACCCACGGCGGCGGCACCCACAAAAACCGGCGCGGAGCCGGTCACCGTGGCGGTCGTGGTGCGGCGGGTCGCGACAAACACGAGTTCCACAACTACGAGCCGCTCGGCAAACACGGCTTTACGCGTCCGGACTCGGTTACGGATTCGGTCGCCGAGATCAGCGTCCAGAAACTCGACGAGGACGCCGTCGTCTACGAAGCCGACGGCCTCGCAGAGCGTGACGGCGACGCGTACGTCATTGACGCGCGCGCCATTGTCGACGCCGGCCACGACGTTGATGTCGTGAAGGTTCTCGGTGACGGCCAGGTTCGCAACGAACTGGTCGTGACCGCGGATGCGTTCACCGCAAGCGCGGTTGGACTCATCGAGGAGGCCGGTGGCGACGCCGTGCTTTCTGAGCGCGCAGAACGCGCCGAGAACGAAGCGGAAGACGTAAACGACGACTCCAACGAGGCATAATATGGGTTGGAAGGAGGCCGCCGAACCGGTGCTGACGCGGATGCCTGTGGTCGCACGACCGGAGGGCCACGTCCCGTTCAAACGGAAGCTTCTGTGGACCGCCGCGGTGCTCGTGGTCTACTTCTTCCTGACGAACATCTCGCTGTTCGGCCTCGACGCTGGCGGCAGCGACATCTTCGGGCAGTTCCGCTCGATTCTCGCAGGCGAACAGGGCTCGATCATGCAGGTCGGCATCGGTCCGATCGTCACCGCCTCGATCGTCCTGCAGCTGCTCGGTGGAGCGAACCTCCTCGGCTTGGATACGAACGACCCGCGTGACCAGGTGCTCTATCAGGGGCTCCAGAAACTGCTGGTCGTGATTATGACAGCGCTGACGGCCGCACCGATGGTGTTCGCCGGCAGGTTCTTGCCGGCGAACCCCGCTATCGGTGATGCACTTGGCATTGGCGTGACTGGCGTGCAGCTGGTTATTTTCACGCAGGTGTTCATCGGCGGCATCCTCATCTTGTTCATGGACGAAATCGTGAGCAAGTGGGGCGTCGGCTCCGGTGTCGGGCTGTTCATCATCGCCGCGGTGAGCCAGCAGCTCGTCGGTGGCTTCTTTAGTTGGTCGAGTCTCTCGGAACCGGGCTTTTTCGCCAGCTGGTTCGGCATTATCTTTGGCGATGTCCAGCTCGGGCCAACGTTTACGAGTGACTGGTTCGGTTCGCTGCTGTTCGATCCGGGTAACCTCTTGGCGCTGTTGACGACCGCGATTATTTTCGCTGTCGTCGTCTACGCCGAGTCGGTCCGGGTTGAGATTCCGTTGAGCCACGCCCGCGTTCGCGGTGCTCGTGGTCGCTTCCCGGTGAAGCTCATCTACGCGAGCGTCCTGCCGATGATCCTTGTTCGGGCGCTGCAGGCGAACATTCAGTTCATCGGGCAGATTCTCCAGAGCCAGTGGGCCGGCATGCCCGCGACGCTCGGTCAGTACAGCGATGGGCAGGTTATCGGCGGCTTCTTCTACTATCTGGCCCCGATTCAGTCACGCGCCGACTGGATGTGGTTCCTCGGGCTGACGCCCGCAGGAATCGAGCCGTGGCAGATCGGCATCCGTGTCGGCGTCGACCTGACGTTCATGATCATCGGCGGTGCGATCTTTGCGATCTTCTGGGTCGAAACCACGGGGATGGGCCCCG
>CAYWFO010000084.1:0-8236 GCA_964457485.1 uncultured Haloferacaceae archaeon | reverse complement strand
GGTCTTTAGGCCTGTCTCTTACCGATAAGTTCGCGGTGTTCCAAACAGGCGTTTCAGGCACTCTCGGGCGCTATTTTGGATCTGGAAGATCGGGTGAGAAGCATTTCTAGCGGTGAGTGCGGTGGGGGTGATAGATGAACCGAGCTGAATACGGCTGCCGAAATGGTCTTTCAGGAGGCCAGAAGCCGTTGAAAATCCGGATATTCACTTTCAATCGCCACCCTGCTTCTCTCAGCTCACCGGGTCGATTTGTGGGTAAGAGACAGGTCTTTAGCGCCGCATCGAGTAACGCGGCGTATATGATAGACCAACCGACGTTCAACAGGCGGCGTGTGCTGGAACTCTCCGGTGTCGGAACCGGGGTGGCGGTTGCAGGCTGTATGGATCAGGTCGGCACCGACGGCGAACTCGCCGACAACGAGCGTCGGGGAACGTTCCCGCTGCAGATCGATCAGGAGGCGATTCAGGCCGAAATTGAGGAACTGCAAGGGCAGATAGAGGACGACGAAATCACCCAAGAGGAAGCCCAAGAAACCCTCAGCGAACTCGAAGCCGACCTTGCCGACGACGCGCGAGCGGACGCACAAGAGGCGGCCGAATCGCTCGGACTCACCGTCGAGAACGATGTCGAAATCGACGGTGCTCAGGGAATTCAACTCTACATGCTCGTTGCGGGCGACGCAGCAGCACTGATCGATTTTATCGAGACCGAGTCGGTTCAGGGACTGCTGCCGGCAGACGTGTTTGCACAGATCGAAGCCCAACAGGAACTGCAAGAAGAACAGGGAGACGAGGTTCCCGTCGAGCAAACTCAGTGAGACGAGTTTCAGGGTAACGAAAAGCCGTTCCGCGCAGGCGCCGACGACACCGTTCTTTTTTGCACCACGGCATCCGAACACGACCGATGACTGATCCACTCGCGCGCAATCGCCTGGCCGATGAGGCCAGCCCCTATCTTCAACAACACGAAAATAACCCGGTCAACTGGCAGCCGTGGGATGAGACCGCCCTTGCGGCGGCCCGCGAGCAGAACAAGCCGATTTTTCTTTCGATTGGCTACTCGGCGTGTCACTGGTGCCACGTCATGGAAGAAGAGAGCTTCGAAGACGAGGCGGTCGCCGAGCGGCTCAACGAAAATTTCGTGCCGATCAAAGTCGACCGCGAGGAACGCCCCGACATCGATTCGATCTATATGACCGTCTGTCAGCTTGTCACGGGCCGGGGCGGCTGGCCGCTATCGGCCTGGCTCACCCCTGCGGGGAAACCGTTCTACGTCGGCACCTACTTCCCGCCCGAACCGCGCGGGCAGATGCCTGGCTTCATCGAGTTGCTCGACAACATCGCCGACTCGTGGAGCGACCCCGACCAGCGCGCAGAGATGGAAAATCGCGCCGAGCAGTGGACGAGCGGCGCACGTGACCGACTCGAATCAACACCGCAGCCAGCCGCCAGCGACGACGCACTCGGCGGCGACGAACTCGACAGTGCCGTTCGAACCGCACTTCGGTCGGTCGACGAGGAGTACGGTGGCTTCGGCTCCGACGGGCCGAAATTTCCCCAGACCGGTCGAGTCGACCTCCTGCTTCGCGCAGCCGCTCGCAGCAGTCACACTGAAGCGCTCACCGCGGCGACAAAAACGCTCGACGCAATGGCCGATGGCGGGATGAACGACCAACTCGGCGGCGGATTCCATCGCTACTGCGTCGACCGCGAGTGGACGGTTCCGCACTTCGAGAAAATGCTGTACGACAACGCCGGGTTGCCACCGCTGTATCTGGCCGGCTACCAGCTCACAGGCGATGAACGGTACGTGGAGGTTGTCGAGGAGACGCTCGCGTTCGTCGAGCGCGAACTCACGCATCCGGCGGGCGGGTTTTTCAGCACGCTTGACGCCCGTAGTGGGGCAAAGGAAGGAACGTTCTATGTCTGGACACCCCAACAAGTCCGCGAACACCTCGATGAGCCCGACGCAACCCTGTTCTGTGAACGCTTTGGCGTCACCCAGTCGGGCAACTTCGAAGAGGGAATGACCGTTCTCACGGTCGACCAATCACTCGAGTCGCTCGCGGCCGACCACGACCTCGATGCTGCGGAAATCGAGCGCCGACTCGAAAGCGCGAAATCGATTCTGTTCGAGGTCCGCGAGGAGCGCACCCGGCCGCCGCGCGACGAGAAGGTGCTTGCGGGCTGGAACGGCATGATGATTTCGGCGTTCGCCAACGCTGCTCGCGTCCTCGATTCGAGCTACGTTGAGCCAGCCGAGTCGGCTTTGACCTTCGTCACCGAGAAACTGTTTGATGCCGAAAACGGCCGACTCAACCGCCGGTTCATCAACGGCCATATTACGGGCGATGGCTATCTCGAAGATTATGCCTTTCTCGCGCGCGGTGCGTTCGATCTGTACCAAGCGACCGGGGAAGTCGAACCGCTTGCGGTCGCACTTGAGTTGGCCGAAACGATCGTCGAGGAGTTCTGGGACGCCGAGGACGGAACGATCTACTTCACCCCTGAGAGTGGTGAGCAACTCGTGACCCGTCCCCAGGAGCTGACCGACTCCTCGACCCCATCGAGTCTGGGTGTTGCCACCGATCTGCTGTTGGTTCTCGATGGCTTTGTTCCCGAGAGTGAGTACCGCGAGATTGCCGGTCGCGTTCTCGAAACGCACCGCAACCGAATTACAGGCAGCCCACTGCAACATGTTAGCCTGACACTTGCGGCCGACCGCTATCTCAACGGCGGTGCAGAGTTGACGATCGCGGCCAACGAACTCCCGACAGACTGGCACGACGCGTTGGCTGATCGGTTTCTACCGGGCGTTGTTCTCGCCGCGCGCGCACCGACCGACGAGGGGCTCGACACATGGCTCGACCGACTCGGATTCGAGACCGCACCGCCCGTCTGGGCCAACCGCGAGGCCGTCGACGGCGAGCCGACCGCCTACGCCTGTGAATCGTTCACCTGCTCGCCGCCACAGACGGAAATCGAACCGGCACTCGAATGGCTGCGCGAAAACCGGTGACCCGAACGGTCGAAAACGGTGGCCCACGGAATGCGACAGTTGGCAGTCGACACCACCGCTCCGATCCGTGGGTCAGAGAGACTGACTGTTTTTCATCATCAACTGTTCGGTACTGGCCGAGTGGGGCTAGAGATGGCGAGTCAGCCCAAGAGACTTTTTATGCCTCACTCCCAATGAAGATGTACTTGAATGACGGGACACGAATCTCGCCCCCTCGGCGTGGATCCAGAGGCGGACTTCGAATGGTGCCACGACGCCGTTCAAGGGGTCTCTCGGACGTTCGCGCTGACTATTGACGTGCTGGATGAGCCGATGGCAACCCATATCTGTCTGGGCTATCTCCTCTGCCGGGTTGCCGACACGGTTGAGGACGCCGGCCATATTCCGCCAGAACCACAGGCCGCACTACTCAACACGTACGACGCCGCGCTCGACCCCGACAGCGACACCGACATCGATTCCTTTCGCACCGAGGTCGACGAGTGGTTGCCGCCGGTCGACGACCGCTCGGCCGACTGGGTCGTCGTCGCCGAAGCGCCTCGCGTGGTTGCGACGTTCGAGCGACTACCGCAGGACGTTCGCGACGCGATCGTTCCGCCGGTCCGCGAACTCATCGATGGGATGGCGATGTTCGTCGAGCGCCACGCCGACGCGGGCGGCCTGCGGATCGACAGCCGCGCCGAACTCGAGGAGTACTGCTACTACGCCGCCGGCACCGTCGGCACGCTCATTACGAACCTGTTGACCCGTGGCGACCTCGCGGCGGATCGCCGCCAACAACTGTACGACACCGCCGTCGAGTTCGGGTTGCTCTTGCAGTTGGTCAACATCTCGAAGGACGTCTACGACGACTACACCGAGGAAAACAACGTCTACTTGCCGGCCGACTGGCTCGAAGCCGAAGGGATCGAACAAGAGAACGTCGTCGATCCCGACAACCGCGAAGGGGCCGCCGAAGTCGTCAGCCGAACGGTCAGTCACGCCCACTCGTTTCTCGATGACGCCGAGGGGTATCTCAAAGCAATGCCGCTGCGCAACGGAAACACGATGGCTGCGTGGGGGGTTCCGTTCTTGCTCGCCGTCGGGACGCTTCGCGAACTCACAGCGCGTCCGGAGGATGCACTCACCGAGCGCGGCGTCAAAATCTCCCGACAAGAAGTGTTTGCGGTGATGAATGCGATGTCCGAGGACGGAACCAAATCGTTGAGCGAACTCCGCGAGTCGATTGCCAGACAGCCGTATCACCGGGTCGCCTCGAAAGCGGACTAACCCGGCGGGGAATCCCTTCTGCAGCTCGACCGAATCCACGCGTTTTTATTCGCGCTCTCGAACAGTCCGGTATGAGCTTTGCAAAAGACGACACGGCCGTGCTCCACGACAAACACAGTGAGTTTGACGGCGAGACGGGGACAATCACGCAGGTCGTCGAAAACATGTTTGGTGATGCAACGTACACGATCAGTTTCGACGACGGCCAAGAAACCGGCGTGCCCGAATCGTCGCTCGAAGCAGTTGACGAAAACTGATCTGACGAACGGCGAGTACAGCGCGGCTTGTGTCGACTCGGCGGCGACGAACCGACAAAACCCACGGAGTTTTTAACACCGCATACATTACGCCCAGTACCAACGAACCCGCGGGAAACTGTGGGGCTGGCGGGATAACTGCGCGATGCTGTTGGTACGTCAGCCGACACAGAGCGGGGCCATACGAGCACCAAAGCCGCGGCTTTCGGGGCGATGGTTCCGGGATGCGGGAGCGCAACACGGCCACTCCGCGGCGACTGTGGAGGAATCTGACACATGGAAATTGAAATTGCAACAATAGGCGGCTATGAGGAAGTCGGACGGCAGATGACCGCCGTCCGCGCAGGCAACGATGTCGTTATTTTCGACATGGGTCTCAACCTCTCGCAGGTATTGATCCACGACGATGTCCGCACCGAACAAATGCACAGTCTCGACCTGATCGACATGGGCGCGATTCCTGACGACCGGGTGATGAGCGACCTCGAGGGCGACGTACAAGCGATCGTCCCGACACACGGACATCTCGACCACATCGGGGCGCTCTCGAAACTCGCCCATCGATACAACGCACCAATTATCGCCACACCGTTTACAATCGAGTTGGTCAAACAGCAGATTCAGGGCGAGTCGAAGTTCTCGGTCGAAAACGACCTCGTGAAGATGGCCGCCGGCGAGACGATGTCGATCGGCGACAGCGGCTCGGTTGCGCTCGAGTTCGTCAACGTCACCCACTCGATTATCGACGCGATCAACCCCGTGTTGCACACGCCCGAAGGCGCAATCGTCTACGGGCTTGACAAGCGGATGGATCACTCGCCGGTGATCGGCGATCCAATTGACATGGATCGGTTTCGCGAAATCGGTCGCGAGGGCGACGGGGTGCTCTGTTACATCGAGGATTGCACCAACGCAGGTAAAAAGGGACGCACACCATCCGAATCGGTTGCACGTCGACACCTCAAAGACGTGATGCAGTCGATCGAGGATTATGACGGCGGCATCGTCGCAACAACGTTTTCGAGCCACATCGCCCGCGTCAAATCACTCGTCGAGTTCGCCGAGGATATGGGCCGAAAGCCGGTGTTGCTCGGGCGGTCGATGGAGAAGTATTCGGGAACCGCCGAACGGCTCGATTTCGTCGAGTTCCCCGAAGACCTCGGGATGTACGGCCACCGCAAATCCGTCGACAGAACATTCAAGCGGATTATGAAAGAGGGGAAAGAAAACTATCTCCCAATTGTCACCGGCCACCAAGGTGAGCCCCGAGCCATGCTGACACGAATGGGTCGCGGCGAAACGCCGTATCAACTCGACGAGGGCGACAAGGTGCTGTTTTCGGCGCGAGTGATTCCCGAACCGACGAACGAGGGCCAGCGCTATCAGTCCGAGCGGCTCCTCCGAATGCAGGGCGCGCGAATTTACGACGATATTCACGTTTCGGGCCATCTTCGCGAGGAAGGACATTTCACGATGCTCGATGCGCTTCAACCACAGCACATCATTCCAGCCCACCAGGATCTCAAGGGCTTTGCACCGTACGTCGATCTGTGTGAAAGCCAGGGCTATCAACTGGGCCGCGACATCCACGTCACGCGCAATGGGAACCTCATCCAACTGGTGTCGTAATGACGGAACATGGAACCGAAAAGCGGGTGTTGTCGACAATTGCCGAGCGGCGCGAACTGGTTAACGATGCCATCGACGAGGAGTTGCCCCTTCAGAAACCCGAACGGCTCTACGAGGCGTCGCGGTATCTGCTGACCGCCGGTGGTAAGCGATTGCGACCGACAGTGACGCTGTTGGCTGGCGAAGCGCTGGCCGACATCGAGCCGATGAGTGCGAACTATCGGTCGTTTCCGACCGACAATGGCGACATCGACCTGTTGCGCGCGGCGGTTGCCATCGAGATCATCCAGTCGTTCACACTGATTCATGACGACATCATGGATGACGACGACCTCCGCCGCGGGGTGCCGGCCGTTCACAACGCATACGATACCTCGACTGCGATTCTGGCCGGAGACACGCTCTACTCGAAGGCGTTCGAAATCATGGCCGAAACCGGCGGCGAGCCCGAGCACGCGCTGTCGGTCATGCGGCTGCTCTCGTCGACGTGTACGAAAATCTGTGAGGGCCAGGCGCTCGACGTTGCCTTCGAATCTCGCACCGATCTGCTGCCCGATGAGTATCTCGATATGGTGGAACTCAAAACCGCCGTGCTGTACGGTGCGGCCGCCGCGGTGCCGGCGGCGTTGCTCGGTGCGGACGACGACGTCATCGACGCGTTGTACGCCTACGGAATCGACTCAGGCCAAGCGTTCCAGATTCAAGACGACGTGTTGGATCTCACCGTTCCCAGCGACAAACTCGGCAAGCAGCGTGGCTCGGATCTGGTCGAAAACAAGGAGACGTTGATCACGCTGCACGCCCGTCATCAAGGCGTCGACGTCGACACCTTGGTCGACACTGACCGCGTCGACGACGTGACCGAAGCCGAAATCGACACGGCGGTCGCCACACTCGAAGACGCCGGCAGCATCGACTACGCTCGCAAAAAAGCCACCGCGCTGACTGAACAGAGCAAAAATCGGCTTGCGGTGCTTCCGGACAACGAGGCCCGCGAACTGCTCGAAGATATCGCCGACTACCTCATCACGCGCGGCTACTGAGGCTGTTTTAATCCGTGAATTGCCGCTGCGATAAGCCATCCTCCTATACTGTTTATAAATGAGGGTTTGGACCTTCATTGCAGAAATTAAAGCAGAGAAAGCAGCATAGCAAATGATATAATCAACACAATTGAAACATATAATAATAAACCGACAAACTCAATCAGTCTCATATCCAAATGAGTATAAGTAGCATATTATGAAGCGACACAGCGCTCCATACGATCAAAACTGAAAGGTATGCCACGTTGCTCCACAGATCGATATTATATCTCGATTGTGCGACTCCGGGAAGCAGGTATTCACCAAGAAAGAATAATACCACTAGTGACACCGACGAGAGAAAGAATAGGGCGGGGATGATTCCGAGAGTATCAATAATAAGTACGACAATCGGATTGGCTTCTCGCAGTCCGATGCTTAGCCCATAGTACGTGAGGCTCGCATCTATAGCTCGTACGAAGACCAATCCGATGAGCAGCGGATATTTATTTTCTGCGAGTACTTCGATACTGCTGCTGGTAGCACAATTAGTGGATGCCACGGCTCCTCGCACCATATCAGAACTGCTCTACAGGTTGGGATCCGATACGCTGGTCTCTGACCAGCATATCGATCTGATAATCTGTCTCGAGACGCTGGAGTGTCGTATCAGCTTCTTCCCCCAACTCTCGTATTCTCTGGAGGAGATCGCCGTATCGGTCGTCCTTTTCTAGCTCTGTTTTGTCGAGGTTCGCTTCTAACGTGGCTTTCCTCGCGGTGAGTGAGAGAAGCTCTGTGAGTGAATCTTCGTATGTTAGAACCAGCTCCGCAGCTTCCACAGCTCGAAGAAGCTTTGTCCGGTCGATTGGTTTGAGAAGATAGTCGTCCACATCGATGGACGCTAGATCTTCCGTTGGCTGAACAGCTGTTACCATAATCACCTGCTGGGCATCGCCGCCTTCACGAATTGATTGTAGCACCTCCGTGCCAGAGAGGCCCGGCATTCGACGATCTAAAAGGACAATATCAATCGGTTC
>CAYWFO010000083.1:0-8253 GCA_964457485.1 uncultured Haloferacaceae archaeon | reverse complement strand
TCGAAATCCTGGTCGAGTTCGCGGCCGACCGCGAGCCCCAGCAGGCCAACGTGCCGCTTGCGGCAACACCCGCAGGCGACCTCGATGGCGACGCCCCCGAACTCGCCGAAATAGATGCTGACACACCCGCGCTGACGCACTTTTACCTTCCCGACGCGGCTGGCTCGGTGAACTCCGTGTTCGGCATGGATCTCGGAACGCCCACCGCACGCACGGCCGCACGGTTCGTCTCACATCCCAGCGGTCCACTCGGCATCACAAAGCGTGACGATCTCGCGGCCGTCGTTCTCGTTGCCGTCGCACCGTGGGACACCGAAACGGTGGCGGCGTTTGATCGGCGCGGAACGCGACTCGAGCTGACGGTGCTCGACGCCGAACCCCCGGTTGAAACGCTCGACTGACCACCCAACCGAGAGGTGTTGGGTTTTTATCACCGGCCACCAACACACAATCGATGGGAGCGAGACCGCCGCAAAACGATTCGAGCGAACCGGACGTTATCGAGTTTGGGATTGCGGCGCTGGCTGCACGACTCGACGAAACCAGCGTTCAGTATCCAGTCACCGACGCGGAACTCGTTTCCGCGCTCGAAAACACCGATATTCCAGTCGACGGCGCTGGCAACACGGTCGAACTGGCCGACGCACTCGACCAGTTGCCACAGTCGAGATTTCACAGCGAGGCCGACCTGCTCGAACAGCTCCACCCCGTCTTCGAGGCCGAGCGAAAAAAAGCTGGCTCGAGCGTGATGGGACAGTTGCGGGCACTGTTACCGTTCTGACGCTGGCTGCTCGCCGACTAGTTGTGCTCAGTCGACTCTGCGGACGACGCCTCGGACGGTGCTGAGTCGGCCGATGACGACGCGCTCGGTTGCGATGTCGTCGAGTGCGACGCTTTCGGTGGGAGTTCCGTAACCGAGGATTCGTCGAGGGGTGCTTCTGCGTCGGGTGACCGACCACCGAGAGCTGGTGTCAGACGATCGATGTGTTTTGCCTGTTCGCGGTGCAGCGAGAGAATGAGATCTGCAAGAAAGCCGAACATGAGCAACTGCACCCCAAACAACGTCGCCGCCGCCGCGCCGACGGCAATGATTTCGTGGCCGACGCCAGCGAAAAGCCAGCGAGCGATAACGAACGCGGCGAGCACCAGTCCGGTGAGCGTCGACACCAAGCCGATGCTGCCGAAATAGAACAGTGGATTGCTGGTTTTCGCCTTCCGGTAGAGTTCGAGAAAAATAATGCCGCCGTCCTTGATCGGGTGCAGGTTCGTTGACGATCCATCGGGTCGCGGACGGTAGGTCACGGGAATGACCGACGTGCGGACGTTGTTTTTCGCACACTCGACGGCCATCTCGGTCTCGATTCCAAAGCCGTCGGCCGACAGGGTGAGCTGTCGGAACGAGTCGACGGTGAACGCGCGGTACCCCGAGAGAATGTCGACGTAGTTCTCGCCGTGAATAACCTGAAAGGCTCGGTTGATCAGCCGGTTGCCGAACCGGTTGAGCCGAGTCATCGCGCCCGGCTGCATGTCCGCAAACCGGTTGCCGATGACGTGATCGCACTCACCGGCCAGCAACGGTTCGAGCATCCGGTCGGCGTCTTCGGCCCGATAGGTCTGGTCGGCGTCGACGAGCAACACGTAGCGCGCATCGATTGTCGCAACCGCCTCGCGAAGCGCCTGGCCTTTTCCCGATCCTGACTGCGTCATCACTCGTGCGCCGGCCTCGCGAGCGAGCGTTCGCGTCCCGTCGTCGGAGCCGCCGTCGACGACGAGGATGGTCTCGAAGCCTGCGTCCCGGTACGAGTCGATCACCTCGGCGATGGTTGCCGACTCGTTGAGCGTCGGCAGCAGGATACAGACGTCGGAGTACGAAGCCATTGTCTCGACTATCACGCCGGGGCGAGTAAAACTGTGGGTGGTCCGCAGCCGAATACCGCCCGAACACCGACGGTTTACGACTAGAAAGTCGGTGAGGGCGCGCCAGAACGTGAGACTACACGTCGAAAAATAGCTGTCGATCGATGGGACGGATACGACAGAATCGCCGATAGTAGCATCGACGAACCATCGGTGGCGGCATCACCGAATCGACGCCGACAGCCTCACCGAATCGACGCCGACAGCCTCACCGAATCGACGCCGACAGCCTCACCGAACGATCGACAGCGACAGCACCGAATCATCGCCCGACAACGCCAATACGGACACCGCACGGGATGGACAGGATTTTAAGCGGCGCGGGTGGAACAAGGAGTACTATGGGAAAGAAAACGAAGGCGCAAAAAAAACGGCTTGCCAAACTCGAGCGACAGAACCGGCGGGTTCCAACATGGGTCATGATGAAAACCGACATGGAAGTCACGCAGAACCCGAAACGCCGCAACTGGCGGCGGAGCAACACTGACGAGTAATCATGAGCACGAGTGATTTCGAAGAGCGCGTCGTGACCGTTCCGCTTCGGGACGTCAGACAGGTTGCCGTCCAGAAACGAGCCGACCAGGCGATGAAAATCATCCGGCGCCACCTCGCCAAGGGGTTCTCGGTCGACGAAGACGCCGTTCGGCTTGACCCGTCAATCAACGAAGCCGTCTGGGAACGCGGACGACAGAATCCGCCGTCGAAGCTCCGTGTTCGGGCGGCCCGATTCGTCGAAGACGGCGAGTCGATCGTCGAAGCGGAAGTCGCCTAAGCGATCGTGCTTCGCACTTCTGTTGCCGGATCGTCGTACGTTGGAGTTTTTGCGCGAACAACGAACGAGTGTCTCTTTGCGCGTCGAGATCTCGATAGCAGCGTTGTCGACGCTATGGCCGACGAACTCGACGTCGACGCCGTTGAGACGACGATCGGCGGCTCGGGAACCGTCGGCGCGCTCGCCGCCGGAAACGAAAACGGTGTTGTCGTCTCCAACCGCGTCACCGAACGCGAAACCCAACGGATCGCCGCCGCAATCAGCGGCGATGTCGTTGAACTGCCCGGCCGGATCAACGCCGCTGGCAACGTTATTCTCGCCAACGACTACGGGGCGTACGTCCACCCCGATCTCTCACGAGAGGCAGTAACGACAATCAAAACGGCGCTCGATGTGCCCGTGCTGCGCGGAACGCTTGGGGAAATCAAAACCGTCGGCACGGCCGCGGTCGCGACCAACAAGGGTGTGCTCTGTCATCCGAAAGCCCGCGAACGCGAGTTGGAGACGCTCGAAGACCACCTCGATGTCTACGCGGATCTCGGAACAGTCAACTACGGCACGCCGCGAATCGGCTCGGGACTCGTCGCCAACGACACCGCCTACATCGTTGGTGAGGAGACGACCGGCCCGGAGATTGGCCGGATCGAAGACACGCTCGGCTATCTCGACTGATCTGCGGACTGGTTTCGAAGCACAGACTGTCGTGGATTCGCCTCGGTTGGATGAGGAGTGGATCCGCGCTCGATTGAGCGATACGCCGTTCGATTGGAGGGCCCCCATCCCGGTCGCGTGGGCCATACACACGGGCAGGTCGAGTAGGAAGATACTTCCGCGTTGCTGTCGGACTGTTTGGGTATGAGTCAGTTCACGATTACTGGACAGTTCGACGGTCGCACAGGGCCGCGGGAGTTCACAAAAGAGATCGACGCGGTCAACGAGAACGTTGCCCGTGAACACCTTCTCTCGCAGTTCGGCAGCGAGCACGGTCTCAAACGAACCCAGGTGTCGGTTCAGGACGTGACCGAACAATGATGGGCGGTGGTGGCCAGCAGCTACAGCAGATTTCCCAGCAGCTCCAGGCGCTTGACGCCGAAATCGAGACACTCGAAGGCGAAATCGACGAGCTGCAAACCGAAAGCGACGAGATTGACGACGCGATCGAGGCGATCGAAACGCTCGAAAGCGGCTCGATGGTGCAGGTTCCACTCGGCGGCGACGCCTACGTGCAGGCCGAAATTCAGGACATCGACGAGATCATCGTCAGTCTCGGCGGCGGCTATGCGGCAGAACAGGGCCAAGACAGCGCCATTTCGGCGCTCGAACACAAACAGGAGACCATCGCCGAGCGAATCGGCGAAGTCGAAGCCGAAATCGAGGAACTCGAAGACGAGAGCAGCGACCTCGAAAAACAGGCCCAAGCAATGCAACAGCGCATGCAGCAGCAACAACAGCAGCAGATGTCGAAGATGGAGCAGATGCAGAGCGGCGACGAGGAGTAACCGACGAATCACACAGGTGAGAAGTAGCCGTGTTTGATGGATTAAAAGACAAACTGAGTAAGTTCCGTCGCGACGTCGAGGAGACAGCCGAAGCAAAAGCCGATGCGGCCGCCGACGAGAGTGACGGAGCCGAAGACGATGGTACCACGACTGAGAGCGAGAGTGATGCGAGCGGAGACGACGCTGAGAGCGAAGCGGCCATCGAACCTAGCGAGAAGCCGGTCGACGACGAAGTCGGATCGGAAGCGGCCGACAGCGAGACCGACGCTGTCGACCGCGACGAAGCCGCTGAAACTGACGACACCACGGCCGAGGCCGCCGAACGCGACGACGGCGAATCCGGAAAATCCGTGACGGAGGCGGCTGACGATGACACCGGTTCCGCGCCGTCAGGGCCGGGCGCACTCAAACGCGCGGCAGCGTTCGCAACGGGAAAAGTCATTATCGAGGAGCAGGATCTCGAAGAGCCGCTCTGGGAGCTCGAAATGGCGTTGTTACAGAGCGATGTGGAAATGAGTGTTGCCGAGGAGATCCTCGATTCTGTTCGCGAAAAAATGATCGGCGAAACGCGAAAGCAGGTCGAAACGACGGGTGAACTCGTCGAACTCGCCCTCCACGACGCGCTCGTTGAGGTAATCAGTGTCGGCCAGTTCGACTTCGAAACCCGGCTTGCCGACAGCGACAAACCGGTCGTCATCGTGTTCACCGGCGTCAACGGCGTCGGCAAGACGACATCGATCGCGAAGCTCTCGGAGTACCTCGACGAGCGTGGCTACTCGTCGGTGCTCGCAAACGGCGACACCTACCGCGCGGGCGCGAACGAACAGCTCGAACAACACGCCGACGCGCTCGAACGGAAACTCATCACGCACGAACAAGGCGGCGACCCCGCCGCAGTCATCTACGATGCGGTCGAGTACGCCACCGCCAACGACGTCGATGTCGTCCTCGGCGACACCGCGGGACGGCTTCACACGAGCAACGATCTGATGGCACAACTCGCCAAAATTCACCGTGTCGTCGACCCCGACCTCACGCTCTTCGTCGACGAAGCGGTCGCCGGTCAGGACGCCGTCAACCGAGCCAGCGAGTTCAACGCGGCCGCCGAAATCGACGGCACCGTGTTGACGAAAGCCGACGCCGACTCCTCGGGTGGGGCGGCCATCTCGATTTCGTACGTCACTGGCAAGCCGATTTTGTTTCTCGGAACGGGCCAAGGCTATGACGACATCGAGCCGTTCGAACCCGAAACCCTCGTGAGCCAGTTGCTCGGCGAGGAGTGAGTTTGGCGTCGACGCGTTTCGGGTGCCCCAGTCACGGAGCGATCCGCTGTTTTCAATGAGCAAATAGCGCCATCGCTGGACGAACAACGCTTTACCGGTCGGCCACCGTAGCGTCACCAAATGGTACTCGATGATCTGGGCAGTTCCCTGCGGGGAACGCTCAACGACCTTCGTGGGAAATCCCGGCTCGACGAGGACGACGTCCAGAACGTCGTCAAACAGATCCAGCGGTCGCTGCTGCAGGCCGACGTCGACGTCTCGCTCGTTATGTCGCTGTCCGAGCAGATCAAAACGCGCGCACTCGAAGAGGAACCACCGGGCGGCACGACGGCCCGCGATCACGTGCTCAAAATCGTCTACGAGGAGCTTGTCGACCTGGTTGGCGAGTCGACCGAACTCCCGCTCGAACCACAGACGATCATGCTCGCCGGACTCCAAGGCTCGGGAAAAACAACGACGGCCGCCAAAATGGCGTGGTGGTTCTCGAAAAAAGGGCTCCGACCGGCAGTCATCCAAACCGACACGTTCCGCCCCGGCGCGTACGACCAAGCCAAACAGATGTGCGAGCGCGCGGAGGTACAGTTCTACGGCGACCCCGACGAGGACGACCCCGTACAGATCGCTCGCGACGGCATGGCCGCCACCGAGGACGCGGAAGTCCACATTGTCGACACCGCGGGACGCCACGCGCTCGAAGACGACCTCATCGACGAAATCGAGGAGATCGAATCCGCGGCCAGTCCCGACGTGAGCCTGCTCGTTCTCGACGCGGCAATCGGTCAGGGTGCAAAGGAACAGGCCCAACGCTTCGAAGAGGCCGTCGGCATCGAGGGCGTCGTGATCACCAAACTCGACGGCACGGCGAAGGGTGGTGGCGCGCTCACCGCGGTCAACGAAACCGACTCGTCGATCGCGTTTCTCGGTGCGGGCGAAACCGTTCAAGACATCGAGCGCTTCGAGCCCAACAGCTTCATTTCGCGGCTGCTCGGGATGGGCGACCTCAAACAGCTCGCCGAACGTGTCGAGCGGGCGATGGAGGAAACGCAAGCCGACGATGACGACTGGGATCCAGAAAGCATTCTCGAGGGCAGTTTCACCCTTAAGGATATGCAAAAGCAGATGGAGGCGATGAACAACATGGGACCGCTCGACCAGATCATGGATATGATTCCGGGTATGGGCGGCGGTATGATGGATCAACTCCCTGACGACGCGATGGACGTCACACAGGATCGAATGCGGCGGTTTGAGATCGTCATGGATTCGATGACCGACCACGAACTCGAAGAACCCCGCTCGATCAGCGCCAAACAGGTCGAACGCATTGCACGCGGCTCGGGAACCGACACCGAAACCGTTCGAGAGCTGCTCGAACAACACAAAATGATGGACCGGACGCTCAATCAGTTCCAAGGGATGGGCGATGGCGACATGCAGCGAATGATGAAGCGGATGCAGCAGGGCGACGGCGATGGGCTCGGTGGCCTCGGCGGTGGCGGCGGCATGATGTGAGACGCTCAGATCGACACCACCACAGAACCGTTACTCGCCGACGAGCATCCATTCGGCGGTGTTTCTGAGTGCGTCAACAAACGCCTGCGGTGCGGCAACCGGCGTTTGCGGAACCGAGAGCGGTGTAATGCTGAGTTCGCCGTTGATCACGGCCGCGCGGTCGCTCCACGCGGGGTAGACACCGTCGTACTCGTCAAGCGAGGGAACCCATTTGCCGCCGTGCTCGGTGCGTGCCCAGTACGTGCTCTCGAACTGGGTGCGCTCGCCGTCGTCATTGGTTGCCGTGTCGTAGTCGGCGACTGGCCGGGTGAGTCGGGCCGAGTTGGGTTGTGAGATGGGTGCATTAACATTGAGATAATTGACACTTCCCGCAAACAGGTCGGCGTCGACCACGCAGTCAATGAGGGTTGCCGTCGCGTCTGCGACCGGCCCAAAGCCGTCGCCATCGGGAAAATAGCTCGCATCGTCGTAGCCCGAAACGGCGAGTCCGGGTGTACCGAGAAACGCGCCTTCGACGACCGCGCCGACGGTTCCCGAATGGCCCAGCATATAGCTGCCGACGTTCGGGCCGTTGTTCGCCCCCGAGACGACGAGGTCGATTCCGTCTGCTTCCGGGATGCGCCGAAGACCGACGGCGACACAGTCGGCAGGCGTGCCGTCGACGACGTAGCCCCACTCGTGATCGGCAACCGACACCGTCTCGACGCGGTCGTCGCCGATACCCGAGCGCGCGCGGCCAACGCCGCTCTGGTCGCTCGCGGGGGCGACGACGATCACCTCGGCAGCCGCCGAAAGCCGCTCGTAGAGCGCTTGCAATCCCGGCGCGTCGATTGCGTCGTCGTTGGTGAGCAAAACCCGCATGGCGAACCGTTGGCTTGCCGGAACAAAAACGCACTCCTAATGCGCCAAACTGAGTCTTCCGCCGAGACTGACGGGAATTTGTCGGCCGCGGCCGGACGAAACCTGTGCAGGGTGCAGTTGTTCTACCCTCTGTCACCGAGGCGCTCGTCGACGTGCTTCCGCGGGTCGCCCAAATCGCGCTCGTCGTCGCCGTGGCGGTCTACATTGCGAACGTCGCCGTCGCGTTCGGTCTCGTCGAAAGGATTGCACTCCTCTCGCGGCCGCTGACCGGCCCGGCAACCCTGCCCGACGAGGTTGGCGCTGCGATTTTGACAACGACCGCCTCGACGACCGCCGGCTACGTCATGTTGGCCGACCTCCGCGAGTCGGACTCCCTCGGCGACACGGCTACGCTTATTGCGGTTATTAT
>CAYWFO010000082.1:0-8294 GCA_964457485.1 uncultured Haloferacaceae archaeon | reverse complement strand
ACCCTGGGAATCGCGTCGTCAACGCTCCACCAACACCTCCGGGCTGCAGAAGGCAAACTCGTCGCGGCTTTTTTTGAGGGGCGACAGTAACCTGCGGACACATACCTACGTATCTCGGTGTGCGGTGAACCGACACAGCTAGGAACGGTATCCAAGATGGTACTCGGTAACAGGAAAGATACGATGGCGACCAACTGCACCACCCACGCTCGACGGTACGCAACCGACAGCAGCGCTCAAGAGACGTTGATCGAGATGGCATCGCTCGTCGGCCACAAATGGCATCCAGTGATTCTCCACCAGCTGTGTGTCAACGACGAACAGGGGTTCAGCGAGCTTCACGAGACGATCGACGGCGTCTCCAACAAGATGCTGTCGGACAGCCTTTCGACGCTCGAAGCGCGTGGACTCGTCGACCGAGCGGTCGTCAGCGACAAGCCGGTTCGGGTTCGGTACTCGCTTACCGAGGACGGCCACGAACTCGAAAGCCTCCTCGCCGAAATGCTCGACTGGGGGACGACACACCTCGACACTCAGTCGAACCACCAGCCGACATCGACCGTTGTCTCGGCGGTCGAGTCACCCACCGCGACGGCGACAGTCGCTTCGGGCAGTCAGTCCGAGGAGGGTTTAGACCAATGAGCAGTGAGGCTGAATCGGACACCGCCCGCGACTGGTCGACGCTGATGGGAACCCGGTGTGAATCCGAGGCGGCTGGGGCCGACGCGGTTGCCGAGCCCTCGGTTTCGGTGCTGTTGCAGACGGTGTTCGGGCTTCGTTCGCAGGATCTGGCGACCTACAACGCGCTTGCCTCCCGCCCCGGTGTCTCGACAAAAGCGCTTGCGGCCGCACTCGACCGCGACCGGAGCAACGTCAACCGGTCGCTCACGCGGCTCACTGAGGCCGGACTGGTGTGTCGACAGCGTCGCCTCCTCGACCAGGGGGGCTACTTTTACGCCTACTTCGCCGAGCCGGGCGCGGCCGTCAAAACCCGGCTCACCGACGCGCTCGATCGGTGGGCCGACGCGGCCGAGACAACGATCGACGCCTATCAGTGGGATGATGACCGAATCCAGCAGACCTGAATCGGTTGTGCGGGCTGGCTACCAAACACCCCGTGGACATAGTGGGTGGGCATTCGTAGTGTCCATATGTCGACTCCCACGATCCGCTGGAACCGGTACGGTGGTGTGGCGGTCGCGGTACTCGGCTTCGTCATCACGCGGCAGTTCGTCGCCGAAACAGTGCAGACCGAAAGCACTGTGGCGTTCATGTTGGTAAGTCTCCCCCCGCTCGTTGTCGGACTCACAATGGCATTGTACGGCGTCGTGCTTGTCGTCGGTCAGTTTTCTCCCCTTTACGTCCGAACAGTGGCGCTGTGGTGTGGACTCGGCACGCTGGCTGCGGCCGGGCTAATCGGGGTCACACAGCTCACGATGAGTTACGGCGGCTCGGTCGATCTGATTGGGGAGTCCCGGCCACTGGTTGCAAACATCCTGTTGGGCGGTGCTGTCGCAGGACTCGTTGTCGGGGATCGATCGGCAGCAAACACGCGCAAGCGACGCGAGATCCAGCGCACTGCCAACCGGGCGGCGCTCGTCAATCGCCTTCTCAGACACGACGTCCTCAACGCAGCAGCGATCATCGACGGCCACGCCAACCTGCTGGCGGCCGAACAGGGTCGAACCAACTCGGTTCAGGCGATCGATCGTGCTGCCGACCGGATCACCGAGACGATCGAAGAGGTCGGCCAGATCGCCACCCCGAACGAGGACGCCGATCTGTCGGCCGTCCGGCTCGAACCACAGCTCTCGGCGGCCGTTGATAACTGTCTCGACGCCAATCCGGACTGCTCGGTAACCGTCGAATCCGTCCCTGCGGAGTTGACAGTGACCGCCGACGACCGACTCACATTGGTGCTCAAAGAGTTACTGATCAACGCCGTCGAGCACGGCGGTGAGTCGGTCTCGGTTCAGCTCAAGACAAACTCGCAGGCGGTCGGCATTGCCGTCGTCGACGACGGCAACGGGTTGGATGACGAGCAACGGGCACTGCTCGAAACCGGCCGGTTTCCGGAGTACGACGATCCAAACGCCGGCTTCGGTTTGCAGGTCGTCCGCCTGCTGGTTGACCGCTACGGTGGCCGGATCACCACCGACGGCAACGGAGAGGGCGACCCCCATCGGGTGACCATCTGGCTGCCGCGCTACGCCCGGTCGGGGTCGGTCGTCAAGCGAACCGGTCTTCGGATTCCGATAATCGGGCGGGCACTGACTGCCGGACTCATCGCGGGCGTGGTGATGGGCGGGCTCTACCAAGCGACGACGGGGACAATGCCGGTTATCGGCGCGCTGTACGGGGTTTCACACGTCGGAATCGGCTGGCTCACCCACCTGTTTCACAGCGCTATTTTCGCGCTGGTGCTTGTGGCCGGCTGTCGGGTGCTGGACATCGAGCAGTACATTTCGTCGGTTTCGAAGGCTGCGATGGTTGGCGCTGGATGGGGGGCCATTCTCTGGTTTGTCGCCGCTGGCTTCGTTATGCCCGCGTGGCTGCTGGCGATTGGCCAGCCAGCCACACTGCCGACGCTCGAACCGATCGGTCTCATCGCCCACACGCTTTGGGGGCTGACGCTTGGCAGTAGCTACGTCCTCCTCGGTCGCTCCGAAGGGTTCGAGCGGCTGATCGACCGTCTCCGAGAGTTCCAGTTGTAAGTCTCGTAGTGAAGAGAGAACGGGCGTGAAACAAAACATATCAGTATGGTAAGTATCAGTCCTACTTGCCGATACGCATGACACACGGAAAAATAATATATCGGTGATAAGACGAGTTGAATAGCCTCAAACATCGATTTTGTTTGTTTCTGGTCGTCCTCGATAGACCCGAAGCTTACCGTCATCCGCCGTATTTTACCCACGCAGGACGGTCAGTACGCCAATGGCAACACAGATTCACAGGCGTTCGCGCCGGGCGTATCTCGCTGGCGTGGGTTCGGCGGCCGCAGTCGGCCTGGCCGGCTGTCTCGGCGGGGACAGCGATGGCGTGACAGTGGCCCATATGCCGATCTTCCCCGATCTCCAGTACTACGTGATGGAGTCGGAGGGCTACTTCGACGAGATCGACGGCGAGATCACCGGCCAAGAGTTCAACGACGGCCCCGCCATCATCCAGGCCTCGGCCAGCGGCGATATCGACATTGCGATGTTCGGTATCGTCCCCGCGATGATCGTCATCGACCGCGGGATTCCCGCCCAGGTCACCGCTGCAAATATCAAAGAGCCGATGGCCATTCTCGCCGACGAGGAGTTCCAGACGCTGTGGGACGACCACGGCAGCGACGCCTTCGAGGTTTGGGAAGCCGACCACGGCGAGCGGTTCACCTTCGGGACGTTCCCCCAGGGCTCGGTGCCGGATGTGCTGTTGCGCTACTGGCTCCAACAGGAGGGCGTCGACGCAGAGACTGATGTCGACATCACCGAGATCAACGGCGCGAACGCTGTCTTTCAGGCGATTGCCAACAACGAAGTCGACGGCGCGTCGATCATGGAGCCGGTGCCGACACGCGTCGGCCAGGAAGGGTTCGACATTCAGACGTTCCGCACCTCTGCGGAGATCATGCCTGGCCAGCCCGCCGCAGTGACGCTGATGACCGACGAGGTTCGAGAGTCATCGGTCGCCGCCGACTTCCTCCGCCAACACGTCCGGGCGACCGAGTTTATCGACGCTAATCCCGACGAGACGGCCCAGATCGTCGAATCAGGAATTGGGATGCCGGTCGACCAGGCCCGCCAGGCACTCGACGGCCCGCTGGCGAACTTCGTGACCGATCCACGCGAGATCGAGACGGGCACCGAGATCTTCTCGCAGTTCGCCAACGAAAACGGCCAGATCGACCGGGAGCTGTCGCTCGACGAGATCTTCGATTACAGCGTCTACGACGGCCTGTAACGGTGAATCACGGGATTTAGATGCGGGAGACGAAACCACGACACAATGGCGACTGAAATCGAACAGGAACTCGAACGCGCCGTCGAAGAGTCCGAACTACCGGTCGTCGGCGTCAACCTCCGCCGTGCGGGCCTCGGCCTCGTCGGTCTGGCTCTGTTCGTCCTGCTGTGGTGGGTCGCCTCGCTGTTCCAGCCGGATTTCGTGCTCCCCTCGCCGCTGGCTGTCGCCGAGCGGTTCGTCGCCGAGGCCGCCAGCGGTGAGATGACCACCGCGCTCGGCCAGAGCGTTCGCCACTGGATTCCCGGTGCGGTGATCGGCACCCTGTTGGGTGTCGCTACCGGGATCGCCCTCGGTTGGAGTCGACTGCTTGACGATCTCTCCTCGCCGGTCGTTCGCACGCTTCGACCGGTGCCGCCGCTGGCGTTGATCGGCTTTGCCATCGCGTGGTTCGGAATCAACCACACTGGGGCTGCGTTCATTATCGCGGTCGGAGCCTTCTGGATCAACTTCTATGCCAGCTACGGCGGCGTCGAGGGTGTCTCGGATGACCTGCTCGACGTGGCTCGGAGCCTCGGCGTCCAGGATGACCTCGAACTGATTCGGTCGGTCGTCATTCCCGCGGCTTCGCCCGAGATCATGACCGGCATCCGGACGGGGATCGGTCGCTGTTGGATGCTGGTGGTGGCCTCCGAGATATTCGGCGTACCGGGGATCGGCCGACGAATTTTGCGCGCCTCGAACAACCTGCAGGTCGACCTCGTGATCACCTACATTCTGGTGTTGAGCCTGATGTTCCTGCTGGTCGATATGGCGTTCCGCGCGGTACAAAAACGGGTGTTAGTATGGCGATAGACCACACCGGCGGCTCGACGGTTCGCATCGAGGGCGTGAGCAAACAGTACGACAGCAAAGGGGGCCCCGTCCAGGCGCTCGCCGACATCGAGTTCGCCGTCGAGACCGGCGAGTTCATCTGTATCGTTGGCCCCTCCGGCTGTGGGAAAACCACGCTGTTTCGGATTCTTGCAGGGCTCGAACCGCCGACCAGCGGCGAGGTGCTGCTCAATGACTCGACGGTCACCGAACCCAACTCGGATATGGGAATCGTCTTTCAGGAGTACCACCTGTTTCCGTGGCAGACGGTCCGCGAAAACGTTGCGTTCGGCCTGAAAAAGGCCGGCGTCGAGGGCGACGAACGCGAGCGGCGTGTCAGCCACCTCATCGAACTCGTCGGCCTCGAAGGGTTCGAAGACAGCTATCCAAAGGCGCTGTCGGGCGGGATGAAACAGCGCGTCGCGCTGGCGCGGGCGCTCGCCATCGATCCCGCGCTATTGTTGATGGACGAACCGTTCGGCGCGGTCGACGCCCAAACCCGCGAGATGCTCCAGGCCGAACTCATCGAGATCTGGCAGGAGACCGGAAAAACGGTGCTGTTCGTCACCCACGATGTCGAAGAGGCCGTCAAACTCGCCGACAGCGTGGTTGTCATGGGGAGAAACCCCGGCTCGATCCGCGAAATCGTCGAGATCGATCTCGACCGGCCCCGCTCGCGGGCTGACCCCGCGTTTGGCGAGTACTACGAGCGGGTTCGGTCACTCATTCACAACTGAGTGGCAGCTGGCTGTCGACAGTCGATTATCGCCTTTTTATATACGACTGTGGCCGTATCCGTGGCCGAGATGAAACGCCCCAATGTTCGCCGCCAAGAGTGCCAACACGGCCGCAAACTCGGCGCGCGTACCCACACCGCGTGCCAGCGACAGCACAATCGGAACCGGGAGCAGCACCGCCGTCCAAAACGCAATCGCCTCGACCGTCGCCACACCGAAACAGCGGAACTGTCGAAGCCGGTCGACAGCCGAAACCGACTCCTCGCTGTCGGCCCGGCTGTCGGTGGTATTTTGTGCGGTACAGGAGTCCTCCATCGAATACAATCACTATTGAAAACAGCGTCGACCAGCAAAACAGTTCGGTAACGATCCGGTTACTGATCGGACAGCGGAACTGGTGGAACACCAACCCAAACGTTGATTCAGATAGCGTGTCAACAGTGTCAACAAGGGATGTCACAGCAGATACGACTCGACGACGACGTGTACGAACGCATCAAAGCGAACAAACGCGACGATGAGTCGTTTAGCGACGCGGTAGCGCGGTTGATCGGCGGTCGATCACTCCGCAATCTCCGAGATGTCTTCGACAGCGACCAGGTCGACGAGATGCGGGACGCCATCGAGGCTGCTGACCGAGCGGACCGAAGCGAGGTTCGTGACACCGCCGAGCGATTCGAATGATCGTCGATACAAGTTTTATTTTGGATGTTATCGACGATGTCGACGCTGCTGTGACAAAAGAACAGGAGCTCGAAGCCGAGAGCGTCCCACTGGTGATTCCGTCAATGGCCGTTTTGGAGCTGTACATCGGTGTCGGAAAGGTAGCGAACAGTCCGGACGAACGTCGGCGCGTCGAAGCTGTGCTTGATTCGTACCCAATAGTCGATATGAACCCCAGTATCTCTCGACGTGCTGGACGGATACTCGGTGAACGGCTGGCTGCGGCGAGTGACGGGGAGGGCCCCGGTATCGGGAAGGGAGATGCAGCAATCGCTGCGACGGCTATCGAGCGTGACGAGCCTGTTCTCGCCGGCGATTCGCAGTTCGGGACGATTCCAGGTATCACTCACGAAACCTATCGCTAATACAAGTCGCGGTCGCGCGAGTCGCGTTGACGGGGGTGTATGACGATTGCACAAGCCCACCACCGTATAATACACTCAGAGCCACCAACAGCTATGAGCGAACTCACCGGCATGGAGGAACCGGCGGCAGCCGTCAGCGTTGCCAGCGACAAGGACGCCCTCTTGAGCGCGCCGTCGGGCAACAGCCAGCATACGCTGGCCACGGCCAACAGCTACGCGACGAGCACCGACTCCGCGTGGAACGGCGCACTGATCGAGGAAACCTCGGCGTTCCGGTCGGACATCGAGCTGTTTTACGATCTTCACACGCAGATCTGGGACCCGACCACCCAGGAAACCCTCGACGTACGCAACGACGCGACCGGCGACGTTTCGTGGACCTCGAGCCGAGTTCCCGAACTCCGCCTCGAAAACCGCTTTGCGTTCGCTGACGGCACCGAGGCGACGCTCGACCAGCGCGTCGTCGCCAGCGTCGACCGCTGCGGGCTGTTGGTCCACAACGAAGCCTCGTTCGCCGACGACCGCGAGCGGACGATCTTCACGCTCTCGCGGCTGGCGCTCAACGAACACAGCCACGACGATCCGTACGCCGAGCATGCGGCCACCGTCCACCACAAAGCCGACTGCGATGTGATCGTCGCCACCGACGGCAACCGGTACGTCGCCTTTGCCCAGCAGCGTGGTGACAACCGGCGGTTCGACGGCCACCGTGTCGGCCACGCCGGCGTTGCGACCGGTCCCGACCGCAGCGCGTGGAGCGACATCTACGAGGCGAACGATGGCTGGATCGATTCGACCGACCACGCCGCCGGCTCGGTCGACCTGGGCTTCGGCCTTCACTGCGATCCAGCGGCCGAACCCGAAGCCGGTAGCGAGACGGGCGGCCAGACGGTCGAGTGGCTCACCGCGGTCGGCTTCGGCAAAAGCGAGCAGGCGGCCGTCGACCACGCCCGCGAAACCCTAGATTCGGGCTACGAGGCCGAACGGGACGCGTTCGCCGACGCCTGGGAAACATGGCACGACGACCTGCCCGCGGCACCGACCGACGACGAGACGGTCGACGATCTGTATGAGCGGTCGCTGACCAGTATCAAAACCGGCCAGGACGGCTGCTGTGCCACCATCGCTGGAGCGTTCAAACCCCACGATATGACCTACAAGTTCATCTGGCCCCGCGATCAGGTAATCATCGTCCAGGCCCTGCTGGCGGCGGGAGCCACCGAGGAGGCCGCCCTCGCGGTCGACTGGCTCGACGGCGTCCAGATAACCGACCAGACGGTCGACAACCGCGGCATCGACCGCCGCGGCACCTGGTGGCAAAACTACTACACTACTGGCGAGGGCCACTGGCCATCGCTCCAGCTCGACCAGGTCGGCGGGCCGATCTACGCCCACTGGCTGCTGTGGCACGAAACCGGCGACGACGAGTATCTGGACGCCCATTATGAGATGTCCCGGCTGGCCGCCGAGTTCCTGCTTGAGTGGGACAACGGCTGGGGATTCCCCAAACCCCACCAGGACCCCTGGGAGGAGGTGTGGGGCCACACCACCGAGGGGACGGCCGCTGCCATCGCCGGCCTGCGGTGTATGGCCGCCATGGCCGACGCAACGGGCGACGACGGGTTCGCCGTGGAGTGCCGCGAGACCGCCG
>CAYWFO010000081.1:0-8294 GCA_964457485.1 uncultured Haloferacaceae archaeon | reverse complement strand
GTCGACTCCACGCCCGAGACCGACACCAAACACGGAGGGACACAATGAAATTCATCGAAGAGATCGTTGTCGAGGAGTTTCTGCCGACACTGCGGTCGCTGTTGGCCGAAGCACTGCGTGAGCGAGGGCTGACCCAGCGCGAGGTCGCCGACGCGCTGGGAATCAGCCAGTCGGCGGTGTCGAAATACGCCCACGGCGAGGTCGCCAGAAACGAGCGAATCGCGACCGACGACCGCGTTGCCGACCTCGTCGAACGGGTTGCCGAGGGGCTCGCAAACGGCGACATGAGCCGCGTGCAAGCGCTCGTCGAACTCGAGGTGCTGATTCGACAGCTCGAAGACGGCGATTTGCTGGCGGAGATTCACGAGTCCGCAATGCCGGCGCTGTCGGCGGCCGACATCGACTTTTCGGTGCACGACCCAGACAGCCGGATTCGCCAGACTGAACAGGTTCGAGCCTCGGTTCGCCGTGGCCTGCGAACGCTAACGAGCATGGGTGATTTTTCGAGACTCATTCCGAACGTCGGCTCGAATCTCGTCGAGTGTCTCGATGACGCCACAACCGTCGACGACGTGGCGGGCGTTCCCGGCCGGATTTTCGATGTGAAGGGCCGCGCAACCGTCCCGGCCGATCCGGAGTTCGGCGTCAGCGAGCACGTCGCCAGCGTGCTGTTGGCAACCCGCCAGCAGGGGCTCTCGGTTCGGGCGGCACTCAACATCAGCTACGATCCCGCGGTGTTGTCGGCGTTCGAAGCGGCCGGCTACGCGACGGTGCAGTTCGACTCGGAGGCCAGCGACGCACTCAATGAAACGGTTGCACAGGCGATTTCGACCGCACAATCCGCAGCGGATCCGACCCTCACCGAGACGTTCGTGCTGTACCAGACCGGCGGCTTCGGGATCGAACCGATTTCGTACGTGCTCGGTCCCGATGCCCCGACGGTCGCGGCGGCCGTTCGGCAGAGTACGTAAACGCAGCCGGGTGGCACGGTGGGTTCGGCCCGCCGCAGGTGTGCGAGCGATTAATGTACACAACACCCGGACGCTCGTGTATACAATGAACCGCCGCGCGCTCCTCGCTGCGGTCGGAACCACAGCCACCATCGCGGCCAGCGGCTGTCTCGACGGCCCGGTTCAGCGGCCGTCACCTGACGGCGAAGACGAGAGCGAACCAGCCGATCCGGCCGTCGAGATTGTCGAATCCGCGCTCAACCGCGAGCAGGAGGGAACCGACGACGAGCGCGTGTGGATCACCGGAACCGCCAGCGGAACCGGCGAAACGCGACTCTCGCTTGTCGAAATCCGGGCGCTGTTTTTCGATGTCGACGGCGAGCAACTCGCAAGCATCGTCGAGCACATCGAGGATCCGACCGAGGACAGCCGGTGGCCGTTCGAGATCGAGTTCGCCCAGCGTGGTGAGCCCGCCGCCGCCGTCGACGACTACGAACTGGCGGTCATCACGGCCCTCTAACCGTGGATCGACCAGTGAGTCCGGGAGGCGATCGGTGTGAGTGAGTTGCCGGACGACGGCCAGGCGGAGTCGGCTGCGGCAAGAGCCGGTGACTCGCCCGTGACACCCCCGTCGAAACCGACACTCTCGACGACGACCGACGGTGAGGATCCGATCCTCAGCGACGAAAGTAGCGTCACGATGGCGACACAAGGGGGAATCACACTCGTTGGCGACATCGTCAAAAAATCGTTCGGCTTTCTGATCATCGCGATCATTACCCGGCTGGTCAGCCCCTCGATTTATGGCCTGTTCGTGCTCGGAACCTCGGTGATTCTGTTCGTCCAGGTGTTTGCGACGCTCGGCCTGCCGAAGGCAATCGACTACTACGTGCCGCAGTTTCTCGCGGCCGGCGAGCCCGCTAAAGCCCGCGGCGTCGTCCTGCAGGTCGTCGCGTTCACGATAGGCACCTCGGTTGGAACCGCCATCGCGCTCGTGTTGCTGGCCGACAGACTCGCGCTGTGGTTCGGCGAGCCCTCGCTCCGGATTGCGCTAATACTGCTCGCCGCGGCACTGCCGTTGCTCGCGGCGTTCAACGTGTTGCTCGCGATTTTCAACGCGATCAAACAGCTGCGGTACCGCGTCTACGTTCGCGATCTCGCCCGGCCAACGGTTCGGCTGGTGGCGACCGCCGGCCTGTTGGTCGCCGGCTTCGGCCTCATCGGCGTGGTCGGCGGCTACGTCATCGGCCTGCTCGCGTGCATCGCTGTCGGCGCTATACTGTTGGTTCGACGCGTCGGCTTCCTGTTCGGCACCGACATCGAATTTGTTTCGACACGGAAACTGCTGTGGTACGCGGTGCCGCTGGCGTTTGCGGGCGTTATTTACGTCGTGCTTGGCCAGATCGATTACGTTATTGTCGGCTTTTTCCTCGCAAGCGAGGACGTTGGGTTCTACCGGGTTGGCTACATGCTGGCCGAAAATCTCTTCATTTTCTTTGCGGCGCTCGCACCCGTATTTAAACCGCTCATTGCGGAGGTGCGAACCGATGACGAGGCGGTTCGTGCGCAGTACCGCACGGCCGTCCGGTGGGTGCTTGCGCTCACGCTGCCGGTGCTGTTGGTGGTCGTTCTCGGCGCAACGACCTACCTCTCGATTGTCTTCACGCCGCAGTACGAGGTCGCTGCCCCGGTTGTCGCCGTGCTCGCCGGCGGCTACATCATGAGTATTGCTGGCGGCGGACCGGGCGGATCGCTCCTGCAGGGGCTTGGCTACTCGCGGCTCGTGTTTTTCAACACGGGACTGTTGTTGGTGACGAACATCGTGGTCAGCGTGCTGCTCGTGCCCCGCATCGGCATTCTCGGCGCGGGCGTTGGCTCGGCGGTTGCGCTCTCGGTTGCGGGGGGTGCCGCACTGATTGAACTGTACACCCTCCGGCGAATCCACCCGTTCAGCCGGCGGCTGGGACGCGTCGTCGCCGCGTCGCTGCCGGCGGCACTCGTCGGCGGCGCGGTCGTGCTGTTCGTTCCGAACCGCTTTCTCGTCGCCATCGTGTTGCCCGCGGTGGTGCTCACGCTGTACGGTGCCGGGCTGATCGGCTTCAACGCCGTCACGGACGACGATGTCAGGGTTGCCGGCGAGATTAGCCCGCGCATCCAACGAGGCTTGCAGTACCTACAGCGGTGATCGGCGTTTCGGGGGTGGTCACGCAACGTGGCCGACAGCCACCGCCAGCGCAACCGACACGCTCCCAGCAGCGAGTAATGTCCAGTTTGCGCGTGGATTCTTTGCGGGTGTGATGTCGAAACTGTAGTGAACGTCCGAAACCGGCTGGAACGGCCAAATCCCCATCGGCGTCAGGATGTCGCCGGCGAGATGCCCACAGATGGCGAGCGTCGCAACCGCGCCGAACCAGAGAGCCGAACCGAGTGGATCAGCTACCGTCAGCGCGGTGACACCGACCGGGTCGCCCGCGGCGGCCACCGCGTTGCCGCCGACCGTTCCGCCCTCGATACCGACGCTGAAAGCGAAGACAACGAGGGCGACGAACACGCCCGTTCCGAGCGCAAACCAGACCGTGTGTGTCGGCCCGCGATGGGGAACCCGATCGGTGTACTCGTCGAAGTCGGGAAACGGACCGAGTGCGATCATGAGCGCGCCGGTGAGCACCGCGAGGACGACCTGGCCGCCGGAGAACAAGAGCGCCGCAAGCGGCGAAAACAGCAGCAACGAAATGCCGAGATGGCCCAGCAGATACATACGGGCCGTTCACCACACAGCGACAAGAACGGTTCGGGTTGTGGGTTTGTTAGTCGTCAGCCGGCGTTGGCGCAACCGAAAAGTCGACGGCCGCGCCGTCTTTGCCGAGTTCGTCGAGCGCGACCGAAGCCGCGCGTTTGCCCGAGAGCAGCATCGCACCAAAGGTTGGGCCCATCCGTGGCAGGCCGTGTGCGGTTGCCGTGGCGAGCCCGGTGGCAATCACGCCGTCGTGGAGTTTGCCGGTCTCGGTGACGACGACATCCTCGCTCTCGGAAACCCACATCGAGTCGTGGCCGGGCGAGTCGTGACCGGGTGCGCCATACTCGCCGTCGCCGCTCTGGTCCATGCCGGTGTTGTGCGTTTTGGCATGTTCGATACCGGGCGCATTCAGGACACCACGTTCTTGGAGTTTCGAGACGACGACCGCCTCGTGACCCGTTGCGTCGATGACGAGGTCGCTCTCGACGGCGATTGGATCGACGCAGGTGAGTTCGCGGGGCAGGGCGTGAACCGGCGTCCAGTTCATAACGATGCCCGCAACACGGTGGTTCTCACGGACGACGATATCAGTGAACTCTGTCATGTTCTGGATCTTCGCGCCGGCGTCGCAGGCTGCCTTGATGAGCGCCGAACAGGCGTGTGGGCCTTTGGCGGTGTACAGCCCCTCGGCCTCGTCGCTTTCCTCGTAGGGAACGTCGAGTTCGTCGAGGACCTCGTCGGCCGGATCGCGGACGGTCAGCGTGTTCATCAGGAAGCCGCCGAGCCAGAAGCCGCCGCCGAGATAGTTGTTCTTCTCGACGACCATCACTTTCACACCCTGTTCGGCGAGTTCCTTGGCCGCCATCAGACCGGAGGGACCGCCGCCGACGATGATCACGTCGCTTTCGGTGAACTCCATGAACTCCTCGCCCCACTCCTCGGTGATTGCGCGGGTAACCTGTGCTTCGTTCGCCTGACTGAAACCGCTAAACTGTGACATACCACTTAGTGATATTGGTTAGTGGTACAAGTTGGTTTTGATTGCCTCAAATGGCGAGGTGGTAACACAGACACAATCTCAAGGAACCCTTTTTGCCGCCTATCCCCTCCTTTCAGTACCAATGAACATGCTTCTCAACGGCGAGTGGCGAACCGATACGTTTCAGGCGACCAACGAGGAGGGCGCGTTTGAACGGCAGACGACGCCGTTTCGCAACTGGATCGCCGGCAGCGACGTTCCCAACCACGTCGATGCCGAACCAAACGACCGCTTCGGGGCGGAAGCCGGCCGATACCATCTGTACGTCTCATACGCCTGTCCGTGGGCGCATCGCGCGCTGGTCGTCCGCGCGCTGCTGGGCCTCGAAGACGCCATCGACGTCTCGGTCGTCGATCCCTGGCGGGGCGAAGACGGCTGGCAGTTTTCGCCCGACAAACCGGGGTGTACCGAAGACAAACTCCACGGGAGTGACTATCTCCGCGAACTCTACGTCGAAGCCGACCCCGAGGCGACCTGTCGGGTGACCGTGCCCGTGCTCTGGGACACCAACGAGGAGACCATCGTCAACAACGAGTCCCGCGAGATCATCCGGATGCTCTCGACGGCCTTCCGCGACGTTGGGACGCGCGATGTCGATCTCGCACCCGAAGCAATCCGTGATGAGGTCGACGAAATCATGAGCGCAATCTACGAACCGATCAACAACGGCGTCTACCGCGCTGGTTTTGCGACCAAACAGGGGCCGTACGACGAGGCCGTCGACGAGCTGTTTGACGCGCTCGACCACTGGGACGACGTGTTGGCCGACCAGCGCTTTCTCGCTGGCGACCAGCTAACGGAGGCCGATATCGCGATGTTTACGACGCTCATCCGGTTCGATCACGTCTACCACACGCACTTTATGTGCAACGTGCAGTACATCCACCAGTACGAGAATCTCTGGCCGTATCTCCGCGATATCTACCAGCAACCGGGTGTTGCCGAAACGGTCGACATCGACCACATCACAGAACACTACTACACGACCCATCCCGATGTGACGCCGCACGGAATCATTGCGAAGGGGCCGGATCTCGACTTTTCGAAACCGCACGGCCGCGCAGCACTCGCCGACTAGTCAGGCCAACTCCCCGTCTCGAATCGCTTTTTCTGCCTCAGTGAGTGCGTTCTCCGGATCGAACGCGTCGACGATCTCTCGGAGCCTCACGTCGTCCTCGTCCCGGAGTTCGCGTGCGTGCTCGGTCATGTTCGGCACGGCGCGGATGATGTTGTCCACAATCGGAATGGCCGCACTCCGTGCCGACCGCGAAAGGGGGTTCAGGTCGATCACGATCTCGGTTTTGCCCATCTCGCCGAGTGCCTCCGCACGGTCACCGTCTTCGAGCGGAACCAAGACCACGTCGGCCGCACCGATGCCGTCGGCGTCGACCTTGGCACGCTCGTGGCTCAGGTTCGGAATCCGGCCGTCGGCGGTCAGCCCCTTGATTTCGCTTGCCCCGTGCTCGCGGAGATGCGCCGCGATAGCGTCCATCCGCTCGGGCGTCCGGTTGAAGAGGTTGATTTCGATGTCGGCGTCGACCGCGTTGGCGAGTTCGACGGTTTCGGCGGCAACCAGGGCGGCGACGTTCCCGTTGACCGAAATAACGGGATGGTCGGCGAGCAGTTGTTGGGCCGCAGCAGCACGTTCGGCCGCCTCGGCGCTTTCGATGGTTCGCTCGCCCAACAAATAATCGAACGCCTCGCCACGACCCTCGGCGATCAGTCCCTGTGTGCTCGTGATTCCCTTTTCGACACCCGCCTCGATTCGGTGTCGCGTGCGAAGCGACTCGTATCTGGGGTGATCCTCAGGGAGGTCGATCTCGCTCATTGGTTTCCGTCTCGACTCGCAGGCCAAAACGTTCGCTGTTTACTTCCGACCGGCCGGTTCTCGCCGAACCGACTCGGTGGGCTCGGCAGCATCAAGACTGCACGTTCCGTCGGCGTCGACACCGCGATTCAGTCGGCCACCGGCGAAGTCGACGCCGCAAACGTGTGGCTCGAAGCCGGCAGCCGACAGCGACCGCCCGGTCGCAAACACCGTTCGGCCGAGCATCGCCATCGCCGCGCGGCCACCGGACGCCTCGACTGCCGCAATCGCGTCGGCGACAGCCGGGGTCAGCAGGCCCGCCTCGTCGGCAAACTCACTGGAGACGGTCATGAACCGATCGACCGTTGGCTCCGTGAGCAGGCGGTCGAGTGCGCGCTCGCCGGCCGCAGAGAGCCGGTCGGTGTTACCGCCGAGAACCGCTTCGGTCGACATCTCGCCGAACGTCAGATATTCGATTCGGGGGGCGTCCACGATGGCATCGAGTTCGCCGATTCCCGGCGCGCCCGGTTCCAGTCGAATCGGGAGGCCGCCGCGTGCCTGCGCGACGACATCGCCGAGGCCGGTTCCGGCGTCGACGTCTGCGCAGTGCGCGAGCGTGACGAGTTCGTTTTCGGTGCGGCCGCAGTCGAAGACGGCGTTGGCCGCAAGCGCTGTGCCGAGCGCGAGCGCCCCCGAGACGCCGAATCCCGTGCCGAGCGGGAGTGGCGTTTCGGCGTCGACGCCGCCGTCGATCCCGAGCGCGTCGAACACGCGGTCGACCGCGGCGATCTCGACCGAGTCGCCGTTGAGTCGGAGGCCGTCACCGCGGCTGACGGTCACGCGAACCCCGTCAGTGAGTGCGACTCCCGCGCCGCGGCTGCCGGCGTGACGCGAGTCGGCCGCCGGATGGGCGCTGAAAAAGCCCGTGATGTGTCCCGGGACGAACGCCGTCGCCGATGGCGACTCGTCGCTAGTCATATCCCCAAAACACCGTGTGAACGAATGAATCTTCGTGTTCGGCGGTGTGCGAAGCGATCGAATACCGCTGAGCGACGATCTGATGAAGCTCGCTTTGCTCACGGCTTCCGCCGTCTGCTCACGGGTGCAAACCACCCGTTCGCATGGTTCGAGAGACTTCGTCGCTCGCTATTCGCTGTCGAGGTCGCAAGCGACCTCGCTCCCTACGGACTCAGTCGCTGCCGATCGCGAGGGAACACGGTCGCAGCAAGCTGCTCACGGGTGCAAAGCACCCGTTCGCTAGCGTGGCGCGTAGCGCCACGCCCTGCTCGCTGCCCCCGCTCGACAGCAACTGTTTCGCCTACGGGCTCAACCGTTGTCGATCTCGCGGGAAGAGAACAGCCTCGCGAATGTTGTCGAGGCCGAGTACCGTCATCACGAGTCGCTCGCCACCCAGCCCGAAGCCGGCGTGCGGCGGCATGCCGTATTTGAACATCTTCGTGTAGTACTCGAAGGCCTCGGGATCGAGCCCCTGCTGTTCGAAGCCCTCGATCAGGTGGTCGTAGCGGTGTTCGCGCTGGCCGCCCGAAACGAGCTCCATCCGTGGGTGCATCAGGTCGAAGCCGGTCGACAGCTGGTCGTCGTCCGCTCGGTCCATGATGTAGAAGGGCTTGATTTCGCTGGGCCAGTCGGTGATGAAGTAGTGCTCGCCGACATCCTCGCCGAGGGCGATTTCGCCCTCAGTCGGCAGGTCGTCGCCCCAGAGCAGTTGGTCGTCGAGTTCGCCCGTCGCGTTGATTCGCT
>CAYWFO010000080.1:0-8295 GCA_964457485.1 uncultured Haloferacaceae archaeon | reverse complement strand
ACGATGACCACGATGACGACGATGACGACGACCACGAACATCTCCACCCACCCGAAATGTACGGCGTCGATTCGCTGGCCTACCGGCGGCGACGACCCTTCCATCCCGAGCGGCTGAAAAACTGGCTCACGGATCTCCCGGCGGGCGTGGTTCGCGCAAAAGGGATGCTCTGGATTGCCGGCCGCGAACAGTTGGCCTACACGATGAGTCTCGTCGGCGACAGCACCCAGATCGAGGTCACCGGCCAGTGGATCGCGGCGTTGCCGGCGGCCCATCGAGAACGGTTTCGCCGATCGCAGCCGGATCTCGACTGGCACGACGAACACGGCGACCGCGAACAACGGCTTGCAGTGCTCGGCGTCGACCTCCCGGCCGACGACCTCACCAACTCGCTCGACACCTGTCTCGTCACCGACGAGGAGTGGAAAGACGGGGTGGGCGACACAGAGAACCCGTTCCCCGAAATCGAGGGCTCGGTGCTCACTCTCGGCGCGACGACGGCGGCTCCCTACGAGTAGACAGCCAGTCGCAGAGAGCGACGATTCCCGCTACACATTTTACACTCCCCCACGTGGTCGATAACTGAATGAGTGACTCCACTCCACCGACCGAGCGAACGCCAACGAGCGATCCAGCACGACGAACGACCGACGAACACGGCCACGATATTGTCGCGCCGCTGCAGGTCGCCATTCTGACCGTGTCGACCTCGCGGGCGGCGGCCAACGCCGCTGGCGACGACCCCGACGATCCCGGCGGCGACACGGCCGAATCGCTGTTCGAAGCGGCGGGCCACCGGGTCGTCGACCGCGTGCTCGTTGCCGACGAAATCGGCTCGATTCAACGCGCACTTGACGACCTGCTCGACGACCCAACCGTTGATCTGGTCGTTGCCACCGGCGGAACCGGGCCGACCGTCGACGACGTGACTCCCCAGGCGGCCGCCGACCGGTTCGATCGCGAGCTTCCGGGCTTCGGCGAGCTGTTCCGACAGCTCTCGTTCGAAGAAATCGGATCGCGAACCGTAGCGAGCCGCGCAACCGGCGGCATTGCCCGCGACACGCCCGTCTTCGTGGTTCCCGGCAGTCGAAACGCCGTCGAACTTGCGGTCGAATCGATCATCGTCGAAGAAGCCCCTCATCTTGTCGGCCTCGCAACACGCCATCTGACGACGTAGTGAGTCGACCCGACGGGTCGAAACCAGTGGGACAAATCGACATCCGTACCGACTGTAGGCGAGTAAGAATGTGCTACTTATACACACTGAATGAATATAGTGAATACACCTTGGTTTCGGACTCCAGTAAATTAGCTACCACAATAGTAGTACATAAAGACCGAAGTTATAAATAATGATATCACGACTGAGCTAAACGTAATGGTCGATACTGACTTACAGCGACGACGGTCGAAAACTGGTGTATCGCGGCGCCGGTTTGTACAGGCAGCCGGTGCAACGGGTATTGCTGTCGGGCTGGCGGGCTGTGCGGGCGACGGCGGCGACGGCGCGGTTGTGGTGTCGGCCGACCAGGAGATGGTCGACGCCGAAGACGAAATCATTACCGCGCTTCGCGAGGCCGGCCTCGACAACGACGTCGAGGTCGAAATCGAAGCCGAGGACTTCGAAACCGACAGTCGTCGCCAGAGCTACAGTTCGGGGCTCAATGCGGGCCGATCGTCGCCGGATCTGTTCATGATGGACAGCGGCTGGACGATTCCGTTCATCGTCCGCGAACAGCTGACGAACCTCGAAGACGTGCTGTCGAGCGACGTGCGGAGCCGCATCGACAACGAGTATCTCGAGGCCTCGGTCGCGACCGCTACCGATCCGGATACTGGCGACCTGTTCGGCGTCCCGATCTTCCCGGACTATCCGGTCATGCAGTACCGTAAGGATCTCGTCGAGGACGCCGGCTACAACCCCGACGGCGACAACTGGTCGACCGATCCGATATCGTGGCAGGAGTTCTCCGAAATCATCGCCGACGTCCACAGCCAAAACGACGATGTCAACTACGGATTCACCACGCAGGCGGCCGCCTACGAGGGGCTTTCCTGCTGTACGTTCAACGAGACGATGTCGAGTTTCGGCGGGGCCTTTTTCGGCGGTCGCGAGAACCTCTTCGGGCCGGTCGGCGACCGTCCAGTAACGGTCAACGAGGAGCCCGTGATCGACACGATCCGCATGATGCGCGCACTGATGTACGGCGACGACGACGAGGAGGCCGCCGACGGCTACGAGGAGATCGCTCCCTCGTCGATCGTCCAGTGGACCGAAGAGGACGCTCGCGGGCCGTTCACCGCCGGCAACGCGATCTCACACCGCAACTGGCCGTACTCGGTCGTCATCAACGGTGCAGACGACGAGATGGGCGAGGATCTCGGGACGATGCCGCTGCCGTACGGGGTTCCCGAAAGCGAGTCCCAGTACGACAATCTCGGTGGGAGCCGCGCCGCGCTCGGTGGCTGGCACCTGACGCTCAACCCGAACTCGGCGAACTTCGAGGACGCGGTGCAGGTGATGGAAGCCTGGACGAGCGACGAGGTCATGCTCGCCATCTTCGAACACGTGGGGAACCTGCCGCCGATTCCAGAGATTATGGACGAGGTTGGCGAGGCAGAAGTCGGTTCGATTGGCCGCTACATCGACACACTGCAGGTGGCCGCCGACAGCGCGATTGCCCGGCCGGTGACCGATATCTGGCCGTCGCAGTCCCAGTTGGTGTACCAGGAGGTCCACGACGCCTACACGCAGGAGAAAACGCCGACCGAGGCGATGGACGACCTGCAAGAAGCGCTCGAAGACAGCGACCAGCGGTAACACCACCGCACATTCCTCACTCGCATGGCAACTGATCAGAGCGGTACACCGGTCGAAGCCGGCGGTGACAGCGGCGGGATTTTCAGCGGCGTCTTCACCTGGATGGAAAATCTCAGCGAAGCCGCCTACGCCTACCTGTTGTTGATTCCCGGCTTCTTCCTGTTGGCGCTGGTCGCGTTTTACCCGTTGTTGGACACGCTTCGAATGTCGTTTTTGGCCGACGAAACCCGCGGCGCCGACCCGCTGGGTGGCTTTGTCGGACTCGAAAACTACATCAACGTGCTCACTGGCAACACGCGACTCGGCCGGCAGGTAATCGATGTGGCACTGACTTCCAACTTCCCATTCGTCGAACTCGGAACCCCGTTCTTCCGGCAGGCGCTGTTCGTCACGCTCGCGTTTGCGCTCATTAGCGTCTTTTTCGAGACGCTCATCGGCTTCGGCCAAGCGCTTGTGCTCGACCAGGAGTTCCGCGGCCGCCGCTGGGTTCGGGTCGCGATCATCATCCCGTGGGCGATTCCGATCGTCATTCAGGGGATGCTCTTTTTCCTCTTGTTCCAGCCAACTGTCGGCTTCGGTAGCGACTTAATGCAGGCGATCGGGCTCTTCGGCAGCGACCCACTGGCGTCGAGTCGTGACTCGTTCATCATCGTGCTCGTCGCCGACATCTGGAAAACCTCGGCGTTCATGGCGTTGCTGATTCTCGCCGGACTCCAGAGTGTCGACCGCAGTCTGTACGACGTGGCGAAAGTGTCGGGCGCGACCCCGTGGCAACGGTTCAAATACATCACGTTCCCCATCGTGCTGCCGGCGCTGTTGGTCGCGATGTTGTTCCGGACGATGGACGCAATGCGCGTCTACGGAGTTATCGAGTCGACCGCCGGCTGTTCGACCGTCCCGTCAATGACGTGTCTGGTAATCGACGGGTTGTTCGGCGGCACCCGAATCTACGGCACTGCCGCGGCGGTGGCGTTCCTCACTGCAGCAATCATTGGTGTGTTCATCACGTTCTATCTCATCAAGTTCCGCGACGCTGAAGGAGGGTTCATCTAATGGCGACAGATCAACAAGAGGGCGCAGACGTGTTCGGCACGGACACCGATGAGGAGCCGGAAATCAAACGCGGTATCATCGAGTCGTGGGCGGCAAACGCGATCAAAAACCCCGACCGAACCTACAAAGCGATGTTCTACACCGCGACGATTTTCTTCCTCGTCACCACGTTGTTCCCCTTCTACTGGCTGTTCATGGTCGCGCTAACCGAACAGCGCAACCTGCAGAACGTCGGACTCCTTCCGAGCGGCTTCGATCCCTCATTGCTCGCCGCGGGCGACCTCACGATGGGAACCAACCCCGGCGTCTTCATCGAGGTGTTCACGTTGGTGCCGTTCCACCGCTACATGTTCAACAGTTTCGTAATTGCGACAGTAACGACGATTATCGTCCTCATCGTCGCCTCGCTTGCGGGCTACGTGTTCGGGCGACTACGCTTCCCCGGTAAGGGGCCGCTCATGTTGCTCGTGTTGATCGTGTCGTTCTTCCCGCCGGCGGCGTTCTTCATTCCGCTCAACCAACTGTTCAACACGAACATCGACATCTTGCGGCCGATTTTGGCCGACGGCAGCCTCTACAACACGCCGTACGCGATGGTTATCCCGTTCAGCGCCATCTTCATGCCGCTGGCGATTTTCATCCTGACGACGTTCTATGCCCAGATTCCCGATGGGCTCGAAGACGCCGCCCGGATCGAGGGTACCACCCGACTCGGTGCGTTGTTCCGGGTGATCATGCCGCTTTCGGCACCCGGCGTTGCGACCGCCGGGGTGCTGACGTTCATTGCGGTGTACAACGAGTTCTTCTTCTCGTTCCTCATGACCGACGGCGGCGCGGCCAACTGGGCCCCGATTGTTGAGGGGATTCTGCGCTATCAAGGGCAGTATGAGGTACTGTTCAACGTGATGGCGGCAGCGAGCATCGTCGGCGTGTTGCCGGTCGCGATTCTCGTCGTCGTCGCACAGGAAAAAATCGTCAGCGGGCTCACCGCGGGAGCACTCAAGGAGTAACCCATGGGAGACGTCAAACTCGAACACATAACCAAACGGTACGAGGATGTAACGGCGGTCGATGACATGAATCTCGACATCAGAGACGGCGAATTCGTCACCTTCGTCGGGCCATCAGGCTGTGGCAAATCGACCACGATGGAGACGATTGCAGGGCTGACCAAACCCACCGAGGGGAAGGTTCTCATCAGCGGACGCGATGTGACAAACCTGCCGCCGAAAGATCGGGGCATCTCGATGGTGTTTCAGAACATCGCGTTGTTCCCGCATATGGACGTCTTCGACAACATCAGCTTCGGGCTCCGGCTTCGCGACTACGATGCCGACGAGATCCAGCGCCGTGTCGACCACGCGGCCGACGTTGTCCAACTCAAAGACATGCAAGACCGGATGCCCGACGAGATGTCGGGCGGCCAACGCCAGCGCGTTGCCATCGCCCGCGCAATCGTCCGCAACCCCGACGTGTTCTTGATGGACGAGCCGCTGGCGAATCTCGACGCGAAGCTCCGCGTCCATATGCGAACCGAACTCCAGCGGCTCCACAAGGAGTTGGATACGACGATCATCTACGTCACCCACGATCAGGCCGAAGCAATGACGATGTCGGATCGGATCGCCGTCATCAACGCGGGGAAACTCCAGCAGATCGACCCGCCGCTGGTCTGTTACAACGAGCCCGCAAACAAGTTCGTTGCCGGCTTTATTGGCTCGCCATCGATGAACTTTATCGACGGCGAGGTAACGAACAGCGGCTTTGAGTCCGAGCACATCAGCGTCGACTTCGATCCGACTGCGGTCGGGGTCACGGTCGGTTCAAAAATCACGCTGGGCGTGCGGCCCGAAGACGTCTACGAATCGAAAAACAGCCGGCAGGTTGCGGATCCCACCGCACTCATCGACGCAAAGACGGACGTGCTTGAACCGATGGGCAACGAGGTGTTCATCTATCTGCTGCTCAGCGAAGACGCCGAAGCGTCGATGGATACGGCAAACGCCGACGACCAGTTGCTCATGAGCACCGATCCCGACAGCACGCTCACCGAGGACGAGAACATCGAGGTCGTCCTCGATCGGAGCAAGGTTCACCTCTTCGATGCCTCGACGGGCCGCGCAATCGTCCACGGACTGGCCGATCCAGCCCCAGCAACGGCGTCCAGCGCCGGCGCGCCATCGGACTAACCCGACTTGGTTGGCCGGTCGCGGTGTCGCAGAGCGGCCCCTGTCTTCGTCGAATTCGCGGTGCTGGAGGCGTTTTCAGTTGGTGAAACGTGAGGCTTAATCAGACGACTCGAAACTACTCCCTAATGACAGCACATTCCCCAGTTCATGTCGGTATCATCGGACTCGGCGGTATCGGACACCACCACGCCGAACGAATCGAGGCCCCTGGCGAACTCGTCGGCGGCGTCGACATCAACAAGGACGCACGAACGGCGTTCGCCGACGCGTACGACGTGCCGACCTACGCCGAGAGCGACGCGCTGTTTGCCGACGCCGACGCGGTGTTAATCACGACACCGAACCGGTTTCACGAACAGTACGCGGTCGCCGCCCTCGAGGCGGGCTGTAACGTCCTGCTCGAAAAGCCGCTGGCACACACGCTCGAAAGTGCCGAACGCATTGCTGCGGCCGCGGCCGACGCCGACGCGTTCTGTATGATCGGCTTCAACAACCGGTTTGCGCCGACCGTCGAAGTGATCAAGGCGTACCAGGATGCCGGCCGGTTCGGTGAGCTCACCCACATCGAAGCCAACTACATCCGTCGCCGCGGCATTCCCGGCCGGGGGTCGTGGTTCACCTCGAAGGAGGTTGCCGGCGGGGGCTCGCTCATTGACATCGGCGTTCACGCGCTCGATCTCGCGCTGTACGTGCTCGATTTTCCCGCGGTCACGGAGGTGTCGGGACAAACGCGCAGCGAGTTCGGCGGGCGCGACTCGTACGCGTCGGTCGACGCCTGGAGCGAGGACAACGGTCCCAATGGGTTCGACGTCGACGACTCCGCGACCGCGTTCGTCCGAACCGAGAACAACCAAACCATCGTGTTGGACGTTGCCTGGGCGACCAACGAACCCGTCGACAACGGCATCACCATTCGAGGCACCGAGGCGGGCGCGCAGTTCGACCGCAAAAGCCACGAGCTGACGCTGTACGAGGCCAGCCAGGCGGGCGGAAACCACTACTGCGATACCTCGGTGCAGACGGAAACGACCGACACCTACCGCGACGAACAGGCGTACTTTTTCGAACACGTCGCAACGGAAACCGATCCGGAAATGAACACCGTCGAACAGGGGCTGGCCGTCCAGCGCGTTCTCGATGCGATCTACCGGTCGTCGGAAACGGGCCAAGCGGTGTCGCTCGACTCCTGAGCCAACTGTCGCAAACCGGTAGCACTCGTCGCGACGCGACCGATCCACGTTCGAAAACAGCAAAAAATGCGGGCCGGCCGGAGCCGACTACTCTTCGGTTTCGTAGGCTTCGCCGACTTTCGAGGGCATCCGCGTTTTCCCCCAGACGGTGAGCACGACGATGACCGCGACGTAGGGAAGCAGGTTGACTAGCCGCGCCGACACGTCGATGCCGACCGTTTGGAACTGCACGTTCAGCATGTCGAGCGCGCCGAACAACAGCGCCGCAGCGGCCGCACCAATCGGGTTGTAGTTGCCGAACAGGTAGGCGACGATGGCGATCCAGCCCCGGCCGTCGACCATCGTGTCGCCGGTGCCGACCCAGTTGCCCGCGTGTGCGAGCAACACGGCCCCGGCGAATCCCGCCATCGCGCCGGAAAAAATCACCGTTGCGTACCGAACCCGGTTGACGTCGACGCCGGCAGTGTCGAGCGCTTTTGGGTTCTCACCGGCGGCCTGAATCCAGTAGCCGTAGCGGGTTCGGTAGAGAAAAACCCAGGCGACGACGACGATAATCACGGTGAAAAACACCATGGGCGACTGGCCGAACGCGAGATCATTGATGCTCGTCAGGCCGGGGCTCGACCGACTGCCCCAGAGTGTCGCCGCAGTGAACGGCGCAAAGCCGAGCGCGATGAACCAGACGGCCAGCCCCGCGACGATCTGGTCGGCTTTGTACCGGATCAACAACACGGCAAAACCGAGCGTGAGAATGACAGAAATGAGCGTGGCGACGGCCATTGCCAGCCAGAGTTCGCCCTGGGTTGGCGAGGTGCCGCCGAGCACGAACATCGTCGCCGCCGCGGTGAACGCGCCGAAAATCATGAATCCCTCGAGGCCGATGTTGAAGACACCGCTTTTTTCGGCGTACAGCCCGCCGATTGCCGCCAGCGCGATCGGTGTCGCCATTTCGAGCGACCGGGTGACGAAGCCACGAGTGATGAGCCGGTCGAGTTGAACGTCGAGAACGATGGCGACGAACGCACCGAGCGCCACAAGGATG
>CAYWFO010000079.1:0-8498 GCA_964457485.1 uncultured Haloferacaceae archaeon | reverse complement strand
AGTCCTTTCTCGCGGAGCGTCGAGAGCGACCGGTTGACGTTGCTCCGGTCGCGGTCAAGCGTCGACGCCAGTTCGGCGACCGTGCTGCCGGGGTGGTCGCGAAGCACGAGATACGTCCGGCTTTCGTGATCCTGAATGCCGAACACACACGAGAGAATATGGGTGAACTCCGGGTCGACGGTGCCAACAAGCGAGTCGATGTCGTGTGGCTGGCTCATACAGGTCGGTCACGGCGCGGGGAAATAAACGTCTAGGCGGCGGTCATCGGCCGTAGCCCATCCGTTCGATGCAGGCGCGCATCTCATCGGGATCGTCGTGTTTGTGGAGTCGCGTCGGGGTATCGCAGTAGTAGGTCTCCCCGTCGTAGCGGAGGCTAATTTCGTGCGACCCGCCGAACATGTCGACGCTGACGAGAAGTCGCCTTCCTTCGGTTAGCTCCGAGAGAATCTCTTCGGCGGTGAGCTCTCCGGGTTCGAGACGGCGGGCGTCACTCATTACTGGCCCTCAGGGCGTGCAGGTTCTTAGCAATCAGGGCCGACGCCGGTGGCGGTTCGGCGGTTCCGAAGCGGCCGCGCACGCGACTCAGTTCGTCGTCGACCGCGAGTCGTCGCTCGGTGGTTCGGGCGGTTCGACACCCTCGGCGGCTTCGGCGATTTCGGTGTCCTTTTGCGTCGTCACGTGCCAGCGGTCGATCGTATCCTCGTACTCGCCAAGCCGCGCGGAAACGGCCGCTTTGAGTTCGTCATCGTTGACGTTGACCTCGAAGACGAACTGTGGCTCCTCGCCGTTCGAACGGGCCTGTTTCTGGATGTTGGCGCTGATGAGCACGTTATCGAAGTAGTACGGCGCGAGTTGGGTCATCACCTTCTGATACACGGTGTTTTCAACCCGACGGATCGCCTTGCGGCCCGCCGAGTCGGCCGCGCGGGTGACATAGCCAATCGAGTCCTGCCAGCGCTCGACCGCACCCTCGTCGTCGCCGTTTTCGATTCGATCGTACGATTCGGAGAGTTTCTGGCCGGCGGTTTTCACGTCGTCGCTGGCGGCCTTTCCGGCTTTTTCCCCCTCGCCCTCGGTGACACTCGCCTGATCGGCCGTTTTTTTGTTTACGTCCTTGCTGAGTCGCTCGTGTGATTTCGGTCGCCACTCATCCCACTCGTTGAAAGCCGAGTGCATCGCCGGCGACCGTGCTTCGATTTCTTCCTCGCGTAGGGCGCGGGTGATGCGCTCACCGTGTTCGACGACATCGCCCCAACTGCCGCGGACTTTGAAGCCGGAGATGCTTTCTTCCATCTCGTTGCTGGCTCCGTAGGAAGTCAGTATATATAAACCTCGTTACCGACTGCGGCGGGAGTGCCGTCGAGTGAATCAACCGAGAAATATAGACGAAAAATTCGTGAGAGAACCCGACAACGGGTGCCAGCAACGGACGGTCGAAAACAGCGCGCACCAATTCACGCCGCACGTCACTAATCCACGCCGCCGACTCGCGTCGAATCGTTTCCGACAATGACAGACGGACACACCGAGCGCGCGGAATATTCATAATTAAGCCTGTTGGCCAACAAACAGGGATACAATGTCGTACACCTACACCGGCTCGGCACACACGGCGCTCGTTGACTCCTATGAGAGCGACGACGACCGGTTTGGGACCCACCAGCAGCCGAACTTCCCGGAGCGCGAGGCCGTCATCGAGGAGATTAGTGTACTTCGCGAGCTCATGTTTCCGGGCTGTTGGAACGCCAGCGAGTTGGTCGGCGACGGGCCAGAGGTTCGCCGACGGATCACGAAACTCGGCGAGCTGTTTTGTCGCGGAATTGAACCCTACGTTCCCGAGTGTCTCGGCTCGACAGTGACGGCGATGCTCGACCAACTCGCCACGATCCGTGAAAAACTAAAAAAAGACGTCGAGGCCGCCTACAAGGGCGATCCGGCGGCGACGAGCTACGTCGAGATCATCCGGTCGTATCCCGGGCTGCAGGCGACGATGGTCCACCGGGTTGCCCACGAAATCTACGCCCGCGGTAAAACCGAGTACGCCCGTGAGCTGGCCGAGGCCGCCCACACGGCCACCGGCATCGATATCCACCCCGGTGCGACGATCGGCGAGTACTTTTTCATCGACCACGGCAGCGGCGTCGTCATCGGCGAAACGGCGACGATCGGCGACTGGGCACGCATCTACCAGGAGGTGACCCTCGGCGCGCTGCACTTCGAGGCCGACGAGAACGACGAACACGCCCTGAAAAAGGGGTACAAACGGCACCCCGACATCGGCGACAACGTCGTTATCGGCGCGGGGGCGAAGATTCTCGGCCCCGTCTCGATCGGCGATCACGTCAGCATCGAGGCCAACGCGTGGGTCGATGACGACGTCGACGACCATACGAACGTGTTCATCAACCACCCCGAACAGAAACGCAAACGCTCGGGCCGATAGCCGGTTTTATTGGGTCGCCCGACGGGGGTTTGGACAATGGCGATCGAACAGCGCGACCACGCACAGCTGATTACCCACGCACTGGCGACAGACACGCTCTCGACGCTCCGATCGGTCGAAACCGAGCAGGTGGCGTTCCGCAAGGGGCTGGTCAAACTCGGCCGGATCTGTGGCTACGAGATTATCGACGGCGCGATGAAAACCGAGTTCGTCCCCGTCGAAACGCCGCTGGCCGAAATGACCGGCGAGCGCGTCACGGGGCTCAACAATGTCGTTATCATCAACGTGCTCCGGGCGGCAACCCCGTTCGTCGAGGGGCTGTTGAAGGCGTTTCCGCGCGCCAAACAGGGCGTGATTTCGGCGGGCCGCGACGAGTCGGCGGGGATGAACGACGACGGCGAGTTTCCGATCACGATCGACTACGTCAAACTCCCCGAAATCACCCCGCGCGACACCGTTATCGTCGCCGATCCGATGCTGGCGACGGGGTCGACGATGTGTGCGGTGCTCGACCACATTCTCGCCGAAGCCGACGAGTTCGAGAACCTGTTCGTGCTCTCGGCGGTGTCGGCACCGGCCGGGCTGACGCGGGTCGGCGACGCGGTTCCCGAAGCCGACCTGTTGACGGTCGCCATCGACGATGAGCTCAACGACGAGGGGTTTATTGTGCCGGGACTCGGCGACGCCGGCGACCGGGCGTTCCGAACGGTCTAAACGGTGTCAGCCGGTTCCAGTTGCACTCGGCCGCTGGTCGCGTTTTGTAGCCGCTCGCAAAGCGTGTCGCGTTCGGTAACCGGGAGTCGAACCGAAAACCGTACTTCGGCGTCGTAGTCGGCATCGAACGCGACACCGGCGGATTCGAGAATTCCCCGAACCGTTCCCGAGTCGTCGTAGTCGACCGTGGCCGTGAACCGCTCGTGGGGAACGTCCTCAACGACGCCGGCGGCCGAAACGGCGTGTTTGACCGCCAGCGAGTACGCCCGCGCAAGGCCGCCGACCCCGAGATTGGTGCCGCCGTAGTATCGGACGACCCCAACAGCGACGTGTTCGAGATCCTGCTGGGCGAGCACGTTGAGCGCGGGGGTGCCGGCCGAGCCACCGGGCTCGCCGTCGTCGTCCGCCCACTCGCGGAGCATCGTCGATCCGGGCCGATCGGCCGATGGCGACCCCGCCGGCACGCGATAGGCGGGCACAACGTGGGTTGCGTCGGGATGGGCCTCGCGAACCGCGGCGATGAACGCCTCGGCGGCGTCGACGCTGTCGACGGGCGCGATGTAGCCGATGAACTCCGAGCCCCGTTGCTCGAAGGAGGCCTCCGCGCGGCCCGCAACAGTCAGAAACGAGTCGGCAGCGTCGGTCACACGCTGTGGTTTGTCGGCGAACGAATAAGGCGTGACGGTCGGGCTCTCGGTGACCGCCGTGGATTGCTCAGCTGTCGCGGTCGGCTGGGGCATCCGCGGGCGCGGCCAGTCCAAACCGATCGGGATGATGAAGATAAAACAACCCGGCGAAGGCAACACAGCCGATGAGTTCTGCGGTTTTCGCGACCAACGCGAGCGGATCGGCGGCGAGCGCCGTCGGCGCGGCGGTTCCCTCCCACAGCAGATAGCCGACAAGAAGCGAGCCGAGCGTTCCCCCGCCGAGCGCGCTCAGCCGGCGGTAGTGATAGCCCCGAAACAACGCCACCGAAACGGCGAGCAGGACGAGCGCCGCCGGAACGAACAGAAACGGTCGGCTGTCGGCCACCGGATCGGTGAAAAGCGAGAGCGACACGCGCGGAACGACCCACAGCAGATGGATCGCCGCAGAGATCAACGCGGTCTGAATCGCGACAAGGCGGCAGAGTCGTTCGATTGTGGGCCACAGGTCGGCGGCCGAATCGGCTAAATCGGTCGCGGTGCCCATCTCAGAACTCGACCCGGCGGACGAACGAGAGCTCGCGAATCGAGACGAGCAGGTCGCCGTCAACCGGTTCGTCGGTGATGATGTAGAGTTTCGGTTCGTCAGTGAACTCGGGATCCTCGCTGAGCAGTTGGCGGATCGAGATCTCCGCCTCAGCGATGAGTTCGGTAACGCGGGCAATGATTCCAGATTCGTCGGCGGCGGCAACCTCGACGGTGAGCACCGTCAGGTCGAGCACGGGCGCGAGATCGCGCAAACTCGGAATCGCCGAGATGTTGGCAAAGATTCGCTGGAGTTCGGGATCCGCACGGATGGCGTCAGTCGTCGAGTCGACGACCCGGCGGTCGACGCCGATTTCGCGGGCAATGCCGGTAAACGGGATTTCGATGCCGCCCGAGACGACGCGACCCTCCTCGTTGACCGAGAAGCCCCGTTCGAGCAACAGTCGGATCACCGCCTGCTGGCTCGGGCTTCCCTCGAACTTGCCCATGATCTCGTCGAACATGCCGAACCCTCCGTCTCGGGCGGCTAAATCCTTCGGGTTCGGCCGCGTGGGCGTCTGTCACATCGCAGCCGGCGCTGTCATTGAAACCGTGTTCCGATCCATAGTGTCAGTATCCACAACAGCTATTCGGTATGAGATTGAACTGGTGGTGAGGCGATGGTGAACTCCCTCCTGTCGTTGGTCGAGTTCGGCGCAGGAGCGGTCGCGCTGGCAGTCGCGGTCGTCACGTGGCAACACCGAACCAAGCCGGCGGGCACGCCGCTGGTGATCGTCGCGCTGGCGGGAGCCGGATGGTCGTTCGGGCTGGCGTTACAACCCACGACGACCAACGAACCGGTGAGTTTCGCCCTCCGGTCGCTGGTGTACCTCTCGACCGATCTCGTCGCCATCGGCTGGCTGTATCTCACCGCGGAGTACGCGGGCCGCGAGTGGTTCAAAAAGCGCGCCGTCGGCGGCGTGATTCTCGCCTTGCTCGCAAGCAACGTCCTCGCGATGGCGATCAATCCCGCGGGGGCGTTTTACGCGCCGGGAACCGTCGTCGCCGCTGACGGTGTGTTCGTCCACGAGTACGGATCGCTGTACTGGTTCGATCTCGCGTGGAAATACGCGCTTATTCTCGTCGGAATCGGGATTCTCATCGTCGAGATTGCGGACCGAACTGGCGTCTACCGCGAGCAGTCGATTGCGGTGTTGTTCGCCGGCGTTGTCCCCTCAGTGTTCGCCTTCATCGAGATCATCGAACTCGTCCCGATCTGGGGGTTCAGTCTGAGTGCGATCGGCATCTCGCTGTCTGGCGTGATTCTGCTGTGGTCGTTGTTCTATGCGGACTTTCTCGAACTGCCGTCGATTGCGCAACGAACGCTGATGGAGAACATGGATGCCGCAATCGTCGCGGTCGACAGCCGAAACCGGATTATCGATCTCAACAGCCGCGCGGCGGCACTGTTCGGCATCGACGACGGCGATCTTGGCGCGACCGTCGAGACGGTGTTCGACGACGTGCCGACGCTCCGAAACGCGCTGGATGAGCATAGACGGCTGGAGGCCGTCGCCGACCGCCCGCGTGCGTCCGGCGACGGCGGCAGCAACACGGCTAAGCCGGTCGGTGAGAACGCCAAGAGCAACGTCAGAGACGACACCGACGGAGCGGCCCGAAACAGCGGTGACGACGTTGACGACGACCGTGATGTCGACGTCCCCAACGGCCAAGCCAGCGAACCCGGCACCGACAGCCGGACGCTCACCACCGAAATGCGATACAGTCGCGGCGGCGAAACGCGCTACTACGAACTCTCGGTGTCGCCGATCACCTCGTCGAACGAGGGCGTCTCGCTGTTTCGCACCAACCGGCCCCCGTCTCTCGGCCGGCTGCTCGTCATCCACGACATCACCGAGCGCCGCGAGAACGAAAAGGAGCTCCGACGGGCAAACGAACGGCTCGACCAGTTTGTCGGCGCAGTCTCACACGACCTGCGCAACCCGTTGAGCGTCGCCAGCGGCTATCTCGAACTGGCGAAAGAACGCGGCGCGGCGGAGGATTTCGAGACCATCGAACAGGCACACAACCGGATGGGTCGGATAATCAACGACCTGCTGACGATGGCTCGAACCGAGACCACAGGCGTCGAATCCGAGCCGGTTGTACTCGCGGAACTGGCACAGCGAGCGTGGGAAACCACGCAAACCGAGGGGGCGACCCTCACCGTCGATCTCGCGGACTCGGTGACGGTTGACGGCGACAGCGACCTGCTCCAGCACGTCTTCGAGAACCTCTTTCGCAACGCGGTCGATCACAACGAGCCGCCGCTGCATGTTCGGGTTGGGCCGCTCGAAAGCAGCCATGGCTTCGCCATCGAGGACAACGGCAAGGGAATTCCGGCCGACCAGCGCGAAGCGGTTTTCAGCCAGGGCCACACAACCACCGACGGCGGCAGCGGCCTTGGGCTCTCGATTGTCGAGGAACTGATTTCGCTACACGGCTGGTCGATCAGCGTCACCGAGAGCATCGAGGGCGGCGCACGCTTCGAGATCGAAACCTGAGTTCGAAGCGCCACCGGATTGTGTCGCCAACGCGCTCGCTGCGCGGCTGTTCGATAGCCGAACGGCGAGTGCGTACCGCGTAGCGCGCCTGCCGGAATCTCCTCTTCAGAGCGCGCCTTTCGTACTCGGCGTGTCGCTCCGACGAGTGTCGATTCTGGTCGCCTCGTCGAGCGCGCGGGCGAGCGCTTTGAACAGCGCTTCGACCTCGTGGTGGGCGTTGTCGCCGCGGACGACCTCGGCGTGGAGCGTGAGCCCGGCGTTGTGCGCGAGCGAGAGCGCAAAGTGGTCGGCCATGACGCTCGAAAAGTCGCCGACGCGCTCCTGTGAGAACGCGCCCGAAAACTCGTAGTACGGCCGGCCCGCCACGTCGACGACGACGCTCGCGACCGCCTCGTCGAGCGGGACGCGGCGGTCGGCGTATCGCCGGATACCGCGCTTGTCGCCGAGCGCTTCGTCGAACGCCTCGCCGAGACAGATGGCGACGTCCTCGACGGTGTGGTGGTCGTCGATCTCGGTGTCACCGTCACAGCGCACCGTCAGGTCGAACAGGCCGTGTTTGGCGAACGATTCGAGCATGTGGTCATAAAAGCCGATTCCGGTGTCGATCTCGCTCTCCCCGTCGCCGTCGACGTCGAGGGTGAGATCGATCGTCGTCTCCGCCGTCTCACGGGAGACGGCGGCGGTTCGGTCGGTGTCGCTCATACACGGTTCTCGTGGGGGACTCTTAAGGGGGTTGCGGGGGCAGGTTGTAGGCGAGGGTCGGGACCCGACTCCGTTCGTCGGTGGCTATTTTTGCCCGCCAGATGAACACGCGACCATGGGCACCGAGGATGTCGGTCCGGAGAGCGCTCCGGAGCCGCCGATCGAACACGACGTTGACGAAGGTGAGGGGGAGCTCGAACGGACGATCGGGCTTGTCGGCGGCCTCGCGATCGGTATCGGGACGATGATCGGCGCGGGGATCTTCGTGTTCCCGGGGCTCGCGGCCGAAAACGCCGGCCCTGCGGCGTCGCTCTCGTTCGCGATCGGGGCGGTGATCGCGCTGCTCGTCGCGCTGCCGGCCTCGGAGCTCGCCACCGCGATGCCGCGAAGCGGTGGGGGGTACTTTTTCATCTCGCGGGGGCTCGGTACTGGGCCGGGTGCGATCGTCGGGCTCGGGCTCTGGCTCGGGCTCGTCTTCGCGTCCGCGTTCTACCTCGTCGGGCTCGGCAGCTACGCCGGACAGGTGTTCTTCGAGGCAGGGATCACGCTCCCGATCAGCCCCGCGGTGCCGCTGGGGGTGGCGTTCGGGATCGGACTCACGGTGCTCAGCCTGTTCGGAACGGAGAACACCGCCTCGCTCCAGAACGGGATCGTGATCCTGCTGTTGGCCATTCTCACGCTGTTCCTCTCGTACGGGAGTCTGGACGCGCTCGGGGTGTTCGGCGCGGAAAGCACGCCGGAGCGGTTCTTCCCGCCCGGCGGTGCCCTGCCCGTCCTCCAGACCGCGGCGCTCGTGTTCACCTCCTATCTCGGGTTCGCACAGATCGCGACCGTCGCGGGCGACATCAAACAGCCGTCGCGAAACCTCCCGCTGGCGATGGTCAGCTCCGTGATCATCGTCGGCGT
>CAYWFO010000078.1:0-8568 GCA_964457485.1 uncultured Haloferacaceae archaeon | reverse complement strand
AGACGGATAAAACCGCCGTCGCCGACACCGACACCGCGGCCGCCGATATCGCCGAGAGCGACACCGCGGCCGCCGATATCGCCGAACGCGATATGGACAGCAAAGACACCGATAACGCGGAGCCGACTACCCACGCGGACGACGAGACGAAATACGAAGCGAGCGGCGCGGACGACACCACACCGTCGAACGCGGACGACGGAATCATCCTTCCGACCGACGACGAGCGGCGCACCGAACGCGAGGTCGGCGCGTGGCCCGAGCACGATGTCGGCGAGACCGAACCCGCCGGCGAACCGACGCCGTGGCCCGAACAGACCGGTAAGGACACCGGCTACGACGCGAGTCCACCGGACGGCGACCGAAACGTAGGCGGCGGAAGCGGCTTCGTTCCCGACATCGCGGACGCCGAAGGGGCGACCACCGAGGAGCCAGCCGACGATCAGACACGGCCCGAATCGGACGCCGAAGAGGCGACCACCGACGCGACCGACGAGGACGCCACGGACGACGCGGAACTGCTCGGCACCGACGAGTCGGGTGCTGTGTCGGGACGAGCCGGTGAGCCGGATTTCGATGTCGAGGCGTTCGAGTCCGCAGTCGACGAAATCGAGACCGAGTTCGTCTGTCCGGCGTGTGGGTTCTCGCGGAGGCCGGAGGGTTCGTCGATGCGAGCGGGCGACATCTGTCCGGAGTGCAAGCGGGGATACATCGCAGAACGACCCCTGGATCAGTAATCGACGCTGGCCGATCGACCGTTGGCGGCGCACCTGTCACAGGGTTTGCTTACTCGTCGACCATCTGTTCGACGTATTTGGCGATTACATCGACCTCGACGTGAACCGGGTCGCCGACGCGTTTGTCTCCGAGCGTGGTTTCGGCGTACGTCGTCGGGATAATTGCGACCGAAAACCGGCCAGCCTCGCGGTCGAGTGAGGCGAGCGTCAAAGAAATGCCGTCGAGACAGATCGATCCCTTGTCCACGATGTACCGGTCGTGATCGGGTGGCAGCGCAAACGAAAAGCGCCAGTCGTCGCCGAGTTCTTCGATTTCTTGAACCGTGGTCACGGTGTCGACGTGGCCCTGGACAATGTGGCCGTCGAACCGGCCGTCGGCGGCCATCGCCCGCTCGATATTGACCCGATCGCCAACACCGACCGCTCCGAGATAGGTTTTCTCGACCGTTTCGACGGCCAGAAACACCTCGAACCAGCCGACTGCGGTCGACTCGTCGATGATATCGAACGCCTCGACGGTGAGACAGACACCGCTAACACTGATCGACTGGCCGTGATGGAGGTCATCGAGGCCTCCAGCGCGAATGCGAAGCCGGCGGCCGTCGGCGTGCTCGTCGACAGCGACGATTTCCCCTGTGGTTTCGACAATTCCGGTAAACATACTCGAAACAGAGCGCACGGACAAAAAGCGGTTGTGGCACACACCGCTCGGACGGCGTGTTTTTATTCGGTCGTGTGGTACGAACCGATGATGCAGTTCGGGATCTTCGAGATGATCGGGCTGGCCGCCACGCTGATTTTCGCCATTCCGGTCGCCAACTTCGCGATTGCGCAACTCATCGACGGCGAGACAGTGATGGGCGTCGCTCTGCTCGTTGTCGCGGTTGCGATGGTCGTCCTGCCGCAGTACTTTATGGATCCCAAAACGATCGTTCGGAAACTCGTTCGTGGCGTTCTTCCGCGTCGACTCCGCGGTAGCGACGAACCGACACCGGATGACGACCATCCAGATCAGTAATCGCCAAACTCACCGCTGTTCGCGTCGGTGCCTTCCGCCTCGGTGCGTTCCGCGTCGATAATGGCCCCGCGGGTCGCCTCGGGCGTCAGCGCGTAGGGGTACGAGACGAGTTCGATGTCTGTTTCGTCCGGGTCGCGCGTTTCAGTCGTCTCCGCTACCACACCGACCGTCCCGAGTCGAATCCGTCCGTGCGTCGGGTCGAAGACGCTGGTTTCGAGCGCGACGGTCGACCCGGCGGCGAGCACCCCGCTGTCATCGACGCTCGGCGCTTCGTGCGCCGCGAGGCCGATGCCGAAAACCCTGGCGCTCGAACCGGGCGAACGACCGAACGGGTTCGATCGTCGCTCCCGCGTCGAATCCATGGCTCCGTCGGGCGAGTCGGTGGACGAATCGCTCGGCGAGCTCGACTCAAGTGAGTCGGCCAACTCGGGTGAAGAAGCCGACTCGGCGGGTGAAAAGCCGTAGGCCGCAATCTCGGCGAGCGCCTCCGCGCGCACGGTGTGCACTGACGACTCGCGCCGACAGTGTCGCAATCCGGCGCGAAGGCCGGCCTCGCAGGCGACGAACGCGCGACGATCCCAGCCGCCGTCGCTGTCGACGACGAGCGTGCGGCTGAGTCGACCGTAGTAGCCATGGGGGCCGCGTCCGCTCACGTGGATCTCGATCGGCGTGCCCGCGGGAAGCGCATCCGAACGGTCGTCAAGAGCGGCGTCGAAAGCGGGCCTGGCCCGCACACCGACCCGAGCAGGGTCGACGCCGCTCCGAGCGAGCGCAACACGGATCTCGGTCTCGACCCGACGGCCCGAGAGCGCTGTGTCGCCGTCGGTGAGCATCCCGTCGACCACCTCGCTGCCGTCCAGCAGCGTCACGCCATGGTCGAGGGCGACCGCAACTGCCCGCTGTACGGCCGCCATGCGATCGCGCTCGGCCGGGGATTTGCGTGCGCGCGCCTCGTCGAGCGCGGTGGTCGACGACAGCGTGTAGCTCGCGTCGGTGAGTTCGAGCGCCGTGTCGTGTGGAATCCGCCTCGGGGCGAGTAGTGAGCCGCCGGAGTCGGCTCCAAGCCGATCCGAGAGCACGCTCACGAGCTGGCTGGCGACCGTGGTTCCGGCCGCGCGAAATGTGACTGCCCGGCGGTAGGTCGCGGTATCGCGACGAGCGGCAAGAAACGTATTTGCGGCTTGCCAAGCCGATTCTGGGAGACAGTAAATCGCTTCGAAGTCGCCGTCCAACCGAACAACTACGACTGCGGTTTCGCGCTGCGGACGATCCGTTCGCGTTAGATACCGACGGGCTGGGTCGTCGCCGCTGACGTGAACAAACCCAATCGCGCCGGTTGCGTCAAGTGCCTCGACAATGGCCGCAGCGCCCGACATCGGCGGCGATCCGGCGTCACCCCGACGACTCACGGCTCGGGTTCGGGCGCGTCGGCAGACGACGGCTGTTGGGCGGCTTCCAGCAGTTCGTCCAGCGGTTCGTCACGGATTTCGTTGTGCAACAACACGCTAATCGGAACCGTTGGTGCGCCGTCGATCAGGTTTTCGAGCAGAACGAGTCGTTCGCGGGCCCGACTCATCCCGACGTAAAACACGCGACGCTCGTTGTCGGTCAACAGCGGCACCGGATCGGTGTGTTTGGTGAACGTCGCATCACTCTCGCTGGGATCGTCTTCGGGTGGCTCCTCGTGTCCCGAGACGGTTGCGGCCATCTGCTCGACGACTTTTTGCGTGAGGTCAGTGCCGACGAAGACGTGATCTGCCTCGCGGCCCTTTGCGGAGTGAATCGTGCCAACACGAACCAGATTCGGATCGCGGCCAGCGTACTCGCCGTCGAAGTACGAGTCGATCGATTTTCGCTGGAAGCTCGTCACCTTGCGAACCATGTCGCTGGCGCTGTTTGGCCCGGGCATGAACGGCGCAAAACGCTCGACATCGGCCGGATCGAGTTCGATTTGATCGAGGTCGTCGCGATCGGCGTTCTCTTCGCGGTCTTCGAGAAAGTCGTAAAACTCGTCGCGCTCGTTGCTCCCGAACGTCGACTCCTGGAGCATGTCGGCCAGCCGACGACCCTGCAACAGTGTGAGCGGTTCGTCGGCGTCGAACGCCTCGACCGCACGGACGTAGTCGGTGAGTCGGTCGGTCCAGAGCCGTTGGTCGGTCAGCGCTTTGAACGGGATTCCCTCGTCGACAAACTCCTCGATGAACTGAAACAGTTGATAGCGCGCGCGAAACAGGATCATGATGCTCCCAGCGTCGTCCTGTACGTCGCGTCGAACGTTGCGGACGAGTTCGAGCATCGAGGCGTTTTCAACGCCTTCGACGACGCCGCCCTTCTTGCGCGGTTTGAGATCCTTTTCTTGGCGCTTTTCGATATGTCGAATTTCGCGGTTGACGACGTTGAGAATGCGCGAGGGAAGCCGGTAGGAGTTCGGCAGCACCACGTCCTCGTCGCGGTCGGCGTCGAGCAGGAGGTTCGGATCAGCGCCCTGCCACGCGTAGACGACTTGGTCGTCGTCGCCGGCGATGAGCACCTTGGTCATGTGGGGTTTCCACTCCTCGAACACGTCGTACTGCAGCGTCGTGATGTCCTGAAACTCGTCGATCACGAGGTAGTCCACCGACGGCAACAACGAGCGCTGTTTGACCCGTTCGAGCATGTCGGCGAAGCCGACCAACCCGTGTTCGCCCTTGTAGGCGCGCCACGCACGGATCGCCTCGGGAATATCGATACGGTCGTCGCTCGCGGTCCACGTCGGCGTGTACTTGTTGCCCTCTTGGGCGTTCGGGTCGATTTCGGGCGGCAAGCGGACTTCCTCGACGTTCCACTGGAAGGGAACGTCGTACCAGTCCGAAACCTCTCGCCGGGTTCGCTGGAGCCACTGGCTGGTGGCAATGATTTTGTTGCCGATTGTCGTCGACCGCGCGGTTCGGCGACCGCCGCTTTTGTACTCGTCCTCGTACTCGAGGCCGTACTCCTCGCAGAACGCCTGTTTTTCCTTCTCGCCGACGACATCTCCGCGAGAGAGGTTCAGCAACTCGTAGGCCTTCGCGTGCATGGTGCAGACGTTGCCCTGCAGTGCCCGTGGGCTGGTGTCGAGGCGTTCGGCGAGGCGTTCGCGGATTTCGGCTGCCGCTGCGCGCGTGTAAGAAACGACGAGAATGTCTTCGGGCGCAGTATCGTCGGCTTCCAGAATGGTCTCAACGCGGTCGAGAAGTGCAGTGGTCTTCCCGCTGCCGGGGCCGCCAAACAGGCGGGTGAGATGCATGTCCGTGGTGCTCATTGTAGCACGTACATGTGCCCCGCCATCATAAACAACGTGGCTTCTGTGCGACGTGAACGGCGGTCTGGCAGCAAGGTGCGTGTCAGTCCCGAAGAATCAGCACGTGTTAGCGACCCGGGAACCAGTCACAGACTGAACACGCGGTGGCGTCGGCGTCGTGGAGTGCGCCGCAGTCGGGACACTGCTTTTTGTTATACGAGTGTTCCCAGCCGGCAGGCTCGGTTTCGTGGCCATTGGTCGAGAGAAACTGGTCGAACAACTCGTCGTCTGACTGCTGTGCTGATGCCATACGGGTCGTGCTAACGCGTGACACTCACTTAGCTGTTACGGCCAAATGGGCGCGGTGTTGCTCCCACTAAATAACCATTCAGCACACCGCACACTCGATCTACTCCTCAAAGCCTGCTTCGGTCGTCGGAACGGCCTGTTCGAGCGTCTCGATGTTCGACGGCGCGAGTTGGGAGACGATCATCGTATCGTAGCTTCGTTCGCTGGCGATCGACGACCCCACGCTGAGTGAACTCGCGATCCGGCCGGCGTTCTTGCTGCCGACGAAGACGATGCTTGCGTCGGCCTCGCGGGCGGCTCGCCGGAGTTTGTTCCCGATCGATCCGGCGGGCGCGTAGCGGCCGACAAACTGAGCGTCGAACGTTGCGTTCGGCGCGATTGTGTCCACCATTGCAGCGATTTTCTCGACAATCGCGTCGCTGTCGTACGGATCGTTTGGCCCGATCCAGCCCCGTTCGCGGGCGTAGTCACGGTTCTGGTGGGGAATAACGCTAACCGCGAGCAATGGCGTCTCGAACACCGCGCTGAACTGCGCCGCTCGCACTAACGCGGCTTTCGAGAGTTCGCTTCCGTCGAAGGGAACCACAAGTGTCATACAACAACTGATCGGTTCGTCGAAAAAGAAATATCGGTTCTGCCGGGGTCGCTTCCCGGTCGCCAGCCACTGTATCGCGGACGCACAGCCGAAACCAATCGACCGTCCGCGAAGCGACCGCAGTGACAAACCGACACGCTACTGCGACACCAACTCAACACGCTACTGCGACACCAACTCAACACGCTACTGCGACACCAACTCAACACGCTACTGCGACACCAACCCGTTAGGGGAGCAACAACACGGCTACAGCCCGTACAACTCGCCGTATTTTGTGGTCACGTACGCGACAAACGCGTCCGCGCTGAGCGACTCGCCGGTCGCACGGCGAACCAACTCGTTCGTTTCGTAGCGCTGGCCGTGCTGGTGGATGTTCGTCCGGAGCCAGTCGGCAAGCGGCGTAAACTCGCCCGCCCGAATCGACGCGTCGAGACCGCCGAGGTCGCGTTCGGCGGCCCTATACAGCTGGGCGGCCATCACGCTGCCCAGCGAGTAGGTCGGAAAGTAGCCGAAGCTGCCGTGGCTCCAGTGGATGTCCTGGAGACAGCCCATCGCGTCCGACGGCGGCGTAATTTCGAGATACTCCTCGTAGAGTTCGTTCCACCGGTCGGGGACGTCTTCGACCGCGAGGTCGCCGCCGATCAGTTCGCGTTCGATTTCGAAGCGGACGATGATGTGGAGATGGTAGGTGAGTTCGTCGGCCTCAACGCGAATGAAGTTCTCGTCGTACACCTGATTGGCCGCCTCGTATGCCTCGCGCGGCGAGATCGATTCGGCCTGCGGGAACGCCTCGGTGAACGTCGGCCACAGGAGCTCCCAGAACGCGTCCGAACGCCCGACGTGGTTCTCCCAGAGCCGCGATTGGGACTCGTGAACCGAGAGGTCTCGGTCGTCGCCGAGCGGCGTTCCGAACCGGTCGTCGGGCAGCCCGAGCGTGTAGAACGCGTGGCCGAACTCGTGTATCGTCGAGGTCAGCGCGCCGACCGGGTCGTTCTCGTCGAACCGGGTCGTGATCCGGCAGTCGAACTGGTTGCCAGCGGTGAACGGATGCGTCGAGACGTCGAGTCGACCCCGGCTGAAATCGTAGTTCAACAGGTCAAGCACGTCCCGCGAGAGCGACTCCTGTGTCTCGACAGCGAACGTTCCCTCGAAGGCGTTGGTCGCGAGGTCGGCGTCGGCCGCGCGGATCTCCGCGATGAGCGGAACGAGCGTTTCTCGGAGTTCATCGAGGATGGATTCAGCCTGCGAGAGCGGCAAACAGGGCTCGTACTCCGCGAACAACACGGCATACGGGTCGGCGTCGGGATCGATGTGCGCGGCGTACTCGCGTTTGAGGTCGACCAGCCGTTCGAGATGGGGTGCAAAGGTGTCGAAGTCGTCGTCAGCGCGAGCCGTCTCCCACGCACCCAGCGCCTCGGAGGTTGCGGTCGAAATCTCCTCGACGAGGTCGCGCGGTACCCGTTCAGCACGGACGTACTCGCGGCGGATCTCACGGACGACGGCCTGCTGGTCGGCTGTCAGCGAGTCGTCGTCGAGGCTGGCGAGCAGGTCGCCAACGGGGCCGTCAACGAGCAGTTCGTGCGCCAGCGAGGAAAGCACCGAGAGCTGTTTCGAGCGCGCTGGCGTGCCCGCGTCGGGCATCATCACCTGTTGGTCCCACGAGAGCACGCCGCGCGCGCTCGTCACGGCGGAGATGCGCTCGATTTCGTCCAGCAACTCGACGTAGGCGTCGGGTGTGTCGGCGGTGTCGGCTTCGGCGGCCATACACGGTGTTTCGTCCGGAACCGTATCAACGTCGTGGCGAAATTCGTCTCACGGCCGTCACCACACCCGACTCACCGTCGTGGCGGTGGCGACGCCGCGGCCCGGCGGTAGATCTCGTAGCACCGTTCGAGCACGTCGATCGAGACGCTCTCGTCGGCCGTATGGGCCTCGCCGGGTTCGGCCGCCCCACAGACGACACAGTCGGTGCCCGCGGCCGCGAGCCAGCCAGCGTCGGTCGCATGCGGTTTGGCGACGAGTTCCGGCTCGCCGGACTGGGCGGCCGCCGCCGCGGCGAGCACCTGGTCGGCAAACGCGGAGTCACCACACGCCATCGGCGGGAGATCCTGATCCACACGCCACTCGACGCCTGCAACCGATTCGACCGCGTCGAGATCGACACGCTCGCCCGGGACGGTTCGCTCGTCGATGGTGACCGCACAGCGGTCTGGAATCACGTTCCACGCCGAGCCACCGTCGATTTCGGTGACTGCGACGCTCCCCGAAAGCGCGGTGTCGAGAACGGTCGCCTCGGGCGCGTCGAGCGACCGGACGACGTCGATTGCGTCGCATGCGCGGTAGATCGCGTTGTCGGCGGCGTCGGGTCGGCTTGCGTGGCCCGCGGTTCCGCTCGCAACGAGCGTGCTTCCCCGCCGACCTTTGTGAGCGACCGCGACATCGACAACGCCGTCGGCCGAGTAGCCGGTCGAGCCCTCGGTGATAATCGCACGATCCGGGACGAAACCGTCGGCAATCGCCGCCCGTGCACCGACTCCGCCCTGTTCTTCGCCGACAAAGCTCGCAAACACGAGGTCGGCGTCGTTCTCAGCGACGAGGTCGGCGTCGTTCTCAGCGACGAGGTCGGCGTCGTTCTCAGCGACGAGGT
>CAYWFO010000077.1:0-8578 GCA_964457485.1 uncultured Haloferacaceae archaeon | reverse complement strand
ACAAGTCGATCTACAGTCGACTGCTCTACCAGGCTGAGCTAAGGGCGGGCACTCATTCGTATCCCGTTCGAGCCATTAAGCGTTACCTTTCGGTGCCCGGGCAACCGTGTTTGACAGACAACTGTCTGACGCGGAGGAAGATTCATACGTTCGGCTAGTAATACGAAAATCATGAGCAAAATCACGTTCCGCGCGGACGACAAACTCGTGGAGCGTCTCGAGGCGTTCGATGCCTCGAAAAGCGAGGTCATGCGGAACGCACTCCGACACTACCTCGATACCGCCGAAACCGACGCTGGCGACGACTCATCGTCAGCGACGACCGCAGTAAACAGTTCAATCGACCAACTCATTGATGCGCGGATCGACCGCGCTGTTGACGCACGCGTGTCGACCGCGCTTGCCGACCGCCGCACGCAGCCCGAACCCCCTTCAGTCCCGGATGTGACGCTGAATCTCACGCTCTCAGGAATATCCGCCGACGACGCAAGGCTGACAACGGAAAGGAAAGCAGACGACGAATCAGCACCAGAGACGAACCGCGATTCAGCCACTTCCTCGCCGGAACGTAAGACAGCTGACGCCGACAGAACCGTCCGCGCCCCACCTGCGTCACACACAGAACAGACGTGTACTCAGTGCGGCGAAACCGTCAGTTCAGATCACGTGTACTGCCCGAATTGCGGTGAGAAAGCGTCTCATACGCCCGTTTGTGAGTGTGGCGAGATGCTCAGTTCCGACTGGGCGTTCTGTCCGGACTGTGGTCGTCGAACGCCCGCAGCCGACGTGTTAGAGTGAAAATCCGCCCTATGTGAGACAATCTTGGCTGAAAAACCGGTTCATGTCTTACAACAACCGACACATTTATATTACATCGGTGTAATCGTTCGATTGCGTAAGACAATCGTCTTACAGCACATGTCGAAGTCGATGTGTGCTGTAAGCTACCAATCGGCTTAGCCGAGTGTCTTACCGGGGAATGTACCAATGGAGCGTGTGACACTACGAATTCCGAAGCAGCAGATCGACGAGGTCGAGGACATGGTCGAAACCGGCCAGTTCCCAAACCGGAGTGAAGCAATCCGGTCGGCCGTTCGCGAAATGCTCAACGACAGCGATGGCACGGAACCGCAGCAACAAAACAACGAGCGCAGCTGGGCGAAGGTGTAAGTATGCAGGATATTGTACAAGACGCACTCGAAAACGCCGAAGCCGAACAGCGCGATATGGACTCCAATCTGGATGACGACGAGGAGTTTGGCGATCCACGAATCGTGATCGTCGGCTGTGGTGGTGCCGGCAACAACACGATCAACCGCCTGTACAACATCGGCGTCGACGGTGCGGATACGATCGCGATCAACACCGACAAACAGCACCTCAAAATGATCGAGGCCGACACGAAGATTTTGGTCGGCAAATCACTCACCAACGGACTCGGCGCGGGTGGCGATCCCTCGATGGGCGAACGGGCCACCGAAATGGCGCAGGGCACGATTAAAGAGGTTCTCGGAGAAGCGGACCTCGTTTTCGTGACTGCGGGTATGGGTGGAGGCACCGGTACCGGTGCGGCCCCCGTGGTCTCGAAAATCGCCAAAGAACAGGGCGCAATCGTCGTCGGCATGGTCTCGACACCGTTCAATGTCGAGCGCGCACGAACGGTCAAAGCCGAGGAGGGACTCGAACGCCTCCGCAACACGGCCGACTCGATCATCGTCCTCGACAACAACCGCCTGCTCGACTACGTCCCGAACCTGCCAATCGGCAAGGCGTTTTCGGTCATGGATCAGATCATCGCCGAAACCGTCAAGGGTATTTCGGAGACGATCACCCAGCCGTCGCTGATCAACCTCGACTATGCGGATATGTCGTCGATCATGAATCAGGGCGGTGTCGCCGTCATGCTGGTCGGCGAAACCCAGGACAAAAACAAGACCCAAGAAGTGGTCAACGACGCGATGAACCATCCGCTGTTGGATGTCGACTACCGCGGCGCATCCGGTGGACTCGTCCACATCACTGGCGGGCCGGATCTCACGCTCAAGGAGGCCGAGGGCATCGCCAACAACATCACTGAACGGCTCGAAGCGAGCGCGAACGTGATCTGGGGTGCGCGGATTCAAGACAGCTACAAGGGCAAGGTTCGCGTGATGGCGATCATGACAGGCGTCCAGAGCGCACAGGTACTCGGCCCATCGACACAGAAACAGGCCGACAAGTCCCGTGCCAGCATTAACGACCCCGGTCAGGGTACCAACGGCAGCCAGCAGGCGGCACAGTGGCAGTCCGATGGCGGCCGCGACGAAGTCGAACGGAACAACGGTCTCGACGTTATCCGATAACGTCGAAGCGATTTGCAGTCACCTTTTTTATTCGAGTCGAAACCGTTGTTGAGCGCGTTCTCTCGATTCGTGTCGAGACGTTCGTCCGTGCCGAGCGTTGGGTTGAAGCTTGTTCGTGCTGGGTGGTACAGGTATTAGACGGCGCGAGCGGTCGTGTTACGACACGTCTTACATTCGACAGACACCACAGATCAAAACGGTGTTGCGCCGATTTCACACAGCCAAAACAACCCATGTCAGACGGCCGCTATCGACTCGATCAGCCGGCATTTTCGACAGATTTTGCTGCCGGTTTTCGAGCCACAGCGTTCGCACTCGTTGAGGTCGCTCTCGCTCTCGTCGTCGCTGCGGTACCGCTCGGCAGTTAGCTCGGCGAGTTCCTCGTAGCCGGACATGATCGAGTGACGCGTCCCCGGATGGTTCTCCTCTAATTTCCAGAGCAGTTCTTGAATTTCGCCTCGGTAGGCCTCGCTGGCGTGTGGACACTCGGTGATATGTGCGGGAAGCTCCGCGAGATGCGCGTACAGCGCCACTTCCTTTTCGGGAATGTCACGGAGCGGCTTTGCGCGCGGGATGAAGTCGTCCTGTTCGTGTCTGTCGTCGAAGCTTCCGAGGCTGGCGTCGAAGTGTTTGGCGATTTGTGCGACGTTGCCCTCAAGAACGTTCATCAGTGCCGTCTGGGCCTCGTCGTCGAGATTGTGGCCGGTCAGCAACTTATCGGCCCCGAACTCGTCGGCATAGCGTTCAAGCAGGTCGCGACGAAACACGCCGCAGTATGCACAGGGAGCCATGTCGAGGGGGTCGTCCTCGGCGACATCGTCCATGCGAACGTCGAACTCCTCCTCGTAGGAGACGACTTCATGGCGCATGTCGAGGTCGGCGGCGAGTTCGATACAGGCGTCGAGACTCGCGTCACGATAGCCCTCGATTCCCTCGTGGATCGTGAGCGCGATCATCTCGACGCGGGGATCCCTGCCGAAGGTTTCGTCGAGAATGTGGGTCAACACGACGCTGTCTTTGCCGCCCGACAACCCGATTACCCACGTCTCGGGGTTTTGGGGTGTTGATTCCTGCGAGAGCAACGCATCTTCGCGAATCCGTCGTCGAACCCGCTTTTCGACCGAGCGGCGCAGATGGTGCTCACAGAGATGCCCGCCCGAATACGCTGCGTGCATGACCGCCTCGCGGTCACACTTGTCGCAGTCCATGATCGCCTGCTTGCCCCGCGGCGGACATACCGGTTTCGGCTTGTCGATGACCCCCGTTCGCGGCCTGCGTTCGCATTCCGATGTGGGACACCGGTGAGGCGAGGTTTACACCGTGAGAGCGGATATCTAAAATCGCCCGGTGATGGCGAAAACGGCTTGTGTCCTGCATGCGCACAGTTCGGTAATGACTGAAGAGAACCGGGTCGACCGCGACGCCGCCATCGACCGCGTTGAACGGCTCATCGAGACGGTCGAAACGGAGCCAATGGCCGTGCCGGTTCGCGAAATCTGGGTGTACGGCGACGTTGCGCTCGGCCTCGACCCGCTGGATCGACTCGACATCTATCTCACCAAGGACATTCGACTCCGTGGCGACTCCGACGCCGCCGAAGCGTATTACGACACCCACGGCGTCAAAGGTGTCGGCCGGAGTGTGTCGGCCGAGTGGGCCGAGACGTTTCCGGACTACGTCCGGGCCAACGACAACGGCCACGCGGCCCCTGAAAAATGCCTTGCGGCGCACCTGCTTGGTGACGACGAACCGATCCATCTCGAAGTGTGTAATGCGAGTTTCGACGAAAACGTCACTCAGCGACTGCGCGGCGCGCTGTCGACGGCGTCCTACGATCGGATTCTTGATCCCCGTGGCGTCTGTCTGTGGGTGGATGGTCAGTGGGACGACGACCTGTTGGGCAAACTCCGTGGGGGAGAACTGCCGTTTCCGACGCTCTCGGGCGCGCTCGAAATGCTCGGCGTCGATGCGGCTGTCGCCGCCGAGGCTGCAGAAACGATGCGTCAGTCACGGAGTGAACAGACCGGCGCGAGCGTTCGCGGCGACGTGATCTAAGTCGATTCCGCGGCCTGCCATTTTTTATTGTCGACAGGGATGGGACTCGTCGCGAGCATCACCACTGCGGAGCGGTTACCCATCGACAACACGGCCAACAGTCACATCAAACGGAACGCGTTCGACGCGTTCGTACTCCTCGGTCTGCATCTTGGCTGCGACCTCGCGGCCCATTTCGCGCCATGCGGTTTTGAGTTCGTCATACGTCGTCTCACGGCCAGCCAATCCGCGTTGAATCTCCCGTTTGTGCTTCTCAATGGCCTCCCCACTGAGCTTCCGGGTTGCTGCCTTCATATCGAGCGGGGTGTACGGCGGAGCGGTTCGCTTTTCGTGTTCGTATCGACGGCTCGAAATCGGCTCGATTCCGGCCGCTTCGAAGAGGCCATTCACCCGTTCACCAAGCGACACGTCGGTGTCGACGCCGCGAAGATACGCCTCGCGAACGCGGGCATCGAGTTTCTCCTCACGCTCAACTGTCGACTCGACGCTCACCTCCGAGTTGGTCGGTTCGATCGCGCCAACGAGGTTCGACGAGACGCGGGCGAACTCCCGAAGTGTGGCCGACGGCTCGCGGAGGTTGCTCAACAGCGCCTGACAGACGACGAGGTCGACGCAGTCGTCGATAAACGGGAGTCGACCGGCGTCGCCGGCGACGACCGGCACGTGATCGACCGCCACGCCCAACAGCTGTGGGTCGGCGTCGACGCCGATCACACTGGCCGTTGATTCGTCGGCCACTACCCGGCTGAGTTCGCCCGTTCCACAACCGACATCGAGAATCCGGGTTCGGTTCGGGAGATCGAGATCGACGAGCGCGCTTCGCGAATCATCCCACATTCCCTGTCGGGTCCGACTGAGATACTCGGCGCTAAACCGGCGCACGTCTCAGTTCTCTCGGAGTTCTCTGACTTTCGCAATGTTCCACGCGAAGCCCTTGCCGTCCTCGGTCGGCGTTTCGAGTGCAAACGGGAGGTCACGGAGGTCGGGATGGTTGATGATCGCCGCAATGCCGTCCTCGCCGATATAGCCTTCACCGATCAGCGCGTGTTCGTCCTTGTGGGTTCCGACGTCGTGTTTTGAGTCGTTGAGGTGGATGTATTCGAGGTGTTCGAGACCGACAACGTCGTCGAACTGTTCGATTGTTTCGTCGACCGCTTCGGGCGTCGTCAGATCGTTGCCGGCGACGAGCGTGTGCGCGGTGTCAATGCAGATGCCGATCTCCTCGTCGGTTCGTTCGATAATGCCAGCGAGATGTGAGAACTCTCCGCCGAGTTTGGTTCCGCTGCCAGCGTCGCTCTCGATGAGAATCTTGACGTCATCGGGCACGTCGAGTGCGGCGATCGTCTCGGCGGCGTTGTCGAGGCCGCCTTCGACGCCCGCGCCAGTGTGCGCGCCGAGGTGGACGTTGACGTAGGGAATCCCGAGTGTTGCGGCCGCGTCGAGTTCGGCCTGCATGCTCTCGATCGATTTTCGACGGAGGTCGTCCTTTGGCGTACAGAGGTTGACGAGATACGCCGAGTGAATCACCCACGGGCCGTCGAGTTTCTCGGCGGTGAGTTCGCGAAAGCCAGCGGCGGCCTCCTCGCTTATTTCGGCGGTTTTCCAGACCTGTGGCGAGGTGGTGAAAATCTGCCCGCAGTTGCCGCCGAACGCGAGTTGGCGGGGAACCGCGTTGCGGATATCGCTGTACGGTGGCGTTTCGCTGTCCGAAGAGACGCGTGACCCCGAAATGGAGACGTGTGCACCAACGTTCATGGCCGTACTTGGAGCGACTGGCTCAAAGTGACTTCGATGCGGAACGGCCAACAGTTATTATTCGGGCACGCGTTGCCTGCGGCGGTACCAGCAACGCTGTGGCCCACGCTCCCGACTCACGAACGCGCGTCAGCGGCGGTCATCGCCGGCTCGCTGTCTGGTTCGTCGCTCGTTTTTCGACGGTTTGTGACGACCAACCCAGCCAGCAGCGCGCCGCCGGCAACCCGGAGGATGAGGTCGTTTGTCAGCGTAAACAGCGTTACGTCGACGCCGATAACCCCCAAGGCGGTTCCAAGCGGCATCAGCACCATTCCCGGAATCGACAACAGGATAGCCGCCGCGATGAAGCCTGCACGCGACGGTCGCGAAACGCCCGTTCGGTAGAAACCGATAATGGCGATGCCGAGCGCGTACACGCCCGCAAACATGGCGACTACCGGAACGATGACCTCCGGGACGATGAAGCCGACATCGGTTAGATCGGCCACCGATAGCACCGAAAACTCGCCGGGGCCATCGCCCCGAAGCAGCAAGATTCCGGGCGCAAACACGAAGGCAAACGGGACGAGAATCTTGTTCAGCGAGAGCAAGAACGCCATTTTTCCCGTCTCGAAGGGATCTGACTTCGCCACGCCGGCGGCCGCGTAGGCGGCGACCATCACCGGCGGGGTCACGTCGGCCATGAGTCCGAGATACAACACGAACAGGTGGGCGGCCAGAATGGCGATACCGAACTCCGGAAGTACTGGGCCAAGCAGGACGACGATGATGATGTACATGACGGTCGTTGGCATCCCCATGCCAACAACGACGCTCCCGATTCCGGCGAGAATCAACAACAACACCAGCGAGCCACCGCTCACATCGAGAATCAACGCCCGGAAGCTCCCGCCCAGTCCGGTGATGTTGATGATGCCGGGAATCACGCCGGCGGCGGCGACTGCAATCACGACGATCGTTGCGGTTCGTGCGCCGTTGTCGAGCGATTTGAGCACGAAACTCGCGAACATGCCCGCTCGGCTGGTGGCTAGCTCCCGACCGAGTTTCGCGTCGACCGTCTCGGCGGCCTCGTCGACCGTCTCGTCGAGATCCAACAACGGCGCAGGACCACGTGGATCGCTGAGCAGGAATAGTAGACTGATCGCGATAATGACCACTCCCAGCGAGGAGAGTGCTTCGGCGAACGCCGCCCCGAGCGGAAGGGCTGCTTCGGTCGTCCCGAAGACGACATCGACGGGTGTCCCGCCAACGAGATACCACGACACGGCCGTTGCCGTGTAGCCAGCGGCGATAGCGCCAATCAGATACGGGCCGGTTTTTTCGTTGTATGCGGCAACTGCGCCGATCAACGCCACGGTGGCGATGATGGTGAACCACCCTGCCCGGCCAATCGAGAGTCGCGCGATCACGAGATAGTACAACAGCAACCCCAACGGAACGAGATAGAACCACCCGCGTCGCATGTGCGGGCCGATGTCGAGGAGTTCACTCCGGTCGAGCCCGCCGATACCGTGTTTGGCCGCTTCGAAATGAACCATCACCCACATCCCGAAAAAGAACGCAAGCGCCGGCAACGCGGCCGCAATGATGACCTCACGGAACGGCGTTCCGGTAAACTCGACGATGAGAAACGCCGCTGCACCCATCACCGGTGGGAGAATTTGTCCACCCGACGAAACCGAGGATTCGACCGCGCCCGAGAACTCCGGAGAGTACCCCGAGCGTTTCATCAGTGGAATCGTCAGCGCACCGGTTGTCACCGTGTTCGCCACCGACGACCCCGAGAGCATGCCCATGAAGCCCGAGGAGACGACACTCGCTTTCGCGGGGCCACCCTTTCGCGTTCCGGTGATCGAGTACGCGAGATCGATAAACCACTTGCCCGCGCCCGACATCTCCAGAAACGCACCGAACAGGATGAAAATATAGATGAACCGAACGGAAACCCCGACGGGCACGCCCAAAATCCCCTCGACGGTGTACCACAGGTTCTGAACGATCTGGTTCCAGCGTAGTTCGGAGGTTGCAAAAATCCCGATGACTGGTGCGCCGCGCGGAATCAGAAAGCCGTACTTGCCGTAGAGCAAGAACACGCTCACGAGACCCATGAGAAGAATTCCGAGCGCCCGACGAGTCGCCTCCAACACGAGCAAAATGGCGAGAATTCCCATCAGGTACGCCACCGGTTGTTCGCCAAGCGGCCCCACAGCAATCGGCGCAAGCGCCGGATACAGCTCACCGAGTGGGGCTGCTCCGCCGAGTCCACGAACACGCACGACATCGGTCACCTCGTCGTAGTGGGCAAGATAGTACGCCGTCGGCAACAACGACAGGCCGATCAACACGAGATCCGACGGCGTCACCCGATTGTTGTCGTGGTCGACGAACGCCCAACTGACCCACTGTCGAAGGTGATCGGTTCCGCG
>CAYWFO010000076.1:0-8646 GCA_964457485.1 uncultured Haloferacaceae archaeon | reverse complement strand
TGAACGTCGGCCTTGGCACTGATGGGGCGGCCTCGAACAACGACCTCGGTCTGTTCGACGAGATGCGAGACGCGGCGATGATCGGCAAGCTCGCCCGGGGCGACGCCAGCGATGTGGCCGCCGAATCGGTTGTTCGGATGGCGACTGAAGCCAGCGCGGAGGCGATTGGGCTCCCGGTCGGCCGAATCGAGGCCGGCGGAACAGCCGATCTCGCCGTCGTCGACTTCGATGCGCCGCATCTGACGCCCGTTCACGACTACGTCAGCCACCTCGCCTACGCGGTGCGTGGCTCGGACGTGCGCCATACGGTCTGTGACGGGACGGTGTTGATGAACGAACGCGAGGTACAGACGCTCGATGAACGCGATGTGAAACAACGTGCCGCCACCGCAGCCGCCGACCTCGTCGCACGCGCCGAGTAACCGCTGGAGCGACGCGACGACGTAGGGACGAGAGCGACGACGCGGTCTCTTGTAGCCGACGCGGTCGACGTGGAGCGTTCTTCGGTACCGTTTTCACCGTCTGTGGCGAACACAACCCATGAGCGAATCAGCCTACCCGCCGGTTTCTGCGCACCTCGAAGCCCCCGAGGCCGCACGAACCGAGGGACGACGCAAGATAGAGTGGGCGCTGCAGCATATGCCGATTTTGCAGGCGCTCCGCGAGGAGTTCGAGGCCGACCAGCCGCTGGCCGGCGAGACGATTGGCATGGCAATGCACGTCGAAGCCAAAACGGCCAATCTGGTCGAACTGCTCGCGCTCGGCGGCGCGGAGGTCGCAATCACCGGCTGCAACCCGTTGTCGACACACGACGACGTGAGCGCCGCGCTCGACGCCCACGAGAACATCACCTCGTATGCCGTTCGCGGCGTCGGCGACGAGGAGTATTACGATGCGATCGACGCCGTGATCGACCACGAGCCGACGATCACGGTCGACGACGGCTGCGACATGATCTTCCGGATTCACGAGGAGTATCCCGAGTTGATCGACGGAATCGTCGGCGGGTGTGAGGAAACAACGACGGGTGTCCACCGGATTCGCGCGATGGAGCGCGACGACGCGCTCGAGTACCCCGTGTTCGCGGTCAACGACACGCCGATGAAGACGCTGTTCGACAACGTCCACGGCACCGGCGAGTCCGCGTTGGCGACGATCGCGATGACGACGAACCTCTCATTTGCGGGCAAAAACGTCGTCGTCGCCGGCTTCGGCTACTGTGGAAAAGGCGTGGCGAAAAAAGCGGCCGGCCAGAACGCCAACGTGACCGTCACGGAAGTCGACCCACGCAAGGCGCTCGAAGCCCACATGGAGGGCTACGACGTGAAACCGATGGCCGAGGCGGCCGCCGAGGCCGACCTGATCGTGACAACAACGGGCAACCGCGATGTCGTCATCGACGAACATTTCGACGAAATGAAAGACGGCGTCTTGCTCGCCAACGCCGGCCACTTCGACATCGAGATCGACCTTGTTGCACTCGAAGACCGCGCGGTCGACCACTTCGAGGCGCGAAACGGCGTCGAGGCCTACGAGATGCCCGACGGACGCCGGCTCAACGTGTTGGCGGAGGGCCGACTCGTCAACCTCGCCGCGCCCGTCGCGCTCGGTCATCCGGTCGAAGTGATGGATCAGAGCTTCGGCGTGCAGGCGGTTGCCGTTCGCGAGTTAGCCGACAACGGCAGCGAGTACACGGCTGGCGTTCACAACGTTCCCGACGATCTCGACCGCACGGTCGCCGAAATCAAACTCCAAGCCGAGGGTGTCGCCCACGACTCGCTGACAGACGAGCAACGCGAGTATATGGGCAGTTGGGATCACGGCACGTAGCGACCCGGTCACGCCGGTTGCGAAGAAACACCGACCGTTTAAGAGGACAAAGCGCGACCGTCCGGTATGAAAATCGGCTGGGCATATATGTCGTTGGCGGCGATTCTCGTCGTCCTCGGGATGGCGATACACCTCGAAGGCTGGGAGACACTCGGACTCGTCGTCGTCTCGTCGTCGCTCGTGTTCATCTATATAGGCTCGAACTCGCTGGCGGATGCGCGCGAAGAACGCGAGGCCGACGCGGCGGCCGACTCCACCAAATGAGCGCGAACCGAAAAGGCGACCGGCGCGAACGCGAACTCGTCAACCGACTCGACGAGAACGGATTCGCCGTGATGCGCGCGCCCGCCAGTGGAAGCGCAACCGAACGCGAACTGCCCGACGTGCTCGCGGGCGACGGCGAGCGATTTTACGCCATCGAGGCGAAAGCCAGCAGCGGCCGACCGATCTATTTGAGCGGTGAAGAGGTCGAGGCGCTCATCTATTTTGCGCAAAACTTCGGTGCAAAAAGCCGGATTGCGATCCGGTTCGACCGCGAGGACTGGTACTTTTTCCATCCCGGCGACCTCCACGTGACCGACGGCGGCAACTACCGCGTAAAAAAGGAAACCGCGCTCGCCGAGGGAATCGACTTCGACGAATTTGTCGGCCACAGCCAACGAACCACACTCGACGATCTCTGAGTCGGTTCCAGGAGTGACCCACCGAATTCGCCGGACGTGACACAGCCAGTACACGAACGGTCTCAAAAAACGGCAAAGCGGGTCGACCGTTTCGAAGCGCTTTTGCGATGGCCGGAAAAACCCGATGTATGGAAATCGACGCGGAAGTCCGTCGGCAAACGATTATTTCGCTGGTTGCCGTCGGCCTGTTCGTCGCGTCGCTCGTCACGATCGGCATCGTCTACAACGGCGGTGACGACCTGCCCGAAACCGGCGCGCTGGCCCTCGTCGCGGCGCTCGCCGGCTTCATTCTCCTGATGGCCGTCGTTGGTGTGGTGCTCGAACAGCTCAACGATGCCGACGAATAAGAACCGACGGCACGAATTGAGGGTGTTTCACGCACCGCAGGCGCACCGATATTATGCGGTTTTCTCGTCGTCCGCGTCACTGACGCTTTCGTCCGTACCGCCAGCACCCGCGTCCGTATCGCCAGCACGGGCGGTTGTGTCGTCGGTGCCGTCGTCCGTGTCGATGTCGTCTGGCACGCCAAGTGCGGCGGCCGGCGAGGGCGTTCGTGGATCGGTGGGTGGGGCATATGTGTAGATGAGATCCTCCGAAAGCACGTAGTACTGGTTTGTCACCGGATGTTGAATCACGCCCCGGTCGGAGTCGATCGCGTGATCAACGAGATCCGCAAGCGATTCCGCTTGAACCTGTGTTCGTTGAAGCACCTCGGTTGGAAGCCGGATCTGCGTGATCCACTCGTCGAACTCGTCTCGATCCGCACGGTATGCGAGATACTCGCGCTCGGCCGCAGAAAGCGCAAAGCGCTGTTGTCTGCGGGCAACAAGCAACCCTCCGGCTGCGAGCAGACTCACGAACGCAACGACCGGGCCAACAATCCGGTGCAGCGGACCGTACTCGCGCTGGGTTTCGACAACCGAGGTCTCTTCAATCGGGTCGACCTCGGTGCCGTCGCTCTCAACGACGTACTCGGTGGAACTCACGCTCATCGGCAGATCGACCGTGTTGCTGTACTCGACCGAGTCGCCCTCGACCGTCCCGGTGAGCAAAACCGAGGTCCGAACGTACACGTTGGTTTCACCGGGAGAGGAGCCGAGCTCGGACTCGATCTCGGAAATCTGTTCGTCGACCGCACTCATATTGATCGAAAAGGCCGTACCGATCGGCTCGCCAGGCGCAGCCGCCTCACTGGTTCCACCGAGTGGCTCGTCAACCTGCCAGAAAACCGTCTCGCCGTCCTCCTCAACGTTCTCAATCACGAGCAACGAGTCAGTGGTGACCGTTACGTCCTCGGCGGTGGTCGCGTCGTACGATACGTCGACAGCGACATCCAAAACAGGGGCGACACGTGCCGGATAGGTGTTTCTGTCCGAAAGGGTGGTCTCAACCTCAAACGCCGGGTTCGGCTCAGTAACGGTTGCACTGTGGGTGTGCTCGGTCGTCACGCTCCAAACGGTCTCGGTTTGTTGTTCGGTCACCGTTTCAGGACTGACGTACGGGCCGTACGCGAGCGCCGCGCCCCCGACACCGGCGACCAGAATCACCAGGAGAATACCCACGAACTGCGCGTCAATAAGCGCCCGAAGTCTGAGTCGCCGGTCGCTCATCGCGACCTCCCGAGCGGCGAAACAGCCGGTCGTGGTGCGAAACAGTCGGGTGAGCGTTCCGCTCGACGACCGTTCCGGGCAGCGCCGCGAACAGCCCACACACCGGCGACAGATTGGCGGCGCGTGGTGGGGAGGGGCCGCAAAAATTCACTCGCAGTCGTCATTACGTTCAACCAACACGACAGCAATTGATAAAGATTCGGCTTGGGTCGGGGAGAAAAATTCAGTAGATTGATATGTGACGGCACTGTACAACCACGGCGAGACCGGTCAAAGACACGATGACGCTCAAAGACCACGTCGGAACCGCACTTACCGTGCTCGTTGTTATTGTCGCGGTTGCCCTTATCGCCGGACAGTTTCTCGGCCAGCCGATTCTGTTGAGCTTCGTCGAGACCGGCAGTATGGAGCCGACAATCCGGACCGGCGACGGATTTGTCGCGATTCCAACGGCGGTGAGCGGCGACGTGCAAGAGGGTGATGTAATCACCTTCGATGCCGAGGAAATCGAGGGGGGTGGCCTCACAACCCACCGCGTCGTCGGCGAGGGCGAACGGGGGTACATCACACGGGGAGATGCCAATCCGTTCACCGACCAGGACAACAACGAACCGCCCGTTCAGGACGCACAGATCGTGGCGAAAGCCTGGCAGCCCGGCGGCTCGGTAGTGACTATTCCGCATCTCGGAACGGCTGCGCTGGCGATACAGGGCGGGCTCGAAAGCCTCCAACAGCAGTTGGCCGTCACGTTCGGAACGCGGTTGTTCCTCGGAACCCAGGGGCTCGCAAACCTCTTTTTCGGCCTCTCGATCGTGGCTTACGTCGCCGACGCATATCTCTCGGGTGGCAAACAAAAGAACCGCGAACGCGATCGAACGAGAGAGAAAGGCACCTCAGTGTTGCTTATTGCGGGGGTGTTCGCGATGGTGGTGATGGGTGCGGCAACGATGGCGATGGTGGTGCCGAGCGAGACCCACGAGTTCGGCGTGGTGAGCGCGGAGTTCGATTCGGACAGGCCGGATGTGATTCGGTCCGGCGAGTCCGACACCCAGGAGTTCCTCGTGCCGAACGCCGGCGTGCTGGGGGTGCAGGTGTACTTTGAGCCCGGCAGCGACGAGATCGCGGTAAGTGAGCGCCACGTTGCGGTCGGGGGGCAAGCAGAGCAATCAGTGGAAGTAACCCGGACAGCGCCCGACGAAACCGGCTTCTACCGGCTGTTTCTCGAAGAACGGCGGTATCTCGCCGTGCTTCCCGAGCCGGTTATCACCGGGCTGTATCAGGTGCATCCACTGGTGCCGCTTGTGGTGATCAATGCGATGTTGGGCGGCTCGATGTTCCTGCTCAGCTACGCGCTGATCGGGAGCGGACGGGTTCGAAACCGAAAGCGAGAGCGGCCGTCGAACTGGTCGGTACGGTCGTTGTTGTCGAAGCTGTACCGGTGAGAACGACGGGCGGCCGCCAGTCCGTACCCACCGAGACGGTGGCGACGTGTATCGACGTTCGCGAGGTGAGATAGTCGGACGACAGTGAACTCATGGCTCACTGTTCGTTCTCGTCGTCCGCCGTAGCCACCGGGGCAGGCGACAAAACAGGAAATCGGCTGGCTTTTTTATTCATACGAGATGGATCAACAGTTCACCGTTGGATCCGGGTAAATCACGTCCGAGTTTATGTGACCGATCTCGGATCAGAGATCACAGTTCACTGTCACCGGAGAATAAAAGTACGACGAGGTAGCTGCTCAGGAATCCAAGCGCGTACCCCAAAAAGTGCGTATACGTGTTCACGAGACCGGCGTCCGAGAGAGGGTCCGCCGCAAATCCGGTTATCAGTGCGGCAGTAAGCACGAAACCTGACCAGACGCCGAATTCAGCGAACCCCGGTGGCGATTTTCGAAGCGTCTCACGATCGATTCCAGAGTTTCGCAGCGCGAGACCGTATCCAAGAACGGCAAGAACCGAAACAGCGGTCAGTACGATCGCAAGAACTGGTCGGAACGCAGCCACGACGAGTGGGATGATGACAATCAGTCCGAGAAAGAACAGTCCGCCCGCAATTTCGCGCCGGACGACATCATCAACACCGAACCAGCGGCGGACGTACGCAGCAACGGCGACCGGAAGATAGCCGACAAAGCCGAGTGTGAGCCCTGAGGCACCCAGCGAGAGCGCTTCGCGAGGGACAACGAGGTTGAGCCCTGATAATACGAACGGGAACGCAGCGAGGATGACGACGAAAACGGTATAGAACAGTTGACGACGCCCCGCGAGGACTGAGAGGAGATACACCGTCGGGACGATAATCAGATATCCCGCAAGATTCCGGAGCAGATGGGCAGCGTCGGCGTGAGCGAAATGCGAAGTAAACGCCGTCAACACATCCGGGTCGCCGTAGGAGAACGCCAGTTGCTGCCGAACGCCCGGCGGGAAGATGCCGACTCCGAGAAACACCGCAGCGGGAAACAGGAGAATGACTGCGTCCGGTAGCCGAACAACCCGGCGGACGGCGTCACCGAACGACTCGGCTGTGTGTGCCTCCCGGTCGGCCGTCGGTGTACTCTCGGTGTCAACTGTCGTTGCCATTGTGCTGGTTACTCCTGATTCCCCGTTTGTCCACCGGCAGCCACCCGGGCCCGATAGAGGTAGCTGAGCGAGAGAATCGCTGCAAGAGCGCCCATAACGGCCACTGATATGCCCTCGCCGAGGGCGGAGATCTCGATCAACCCGATTCCAGTGTCGGTGTCGATACCGGTCGCCCCGATCCCAGCGCCAAGACCGGTTTCAGTGGCTGTGTCGGTCGTATCGTCATCCTCAGAGGTATCGCCGTCCGCAGAGGCGGCGTCGGTACCGACGTCGCTACCACCGCCACCGCCGGTATCCTCAGGGATATCGTCGTCATCCTCGGGAACGAGTACCTCAAACTCGATACGGCTGGTGAAGCCCTCCGTGCCGGTCTCGATTTCCGCGCCGAACAGCACCGACTCGCTCTGATTGAGCTCGACCGTACCGTTGCCGAAGGTTTCGCCGGTGTCCATCCGAATAAGCGTGACCCGGTCATCGGTGCTTTCGAGGCGGATCTCGGTCGGCTCGTCGCCGTCGAATCCGAGTACAAACAGATCATCGGCCCGAGTGAGGCTGTTCTGCAGAAGGCGCTCAAACTGGAGGTAGATCTCGTCGTTTTCGTCGAACTGGACGTACCGCTCTGCGTTGTCGCTGTCGGCGCGCTCGAGATACACCGCGGAGTCAGCGGCGACCTCGTCGCCGTCGGTGAACGCGGCCGCGGTGGCGGTCGCGCCGGCGAGGAGGACAATGAGAACGAGTGTGAGAGTGACGGTGCGGTTCATTTTTCGAGATGGGTCAGACAGTCCGTGCCGGTTCGTTTATTCGGTTACATCGACGTTGCCACGGGCGGCTTTAACGCCCGCGAACGCGCCGGTAGTCGACTGCGGCCGCGTACTGATTGCACGATTCACGCGCGCGCTGAGTGTGTATCGTTTCATAGGTTCTTAGATTGTTGTCGCATGCGACTCATGTCCGAGCGCACGTGACATCCCCACGTCACCCCCGGATCGCTTGGCTTACATATCGAAACCACGCTGCTTTGTATTGATACGCCAGAAACGGATCTCGGCCTCCGTGAAAAGTTTCTGTCACCGCGTGAAACCGGCCACACGGGTTTCAAGCACCGCGTGAGAACCCGTAGACACCGTCACGAGCGCTATCTCTCGACCGACGCGCTACCGCGGCATCCGTCCGAGAAGCAGGAGGATGAGCCCGACGGACGGCGTGAGCGGGCTGTGGATGTCGGCGCGATCGATCCGGCCAACATCTGACACGCAAACGGAGTCTGTATGTATCGCAGTCGGCACCCGTGTCGGGCTGTGGTCGGTTAGATTGTCTACGGGGAGTCGACTCGCTATCGCCACATCGGAAGCGGTCCTCCGACCGCTTGCCGACAATCAGGACCAATAATTTGGTAACGTCCTCCAGGCCACCCGCCAGTCGATTAGTCGCCCGACAGTCCTGCGGCGACTGGATCGGGCATCCTCGTGTAACACCTCGAGTGTCCAGCGGGCGGCCTCGGTCGTGCAACCGAGTTCGGTCGCGACGTCGTCGGACGTGATCACCGATCCCTCGACGGCGTCGAAAACGGAGAGGACGCGGTCTGGTGTCACTGTCGGGATGAACTCGCCACTGCCCCCGCGTTCGCGGTCCAGAGTCGGGTGCTGTATCCAGTTGTGATACACTTTTATACCCCTATTGGTGTACAGCTATCGAGTCACGAGGACATCGTAGCCCGCAGAATCGAGTGCGGACACGTGGGCCGGAATCACGTTCTCGTCGACGAGCAATCGCATTATATCTGCGGTTTGAACTCTTCGGGATCGACGGGTCGCTGTGTCCGGATCCGCTCGATCGCCTCCTCCTCGGCTGTCTCCTGGTCCCGAAGCAGCGCCGGGTTGTCGAAAACGAACGCAAGCGCGTTGTGGACGTCGGCAACGGTGACATCGTCGTAGTTGCTCG
>CAYWFO010000075.1:0-8668 GCA_964457485.1 uncultured Haloferacaceae archaeon | reverse complement strand
TCCGCGTCGTCAGCGAACACAACCCGTCCGCGTCGACACCCAAGACCACAACGTTTGACAGGCCCCCGGTTGAGAGTGGTGGTATGGACTTCGAACGACGCAGTGGTGTCTTTTTGCACCTCACCTCGTTGCCGGGGCCACACGGCATCGGCGACCTCGGCGAGGGGGCCCGCGAGTTCCTCTCGTTTCTCGAAACGGCCGAACAGACCTACTGGCAGTTCTGCCCGCTCGGGCCGACCTCAGCGGCTCACGGCAACTCACCGTACCAGTCGTTTTCGGCATTTGCGGGCAGTCCGCTGCTCATCAGCCTTGACCGCCTCGTCGACGACGGCTGGCTGACCGACGACGACCTCGAACCCGTTCCGGAGTTCGACCCACACGCGGTCGACTACGAACGGGTCGGGAGCTACAAACGCGAGAAACTCAGAACCGCGCACGAACGGTTCCGCGAAACCGCAACCGAAGCCGACCGAGCCGAACTCGATGCCTTCGTCGATGATGAACCGTGGGTCGAAGGCTACGCGTTGTTTCGCGCGCTCAAGCGGAAACACGACGGCCAGGCGTGGATCGATTGGCCCGAACCGATCCGCACTCGCGACGCCGACGCCCTCGAAGCGGCTCGCGAGGAACTCGCCGAAGAGATCGAGTACCGAACGCTTGTCCAGTACTGGTTCGATTCGCAGTGGCGGGCGTTCAAGCGCGATGCGGAGGACGCGGGAATCAAACTCGTCGGCGACGTTCCCATCTACGTCGGCCTCGACAGCGCGGACGTCTGGACGAGCCCAGGGGCGTTCCAACTCGACGACGAAAACCGACCGACAGCGGTCGCGGGTGTTCCGCCGAACGCCGGCGACGACGGCCAAAAGTGGGGCAATCCGCTCTACGACTGGGATCAGTTGGCGAAAAACGACTACGACTGGTGGGGCCGCCGCCTCGACCGCCTGTTCGGTCAGGTCGACGTGACCCGTCTCGATCACTTCCAGGGTTTTCTCGAATACTGGGCGATTCCGACCGACGCCGACTCGGCGGCCGCCGGCGAGTGGCGCGACGGCCCCGGTGCGGACTTTTTCGAAACGATCGGCGAGCGTCTCGGCGAACTCCCGTTTATTGCCGAGGATCTCGGGTTTCCCGACGCCGAGTTGCAGGCGCTGATGGACCGGTTTGGCTTTCCCGGCATGCGGGTGCCGCAGTACGCCAACTGGTGCCGTGGCGGCAACGAACACCAGCCGATGCACTACCCGAAAAACACGGTCGCCTACACCTCGACACACGACACGAACACCGTTCAGGGGTACTACGACGACATGGACGGCCGACAGCGTGATTGTCTGCACTACAACCTCAGCACCGACGGCAGCGAGATCAACTGGTCGATGATCGAGGCCGTGTGGCGCTCGGACGCCGTACTCGCGTTTACCACGGTGCAGGATCTACTCGGCCTCGACGGCCACGCACGGTTCAACACGCCCGGCACGGCAACGGGCAACTGGACGTGGCGCGTCACGAGCGACGGCCTCGACGAGGAAATTGCGAACCGACTCGGGACGATGACGGCAATCGAACTCCGGTAAGAGGTCGGCGGATCGCTCCTGGTGACAGCGGTGTCGTCACGATCCGAGTGCCGTATCGTTCCGAGATCGACCGCACCGCAGCACGCGAAGACCCCCATCCCAAACACCATGCTGCTCGCTTCGGCGGTCGCGAACTTCGGGGGGCGGCCGCCCGGAGTACGGCAAGGTTCACCGAGAGTCCGACCGTGACGAGTTTCCCGGTCAGTCGGAACCGCTGAGCCGTGGGCGACTCGGCGAACGTTCCTCCGCGCCGTCAAACACGAACCCACGGATCGAAAGGCGAAAAGCCGACGACTGTCTGAGCTATGCCAATGGAACGAGGCGTTATTGCGCCCGACGAACTCGCGGGGGCGTTCGATCTGCAGTCAACCGTCGAAAGCGGCCAGAGCTATCTTTGGAACCGGCTCGACGGGAAAATGTACACCACGAGTTCCGCCCATGGCGGGCGCGCGTGGTACGAGACGGTTGTCCCGCCGCTCGACGGCATTTCCGATGAGCAGGCCGTCGTCCGGGTTCGACAGGTCGACGACGGAATCGAATGGAAGTCGACGACCGATGCGGTTTCGATTCTCACCCACCTGTTACGGCTTGACGACGACCTCGATGCGATTCGCGACGCGATTCCGTCCGAGCCACTCATCGAGCGCGCCTTCGACCAGTACGCCGGCATGCGGCTTGTTCGCGACCCGCCGTTTAGCTGTCTCATCTCGTTTATCTGTTCGGCACAGATGCGCGTGAGCCGGATTCACGGCATGCAACAGCGGCTCGCCGCCGAGTACGGCGAGTCGATTACGTTTGACGGCCGAACCTATCAGGCGTTCCCAACGCCCGACCAGCTGGCCGCCCGAACCGAATCGGAGCTACGCGCGCTCAGCCTCGGCTACCGTGCACCGTACGTCCAGCGCACCGCCGAGATGGTTGCAGACGGCGAGGCTCGTCCGGCAGACGCGGCCGCATTCGACTACGAGGCGGCACGCGACTATCTCACCCAGTTCGTTGGTGTCGGCGAGAAGGTTGCCGACTGTGTGTTGTTGTTTTCGCTCGGTTTTCTCGAGGCGGTGCCGCTCGACACCTGGATTCAGACCGCCATCGCCGACTACTACCCCGACTGCGAACAGAACGGGTACACCGAAACCTCGCGAGCAATCCGTGAGCGCTTCGGCGGCGAGTACGCCGGCTACGTCCAGACCTACGTGTTTCATTATCTGCGCAACGGCGGCGAGTAGGGTGGTGCGAACCGGCTGTGGCGGTCGAACGAATTCGACCGAAATTTCATTATGATAGACACGATATCTTTGCGCATGGATTGTCGAGTTGTCGCCGAAGCGGCGGTTCCCGTGTACGACGTCGAGACGCCGGCGGAAGCCGTTCGGATCGCCATCTCGAAAACCGGGAAGATGGTGAACCCCGACCTCAGCTACGTCGAAATCGACCCCGCCGAGCGGACAACACCCGACGGCACCGAGCGTCCGCCAGCGTTCGTTGCCGCCGACGAGGCACTCGTCGCGCTCGAACTCGAACTGACCGTGTTCAACGTCGAAAGCGACGAGCACGCCGGACGTATCGCGCGCAGCGAACTCGGCGGGCACCTCGACGACATTCCGCTGTCGATCGAAAAAGTCGAGCGGGTCGGTGAGGCGGACGCGGACGACGCCAGCGAGGACGACCGAAAGAATGAGGAAAAACCGGCCAGCGAAACGACGAGTACTGCTGAAAAATCCGGCGACGGCGACACGCCGTGACCCTTATTCTCGTCGATCGCCAAACGTAGATATGCAGGCTGTCGACGCCGTCCCATCGGGTCGTTCCCGCGGACAGACCGGCGGCGACACGGAGGGTCGCCCACGGTGATTCCGCTCTATCACGACTTCGGCGACGAGACCGTTCTCGTGTTCGGTGGCGGGGCAGTCGGCGCACGCAAGGCCGTGCGGTTCGCAAGCGACAGCCGTGTCGTCGTCATCAGCCCGAGTTCGACGAGCGGTTGTCCGAACCCGACGCCCCGGAACTCGACCGGATTCGCGCGGCACCGGCCCCGAGGCGGTGGCGGGCTGGCTCGACCGAATCGGCCCGGTGTTGGTCGTCGCCGCGACCGACCGACCCGCGCTCAACAGCGCAATCGAAACGGCCGCCCGCGAGCGGGCGATACTCGTCAACCGTGCCGACCGAGCAGGTGGCCGCGAGGCAGGGAGCGTCGTCGTACCCGCAACCATCGAGGAGCCGCCGGTGTCGGTCGCCATCTCAACGAGTGGCCAGAGCCCGGCGCTTTCGCGGTATCTTCGCCAGCAGTTCGAGGACGAACTCGAGGACGCGGGGGCGATGGCCGACCTCACCTGGGAGCTCCGTGAGGAACTCAAAGCCGGGTCGCTGTCGGCGGCCGAACGGCGCGAGGCGGTCCGGGCGGTCGTCCGCTCGCCGGCGGTTTGGAAGGCTTTACATACGGGAACTTCTAACGCAATGAAAGAGGCAGAACGCGTCATGACTGAACTGAACATGGCTGACGACGGAGGAGATCGCCGATGATCCACACCGGCGTTCTCACCGCGATTAGCGTCTCCCATGTCACCGCACGCGTCGACGAAATCGAAGCCGCAAGCGCCGACCAGCCGACAGCCCGAATCGACACGCTTCTCGAAAAGCCGGGTGTCGACGAAGCGTTCGTGCTCCAGACCTGCAACCGAACCGAGGCGTACGTCGTCTCCGAACGCGCCGACCAGGGGCGCGAGGCGCTCGAACCGCTCGTGAGCGGCGTCCGGTCGGGCGCAGTCGTTCGCATGGATCACGAAGAAAGCCTTCGGCACTTGATGGCCGTCGCCGCCGGTCTCAAGTCGTTGGTGCTTGGCGAAGACCAGATTATTGGCCAGTGTAAAACCGCCTTCGAGACCGCCCGGCGCGCAGACGGAATCGGGCCGATACTCGAAAACGCAATCACGAAGGCGATTCATGTCGGCGAGCGCGCGCGAACTGAAACGGCGATCAACGAGGGAATCGTCTCGCTCGGCTCTGCCGCCGTCAGTCTCGCCGAGCGGGAAGTCGACCTCGAAGACACAACCGCGCTCGTCATCGGAGCCGGCGAGATGGGGACGCTCGCGGCCCAGGCGCTCGAAAGCGCGTCGGTTGGCCGCGTTATCGTCGCCAACCGAACGGTGCCGCATGCGGCCCATATCGCCTCGACACTCGAAATCGAGGCCAATGCGGTCGGACTCGACGCAGCTGCGGCGGCCGCCGAGCAGGCGGCCGTCGTTATTTCGGCAACCAGCAGTCCCGACCACATTCTCGAACACGATTCGCTGGCTGCGGCCGGCGAGACGGTCTGTATCGACCTGGCTCAGCCGCGTGACATCGACCCTGCGGCGGATTCGGTGTCGTCGGTTGCAGTGTACGACATCGACGCGCTCGAAACGGTGACCGACGAAACACACGCCAAACGACAGGCCGCCGCCCGCGAGGTCGAAGCCATGATCGACGCGGAGTTCGACCGCCTGCTTGCGTTGTTGAAACGAAAGCGCGCAGACGACGCGATCCGCACGATGTACGAAAGCGCCGAGCGGGTCAAACATCGCGAGGTCGCCACCGCGTGTGCAAAACTCGAATCGGAAGGCGAACTCACCGACGAACAGCGCGAGATCATCGAGTCGCTCGCGGACTCGCTTGTCGGCCAACTGCTCTCGGCACCGACAAAAAGTCTGCGCGAGGCCGCCGCCGAGGACGACTGGACGACGATCCAGACCGCAATGGGGTTGTTCAATCCGGAGTTCGACGGCGAGTTCCCGCCGGATCAGGAGACGGATACAGGCGAGGACAACGTGGATGCCGAAACAGATCCTGTAGACGGCCCACCGGCGGGCAGTATTCCACCGTCGATTCCAGAATCACTCGACGATCTCCCCGACAGCGTCGGTGCCGGCGACATTCCGCCCCACGTTCTGAGCCAACTCACCGACGACTGACCGGTGTCCGAGCGCGACAGCGTGTTATCGCCCGGCAGAACACACATATGCGGGGCGCGCGTACCAGCTCTTCAATGCACCGTGGCGACTACGACTTTTGGCTGTTCGATCTCGACGGCACGCTCGTCGACGTCGAGTGGCCCTACATTCGGGCGGTGTTCGACCGCGTCGGCAACGAACTGAGCCGTTCGTTCAGTGACCGCGAAGCGACGCTCATCTGGCACGGCCTCGGCGGCGTTCGCGACCGGATTCTCCGCTCGCTCGGCGTCGATCCGTCGACGTTTTGGGCGGCGTTCCACGAGATCGAACAGCCCGCCGAGCGCGCCCGAGCGAGCGTTCTCCACGACGACGCGGCGGCGTTGCTCGACGCGCTCGATCGCCAGTCGGTTCCGGTCGGAATCGTCACGCACTGCCAGCGGTTTCTCACCGACCCGGTGCTCGAAGGCGTCGGCCTCGACGATCGGTTCGAGACGGTCGTCTGCTGTACGGACGAACTGGGCTGGAAGCCAGATCCAGCGCCTGTCGAGCGGGCAATGGCGGAGTTGTCCGTTTGTTCGAGCCAGCACGGCGTCCTCGTTGGCGACGCCGAGAGCGACGTTGGGGCGGCCTGGAATGCCGGCCTCGACGCAATTCACGTCGAACGGCACACGCCCGCCGACCGTGGCTGTTGTGTGCGCGCAGAACATCGTGTCGAGTCGTTGTCGTCGCTCGTTTCGGCGGTCGAGCGTGACTCGGTTCGGCTGGGGATGGGCTGACGGCTACAGTCCGGTCGGATGGCTGTGGTAACTCGTTTCGGGGCCCCAGTCACCGACGAGCGACTGCAGGTTTCGAACCCCGAACGTTTCGGTTGCGTAGTGACCCGCGAGAACGACGTTGATTCCGGCCTCTCTGGCCTCGTGGTACACCTGTTGTTTCCCCTCGCCCGTGATGAGCGTGTCACAGCCCGTAGCCACGGCCTCGTCGAGCCAGTCGACACCGCTGCCGGTGACGATGGCGACCCGGTCGACCTCGCGAGCGCCGAAATCGAGGAGTCTGACGGGGTCGTCGCGTTCGAGTTCCGCCGAAAGCACCTCGCCGAGTTCGTCGAGCGTCATCGCGCCGTCGACGCGGCCCTGTTGGCCGATGGTGACCCCGCCTAGCGAGCCGAACGGGTCGGTGTCGACGAGGCCGAGAAGCGAGGCGAGGCCGGCGGCATTGCCGTGGGTTTGCTGGCCGTCAAGTGGGAGGTGCGAAACGTACAGCGCGAGGTTGTGATCGATGAGCGCTGAAATCCGATCGTACTGCCGACCGGTGACGCGTTCGATGCCGCCCCACGACAGGCCATGGTGGGTGACGAACAGGTCGGCACCCGCGGCGGCGGCCGCCTCGATGGTCGCGGTGGCGGCGTCGACCGCGAACGCAACGTGGTCGATGTCGCGGTCGGCGGGGCCGACCTGCAGGCCGTTAGCGCTGGCGTCGACCTCGCTGTAGGCGGCGGTGTCGAGCGTCTCGTCGAGCCGAGAGACGATCGTCGAGAGGTTCATACCGCCAGTTGCGTGGCCGGCGGCTTGTAGCTCACGGCCGCGGTTCGAAGGCAGCGATACCGCTCTCGTTCGAAAAAACAAAAAAGCAAAAAACGCGCGCTCAGTCGAGTTTGACGGCGTTGACCTGACCGGACTGACCGGGACGCGAGGTGACGCGGGCAGTGCCCTCGCTGGTTTCGATAACCGCGCCTTTGGTGATGATGTTTCGTCGGACGTAGTTGACGTTCGAGGGGTTTTCGACGACATTCTCGATTTCGACTTCCGTGGTCTCGCCGCCATCGGAAAGCTGGGCGACGTTCGTCGAGAGCGCGCGGAGTTTGGTTTCGGTGCCACGCGAGTCGATCACCTGGAGACGCGGTTTGCCGACGGTGGTCTCGGCGGGTTCACGGCCGAGTTGGTAGCGTTTCTTGTTGCGGAAGTGTTTGAGTCGGCCGCCGGTTCGTTTCCGAGCGGAGCGTCCCTGATCTTTCATATGGATACTGAAGCACCAGGAGCTACTTGAATCGCTCGAAACCCCGCGGGGTTCGGCTGCAGACGAATCAGTTGGGAGCCGAGCCGCAAGCTTTAGTTGTCGCTCGCTGGTGCAGGAAGTATGAGTTTGGAGGTCGCCGTCGCGGTGCCCTTTCGCCAGCGCGGCAAGCGAACGCTCGGCGAGGGGGAGTTCGTCGTGTCGCTGTCGCTCGATCGCGACTGGTTTTCGCCGGATCAGGCCAAGCGGCTGGTCGATGTCGCCGTCGGCCGCGGCCTGCTCGAACGAACCGATGCGGGGCTCGAACCGACGTTTTCGGTCGAAAATACCGAGATTCCACCGGACTACACGCCCGATACCGATATTCTCCGCGAGCAGTCGACGTTCGAACAGCTGTTGGACGCGATGGTCGACGGCGGCATGACGAAACGGGCGGCGGTTGCGGCGGCCAACGAAACCCAACGCCGTCTCGGTATCACGCTCGAAGCCGCGGCGGTCGTCGTTGCGTGCCGGGAGGGAATCGCGGTCGACGGCCCCGCGGCCGCCGCTCGGAGGGCGCTCACCGAGACCGACGCGGAGTAGTCGTATTCGGCGGCGGTTTGGGAGGATCGTACTCGGCACCGGCTCACGGTAGGAGTGGGCGATGCCGTGTTCGGCACAACTCGCGGGGACGATCACGCGAAAACACGAACTTCCTTACCCGGGCATCTCGGAGCACCCACATGGTTCACGACCGGCTTCGCGACGGCACGCGGATCGCCCAACTGCTCGCGAGCGAACTCACCGGCGACCGCGCTGTCCTCGCGCGAGTGGTCGTCGTCGACGCCGACCCGGACATCGAGCCGACCGCCGACGGCGCACGCGCCTACCGGGTCGTGCTCGCGGCGAGCGAACGCGACATCGCGGTCGGCGACCGTGGACACACGGAGCTCACGGCGGGCGCGACCGATCCAACCCCGATTGCGACTGTCTTCGTCCAGCCAGAGCGCGCACGCGTCGAATTCGGTGCCGAACCGGCGACTGCGGCCGACGCGGCCGAAACAGCAGAACTGCGGATTCGACCCAAAGCCACGCGACCGCCGAAAACGATCGTGTTCGTCGAAGACGGCGCGCAGGTAAAACGCGTTGTCGACGTGTTTCGGCGGGTTGTCGAGGCGG